>JAEEGT010000002.1 GCA_016280465.1 Lachnospiraceae bacterium | reverse complement strand
TGGCCTTCAATCTTTACGGAACCGACAAACTGGTGTGCCCTTTGATGGATGCCCGCAGAGACCAGGTCTATACGGGACTCTATGAATTTCAAGAAAAAGAACACGCTTACGAATTAAAGGTTCTTATCCCTGCCTGTGCGGTTTCGGTCGATGAGATCCTTCAAAAGATCAACGAGTCCGGTAGGGCAGTTGTTTTCCTCGGGGACGGCGTCAAAGTCTTTAAGGGCGTCATCGAAGAAAAGACCGAGGTTCCCTTTTCTTTTGCGGCTCCCGGAAGTATGCTGCAAAGAGCGTCCAGCGTGGCGACTCTTGGAGCAAAGCTTTTTAAAGAAGGCAAAGCGGTACCCGCAAGGGAGCATGTTCCCGATTATTTGAGACCCTCCCAGGCGGAGCGGGTCAAGGCCGAAAGCGAGCAGGCATGAGCATTGAAGTAAGACCTCTTTCTTTTGAAGATCTGGACAGAGTCTGTGAGATCGAGGAAGCTTGCTTTTCCATGCCTTGGAAAAAGGAAGATTTCGCGGACCTGATAGAGAGCGAACATTCGGACTATTTTGTTATTGCTTTGGACGGAGTAATCGTCGGAAGCGCGGGATATACCGACACTCTGGGCGATGCCTACGTTAACAATGTTGCCATTCATTCGGACTATCGCGGCCGGGGACTTTCAAAGATACTTATGAAGGCAATGCTCGAGCACGGGCTTTCAAAGGGAATAAAGAACTACACTCTTGAAGTGAGAGTGAGCAATACACCGGCAATCAGACTGTACGAGTCCTTCGGGTTTGAATGCGCCGGAACCCGTAAACGGTTTTATGAGCATCCGGTGGAGGATGCCTACGTTTACTGGCTGAGAAAATAGTTTTGGAGAATTTATGTTAGAGATCGCACTGCTTGGAACGGGCGGAATGATGCCCCTTCCCAACCGTTGGCTCACATCCATGATGGCCAGATACAACGGAAGCAATATCTTAATAGACTGCGGTGAAGGAACTCAGATAGCCCTTCGCGAAGTGGGCTGGAGTCCCAAACCGATAGATGTTATGTGTTTTACCCATTATCATGCGGATCACATCAGCGGACTTCCGGGAATGCTCCTTACCATGGGCAATGCGGAACGCACCGAGCCTCTCGTGATGATAGGCCCCAGGGGACTTTTGAAGGTGGTTCCTGCTCTTCGGACCATAGCCCCTGAATTGCCCTTTGACATCTCTCTCATAGAGATACAGGACAATTTTCAGAGATTCGACTTTGACGGCTATCATATCGAGGCCTTCAGAGTCAATCACAATGTTCTTTGTTACGGCTACAACCTTGTTGTGGACAGACTTCCCAAGTTTGATGCAGAGCGTGCCAAAGCCAACAATATACCCCTCAAACTCTGGAACGGACTTCAAAAGGGTAATACCCTTGAATTTGAAGGGAAGACCTATACTCCGGATATGGTACTTGGCGAAGCAAGAAAAGGCCTGAAGGTCACCTACTGCACCGATTCCCGTCCCACGGATTTTATCGTGGAGAATGCCACCGGCGCCGATCTTTTCATCTGCGAGGGTATGTACGGGGAGCCCGACAAACTTGACAAGGCCAAAGAACACAAGCATATGACCATGTACGAAGCTGCCGAAATGGCCAGGGACGCTCGTGTCAAGCAGCTTTGGCTCACCCACTATTCGCCCTCCCTCATCAGGCCGGACGAATTCAAAAAAGAAACAAGGAAGATTTTCCCCGAAACGGTCATCAGCCGTGACGGGCAGACTATAGATCTGAATTTTGAGGACTGATATGCCTAAATTCAAGGGATTGAAAGGCGTTCTTATCGTTCTTTTTCTTGCTGTGCTTTTGGTGATCTATTATTACCATCTGTCCAACAAGACTAAAGCGGGCGAAGAAGAAGCAGACAACAAAATATCTGTGGTTCAGGAAACTCTGCAAAGAAACCTTACGACCAACTACCCTTCTACTCCCAAAGAGGTGGTCAAATACTTCGGCCAGATCACCAAGTGCTATTACAATGAAGAGGTGACGGAAGAGGAACTTGAGGCTCTTGCAAAGCAGATGCTTCTTCTTTATGATGATGAACTGGTTTCCTACAAGACCTATCAGGACTATATCTTTGACCTGAATTCGGATATTACATTTTATAAGACCAACGGATATACCATAGTAAACTACGTGCCCAGCGCTTCCACCGATGTGTTTTATTTCGAAGAGGACGGTTTTGAATGGGCAAGGCTTTACTGTATCTTCACAATAAAGTCCGGTAAGTACCGCAAGGATATCAACGAGGTCTTTGTGCTTAGAAAGGACGAAAAGAGCCATTGGCGCATTTTCGGATGGAAAGAAGTCGATGAGTGATATAAATGTGCTTGCCATCGAAAGCTCCTGTGATGAGACGGCGGCTTCGGTTGTAAGAAACGGAAGAGAAGTGCTTTCAAATATAATCTCTTCCCAGATAGATCTGCATACGATATACGGTGGTGTGGTGCCGGAGATCGCTTCGCGTAAGCATACCGAACAGATAAATCAGGTCATTGAGGAAGCATTGAAGACTGCAGGCATGAGCCTTGCGAACATCGATGCCGTTGCGGTGACCTACGGTCCGGGTCTTGTGGGGGCGCTCCTTGTGGGTGTATCCGCGGCCAAGGCTATCAGTTTTGCCACAAAGATCCCTTTGGTGGGTGTTAATCACATAGAGGGACATATCAGCGCCAACTATATAGAGAACAAGGACCTGGAGCCTCCCTTTGTATGTCTGGTGGTATCAGGCGGACATTCCCATCTGGTAAAAGTAACGGATTACGGTGAGTACGAGGTTTTGGGCCGTACCAGGGACGATGCTGCGGGAGAAGCCTTTGACAAGGTGGCCCGTGCCATAGGACTCGGTTATCCGGGAGGACCCAAGATCGACAGGGTATCCAACGAAGGAAATCCCAATGCCATAGAATTTCCCAGGGCCAAGGTTGCTGATTCGGTCTACGATTTCAGTTTCAGCGGTCTTAAGTCTGCGGTACTCAATTACCTTAATTCCTGCGAGATGAAGGGTGAGACCGTCAATCAGGCCGATGTAGCCGCTTCCTTCCAAAAGGCTGTGGTGGATGTCCTTACGGAACATTCCGTTGCGGCTATCAGGGAGTTCAATATCAAGAAATTTGCCATAGCCGGTGGCGTTGCCAGCAACACTCACTTACGAGCTTCCCTGGAGGAGGCATGCAAGCGGGAAGGTGTCAGCTTTTACAGGCCCTCCCCTATATTGTGTACGGACAATGCCGCGATGATAGGTGCGGCGGGTTATTACAACTTTATCAAAGGTAAGATAAGCGGCTACGATCTTAATGCCGTTCCTGCTTTAAAACTCGGAGAATAGGTATCCATATGCGCCATATAGGTA
>JAEEGT010000096.1 GCA_016280465.1 Lachnospiraceae bacterium | reverse complement strand
GAGAGTGCGCGTAATATCCAGCGTTACATTAGTCTTACCAACCTCATCCCCGAGCTCCTTGATATGGTAGATGAGAAGCAACTTGCCTTCAATCCGGCGGTTGAGCTTTCCTACATCAAACCATCCGAACAAGAGGAATTCCTTGAGGCTATGGATTATGCCCAGACAACGCCTTCTTTATCCCAGGCGCAGCGCATAAAGAAACTGAGCCAGGACGGTATATGTACGCTTGAGGCCATGTGTGCTGTTATGGATGAAGAGAAGAAACCGGAGCAGGACCACATCACGCTTAAACATGATGTCTTAAAGAAATACTTCCCGAAGTCATACACACCGAGACAGATGGAAGAACAGATACTAAAGCTGCTTGACCAGTGGCAAAAGAAAAGAGAACGAAGTGAATGCTTATAAGGCTGCCTTAACCGGCGGCCTTTTTAATTTGGAGGACATACAAAATGGAGATTGGAATTAATCTTGATAACTACACTGATCCCATGGTGGATCTTGAAAACCTTATTTGCGATTACGGAAAGAAGCGCGAGATCGGATACCTGAAGATCAATCCGGAGCGCATCCCGGTTATCATTTCGGAAGGCAAAGCCCAGGCTGAGATAGACAGGTTTGGGGAGCATATGATCACTTATCCCTTGTGTGGGAGTAAGTTTGTGCTGATCACCGATGACAGGGCGATTTCCCAGGATCTGAAGGACCTCGCACTCAGAGGAAACGCATACATCGCAAGAAAGCAGTCCGGTGTGTTTACCGCACTTGATCTTCAGGAAATATTGGAGTGGCTTCTTCAGTTGTGTGAGCTCGAATACGAGGCAATAAACAGTGATGCCGGACGTTATGATACTTACGTTTTCGAATATGACGAGAACAGGGGGTGCTGGGAATGACAAGACCTTTAGCATACATTACCGGTGACTTTGGTGATGAGGAACTTGATGCCAGGGCAGTAGCCGCTAAATACTGCAGATCGGTATATGAGGCCGGGTATTCACCTATCTGTCCTATTCTTTTTCAGCCCTATTTCTTAAAGCCCAAGAGGGCTCAGGAATATAAGGACGGGCGTGACATGGCAAACGAATTGCTACGAAGATCCAGGATCCTCGTTGTATGCGGAGATTCAGAATCGGAAGAAACACTTGCCGACATAGCGCTTGCTAAGCATCTTCGTATTGCAGCAACAACGCTCGACGGCATCTTGACTGTGGATAATAAAAAGCAGAAAAGGAGCTCGAGATAGCTAATGAAAGATATGCAGACGTCCAATAACGGATTCAAAGACTGGCTGTGCAACCACAGTCGCTTTGCATCAGAAAGAGATACGGTAATGGCCGACTTTGTTTATGATGTTAGGAGCGATGATGAGTATCCGCATATAGGATCAAACAATATGAACGAGGTTCTTTCAGTTGGCACAGAGCATGAAAGATTGAAGCGGTATTTTAAATTCAGGGCCGGTATTTGCGGAAATCCGGCAGTCTACAGGTGCTTTCTGAAAGCCTGGAAAGAATACATAAAGCAAAGGAGGTGAGGCTTTGCAGGAAGAAGTTGAAAACAGAACGGTCAACCTCGCGGTATCCACCACAAAACTCACAGCGAGAACTCTTATAAGAGCTTTTCGTTGGTATCTGATGCATAGGGGCCAGAAGAGGCTCAGAAAGCAGATGCAGCATCCACATGAAGAGGGAAAGCAGTCTGTTAATGACCTTCTTAAATCCGGGGTATCCACCGATAAGATAGAACTTCCGGATGGCTCCGCTAAGGACTTTTGCAAGGTGGCAAAGAAGTTCGGTGTTGATTATGCGATCCGCAAGGACAAAACGCAGGATCCGCCAAGATACATTGTTTTCTTTAAGGCGAAAGACACAGAGGTTCTGGACCAGGTGGTTAAGGAGTACATTTCCGTAACTGATAAAAAGAATGAGAAAGCAAGTGTAAGAGAGCAGTTAAAGCAGGAAAAGGCTGTGGCGAAGGCCGAGGCCAAGGAGAAAGCGAAAACCCAAAAGAAGCAGAAGAGAAAACGCAAGGAAAGGACGGAAGGCCGATGACATCAAAGAGAAAGAAGATGCTCACGAGCATCCTTCCTTATGCGCTGATTGGGCTTTTTGCCACAAACATCGGTGAAGCAATGCGGTTTTCCGAAGGTAAGACAGTATCGGATAAATTCCTTTCTTTCTTTACGGACGGGCTTGGCGCAGCATTTACGAATGTGATGCCAAGCCTTCATCCGTTTGACCTGCTTATCGGTGCAATCATAGGCGGAGGATTAAGGCTCATTATGTATGTAAGATCAAAGAACGCCAAGAAATACAGACATGGCGAAGAGTATGGTTCGGCAAGGTGGGGAACGCCTGCAGATATCGAGCCGTACATGGATCCTAACTTTTCAAACAATGTGATCCTGACGCAGACAGAGCGCCTTACCATGGAATCAAGGCCTGCAAACCCCAAATACGCAAGGAACAAGAATGTCCTGGTAGTCGGCGGCAGTGGTTCCGGTAAGACAAGATACTTTATAAAACCGAATCTCTTACAGATGCGGGGATCATACGTTGTCACGGATCCAAAAGGCCAGCTCTTAGGTGAGTGTGGCCGGGCACTTTACCAGAACGGATATGACATCAAGGTACTTAACACCATCAATTTCAGTAAGTCGATGCACTATAATCCGTTCAGGTACATCCATTCCGAGAAGGACATCCTAAAGCTCGTTACAGCCCTTATTTCCAACACAAAGGGCGAGGGTAAGGGAAATGATCCTTTCTGGGAAAAGGCGGAGACACTGCTTTATACGGCGCTCATAGGCTATATTCATTATGAGGCACCGCCGGAGGAGCAGAACTTCTCCACGATGATAGAGTTTATCAACTCATTCGAGGTGAGAGAGGATGACGAGGACTTCAAAAATGCGGTTGACCGTATGTTTGAAAGACTAAAGAAAAAGAATCCGAATCACTTCGCAGTAAGACAATATAGTAAATTCAAATTGGCGGCCGGAAAGACGGCCAAGTCCATACTCGTGAGCTGCGGCGCGAGGCTGGCACCATTCGATATTTCAGAGCTTCGTGAGATAACTTCTTACGATGAACTGGAGCTTGATACCTTAGGAGATAAGAAGTCGGCGTTATTCCTCATCATGAGCGATAACGATCCGACTTTTAACTTTCTTATCGCCATGGTATATACGCAGCTTTTCAATCTTCTTTGCGAGAAGGCAGACGATGTGTACCACGGGAGACTTCCGGTGCATGTAAGATGCCTGATCGATGAGGCGGCGAACATCGGCCAGATCCCGAATCTGGAGAAGCTTGTCGCTACTATACGAAGCCGTGAGATCTCGGCCTGTTTGGTACTGCAGACGCGAAGCCAGCTTAAGGCTATATACAAGGACCATGCAGATACCATAGTCGGAAACATGGATTCACAGTTGTTCCTCGGAGGT
>JAEEGT010000095.1 GCA_016280465.1 Lachnospiraceae bacterium | reverse complement strand
CTCCGAGATAAGCAAGTACCAAAGGGGCGGTCTCCCGGGGATTCATCTCTTTAAGGTCAAAGGACTCGGTAATCTCTTTATACAGATCCATGGACATTACTTGCTTAACTCCTTAACCTTTTCTTCCAGATCAAGAACCCGGTTTATAAGTTCCGTGTTACACCTCTGCAGATTCATGATATCCTCTTTAACGGGATCCGGAAGATCCGTCTGATCGAGGGAAACCTGAGGGCAATTGCAGTCGGAGCGCTTGATGACACGTCCCGGAACACCCACAACGGTAGAGTTGGGCGGCACTTCGCTCAAGACCACGGAACCGGCGCCGATCTTAGAGTTGTCTCCGATGGTAAAGCTTCCCAGGACCTTGGCTCCGGCGGATACCATAACGTTATTGCCCAGGGTAGGATGACGCTTGCCCTGCTCCTTGCCGGTACCTCCCAGGGTAACACCCTGATAAAGAGTACAGTTGTCACCGATGATGGCAGTTTCGCCTATAACGACTCCGTGACCGTGATCGATGAACAGTCCGGAACCGATCTTTGCACCGGGATGGATCTCTATGCCTGTCTTCCTGGCCGCCCGCTGGGACACAAGTCTTGCAAGAAAGAAATGTCCCTTGGTATACAGTCTGTGTGCGGTACGGTAACTTAACATCACCTTGAAGCTGGGATAAAGAAGCACCTCCATGCTTGAATGAATGGCGGGATCTCTGTCTTTGATTATCTTAAGTTCTTCTTTGAATGTTTTAATAAATCCCATAGTAATGGTATTGTATCTTTTTTCTTTGGTCTTTTCAAGTGATATCGGCGCCCGGAGGCTTTGTTTGGATCAATGATCCGTGAAAAGCAAACCCCCCGGATGGAAAAACACATCCGGGGGGACACATAGGAGGTTAAATAAAGCCTTTTATCTCTTAGTCTTTCTTAATCCAAAATATGCATATGCG
Organism: Lachnospiraceae bacterium; assembly: GCA_016280465.1. Classification (GTDB taxonomy): domain Bacteria; phylum Bacillota; class Clostridia; order Lachnospirales; family Lachnospiraceae; genus UBA1258. The sequence goes on along the minus strand of JAEEGT010000095.1, from coordinate 5,084 downwards.
GTAACTGCTCCGAGTACGATCACCACAAGGATCGCACCAAAGACAAATAAAGCGGTATTGTCTTCTTCAATGGTGGCTGCAAGAGCCGTGTCTTCGTCCGCGATGACCTCTTCGTCGGTCTGTGTTTCAGGCTCTTCGGTCTCGGTCTTAACTTCCTCGGAAGTCTCTTCCTGCTTGGTTTCGGGCTCTGCCTCGGTCTTATCCTCGGGCTCCGAAGCAAGAGGTGTTTCTTCTTCGGTTATGACCTCAGCCTCGGGTTCTTCCGTAACGGAAGGAGCCGTGGTGATCCTGCCGGGAGTAGCCTGTGTAACGGTACCTGCAGCGGGTGTTTCGGGAGCTGCCGAAGGAGCTGCAGCCGGTGTGCCCGAAGAGGTTCCGCTCTGGGTCGATCCGCCCTGTGCGGGTTCGGAAACGGGGAAGGTGTAATAGTACCAGCCGTCCCTTCCGTCTACACCGCCGGTGCCGCCGGTGATGGTATTGAAGCCGCCCCAGTAGAAGTCATAAGGACTCTCGGTACGGTTATTGGAGATCTTAAGGGCGTAAGGATCAGTGCCAAGGTACTCTGCGGTCGCTTCGCTCATTTGTGTTCCAAAGAAGTAATAGTTAAGATATTCTGCGGAACGGTTCCTCTGAGCGGAATCATTTCCGTGAGGATCTCCGGTCTTTAAATTTCTCAGATTAAACTTAACAAGCTTGTCGGCATCGTAACCGAGATTGCGATATACGGACTTTGCGATCTCTGCGCCGAGACAGTCTGCGGTACAGCCGTCGTTATAGTCGTTAACGGTGTTTTCGATAATGATGGCTCTTCCGCCGCTTGCAAGGGTGGCCACAAGGTCATTCTGGTCGAAGGGAAGGCGGGTGCCGTAACCGTAGGCGCCTTCTTCAAATTCGTAGAAATGGCCGGGAGAAAGGAAATGTCTGAAAAGTTCCGTTTCACGAACTCTGTTATGTCTGATGGAGTTTGCCATAACCTCAGTTCCCCACACCACCTGATACGAATTAACCTCAGAATTTACATATGCTGTATCGGTCCAGTCGTAAACCTGTCCTCTGTATACATATCTCCAGGGTGAAGGTCCCGTTGCGCCTGCAGCACCGGGAATACATACATCTATTCTTTCATCAAATACTGCTGCCACAAAGGCATATTTACCGTTGATGGAGAAGCCTGTTACTGCGTATTTATCAACCGCAAGGGAAGATACCGCATTCTTAATTTCCTCGTTTTCGGATCTGTCACACAGCTCAAGTGCATCTATCAGCAGTGATGCAGCCCATGCCTCAGCCATCTCGTTGCTGACTTCCTTTAACGCAGCCTCACCGTTACGATGATAAGGATACAACTCATAGAAAGTACCTGTACGATGATTCCATGCATAGTCATTGGTTCTTGTATCACTGACCACTGAAGGTACGGTCACCTGTGCAAATCCGGCATTCGTATAGGATGCTATGCTTCCATCGAATGAAAGTACGATGGGAAGTTTCTGTCCTTCATGGCCGCTTGCCGCAATCTGCTCATCGGAAGGCATTGACACATCAAAGGAAATATCCTTGCTTTTTGAACCTACCGTTACTTTGACCGTAATGCTCACTGCAGTGCTGGTATAAGTTCCGTCCTCAACGTATTTTCCCTGAGAATTACTCCATCTGTATTTTTTATCTCCCGCCTTGTGATATGCGGCACTTTTAACCTCAAGTTTGTCATATTCGGGCTTATAGCCATACTCGTAAAACTGGGCCAGATCAAGTATTTCGGCACGTCTTTCTTCCCAATCCGAACTGTTCTTAACAAGTCTGTCGGAGTTAAAGAACTTATAGGTATTGGGCAGTGTGACCTGCTTGGGAAGGTCTGAAGGATCCGGATATTTTGTATCTCCCCACTTAAGACCATAAAATGCTTTTTCCAGTTCAGCAGCTACCCTGTCAGTAACAGCCTTATTCTTTACACTGCTGTTTACAACAACCTGAGCCTCCGCAACCGCTGTATCAAGAGCTGCCTGTGAAGCCGCAGTGTATACTCCTTTGGCAAAAGAAGCAGAGTTGATATAATCAAGGATCTTCGTGATCCTCCACTCGCTGTAAGCAAAAGGATCTGTTCCGTTCCATCCGGTAAGGGTTATTACACCCCAGTCAAGAGATTTGCTGTGTTCATGGTTAAAATCTGTATAGAGGCTGTCCTGATCATGACTCCAGAAGATCTCAGCGCTCTTTTCGGTTGAATAAACGGGAACATCGACCTCGATGAACTCGGGTATCGGTTCTTCCTCTTCAACGGTTTCATCTTCCCCTTGGGGATCCTCATTCGTATCATCAGAAGAATTATCCACTTTTTCATCTGCTGTTGCATCATCAGACTTTTCATCGCCTTCAGACTTTTCATCGCCTTCAGGCTTCTCATCGTCATCAGCCTTCTCATCATCAGCCTTCTCATCATCAGACTTCTCATCATCAGACTTCTCATCGTCCTCAGGCTTTACATCATTCGAACCCTCACCCTGTTCGGAAGGATCATTTTCCGTATCTTCCGCAGATGCATCATCTTTTTCGTCCCCGTCCGAAGATGAGGAATCTGTCTTCTGGTCATCGTTTTCGGAAGCAGAACCCTCTTCCTGTGTGGTTCCGGCTTTGTCATCATTACCGCTGTTTTCTTCATCTGCCGTGAGCACTATGATTCCCGAAGTGTTTTCAGGTGTCTGATCATTTGCAGGAGTCGCATCATTCTCAGGATTCTGTCCTTCTTCGGTATTCTCACCTGCTTCTGCATCTACATCATTATCAGTGTTTTCACCTTCTTTTGGTGCCTGCTCTCCATCTGATGTCTGTACATCGTCGGCAGGAGTATTATCTGTCGTAACGACATCCGCATTAGGAACCGTTTCTTCTTCAGTTTCCTCGGGTGCAACATAATCAGGATTAGGTACCTTTTCTTTCTTATAACCCGTTACATTATCGTTTATATCGTTGATCTTAACATCAACACCGATCTGTGTACCGTTTCCGGGTTTAAGGTCTTCTATCTGAAGCGCAACTTCAACAGTGTAGCCCTTCTGAACCGTTTCTCCCTCTTCATTAAGTCCATATATGGGCGCTGCAGCATAGTCCTTAAGGATATTCATGAACTCAGGATGATTGGGATCTCCCAAAGGGCTTCCCAAAGAAGGGATATTGGAACTTGCGTAATAATATAACTGCCCGAGAGCATCAATAACAACTATACCCGCAGTATCAAGTTCATAATCGGTCCTGTCATTGTAAAGATCTACGGCAAGTGCCACGCTGTCACATGTCTCCTTGGTTTCAGTAACGGCCCATGTAGCCCAGAATCCTCCCAAGCTTGCGTAAGGATAAGTCGTAACACTTGTTCCTGCACAAGCGGGATTGCTGCTGAGAGCTCCCTTTGTGGTTTCCGTACTTGTAAGTACGCAATCGTCATAAACCGTGATCCCAAGATAAAGAACGGGACCGTCCCACAATGTTCTTAATTCACCGTAGGTTCTGCTTCCGGGTTCCAGACCGTATCCCTTTTTTTGTTTGAAATTATCGATCAAAGATACCTCTGCATTGTCATAAGCAGCATCCAGTATACCGTCAACAACGACCGGTGATGTGGTGAACGCGGCATTCATTTCTGCGTACGGATATGTACTGTAATCGTAGTCACCGTAATATACCGCCATATTGCTGCCTTTAACGGTTGGATAATTCCCCCAGGCGAAGGCCTTAAGGGGTGCGGTCATCGAAGAAAAGGCGAAAATAACCGCCCCGATGGCCGATAAGAGTCGTACAGATTTCTTATTCATTTGTCTCCCTCCCAATACTAAGAAATGCTTTACCTCCTGTTTCAAAAAAAGCATACCTTTCGGGCAGGGCTCGAGTCAATATCATTGATAAAAGAAGCAAAGAATCAACTCAAAATAAACTTTTTAAAACGATATTTACTTTCTTGCATACAATCTCGCTCCCAAACGGGTCAATTTTCTTCTACAAATTCGGACAATTTCACCATATTGCCCTCGCAAAACAGATCCCCCGGGCACCTTGCGATGTCCGGGGGTATTGAGGAGGGTAACTATCGAATGAAATTATTGTTCTTTTTTCTGATAGACCCTTACGTAGTCCACCAGATATTCCGCTTTGTCAAAGTCTGTGCTCTCATCGGGGCTTCCGGGCCAGTCGCCGCCCACAGCCAGATTGAGGATCATGTGAAAGTCTTTGTCAAAGGGTGCGGGAAAAGCCGCGGGAACCTGATTGTAATTCTTTGTAAACCACTCATTTGCAGTACAAATATGAGTCCCGTCGATATAGAATCGGATCTCACCGGGCTCCCATTCAACGGAAAACTCGTGAAAAGCTTCGCTGTAATCGGGTTCGCAGGCTGCCGTTCTTTTTATCCCCTGCTGCTGTTCGTGGGGAAGGCCGTAATGGATGGTGGAGTAAGCGGTGGTCGTGTCGCTTCCGATAACCTCCATTATGTCAATTTCCCCGCCCAGAGGCCACTGTCCGTAGTTTGTATTGGAGCAGGGCATCATCCAGGCTGCAGGCCAGAGTCCGCGGCCTTTGGGGACCTTGGCTCCCACCACGACTTTACCGTAGGTAAACATCATGGAATAATTGGTGTTAAGTCTTCCGGAGGTGTAATGCACCTTGCCGTTTTCATCTACTGTCTTGATGGCTTTAATGGTAAGACAGCCGTCTTTAACAAATATATTATCGGGGGAGACAGTATATTCCTGAAGTTCATGATTGACAAAGCCGGGCTTGTGGATCTCCTTGGACCACACGGATGTGTCCAGCTTGTCTCCGTTAAACTCATCGTGCCAGAAAAGAGTATAGCCCTCGGGTATGGGAACGTTTTCTTCCAAAACATCTGTCAAAGGGGCTTTGTTCATGTCTTCACTCTCCTTTTTATCATCTTTGCTGCCGCAGCCTGCGGTCAGGATCAAAGTAAAAAGCAATGCATAAAAATAACCCTTTTTCATTGTCTTCCTTCCCGTCGATATCATCGACCTTTAACAGGATTATAGACAAAGAAAAGGGTTATTTTAAGTTTCGTTATTTTAATCCGGTGTGCTTTTTCT
>JAEEGT010000094.1 GCA_016280465.1 Lachnospiraceae bacterium | reverse complement strand
GGTAACCTTATTAAGTACAGTGTCGTAATCGACGTTACCTTCCACCATACACTGATAGAAGTCCGCGACATCCAGATTGATGCCGACAGCCTCGCCTTCCTTTCTTACAGAAATGCCTTCGTATCCGGCATTCTGCAACTTAGTCACGCTGCTGGAAGTGATCTCAAAATCATCGCCGGTTCTGTCAAAGAGGCGTTCTGCGAGATCTTCCTTGAGCTTCTCTCTGAATTCTTCAAAATCCATAGTTTTTCCTCCGTATTCTGTTGTGAAGCCCTAAAAAAGGGCATAATAAAAGCCCCGTATCTTACGTCGTACGCCGTAAGACCGAGGCCAGTTGATATAGCAAGGCATTCGCCAATACTATCGATATTTATATGTCTGTCTCTCTCGCTACAGGAGTGGGCTTTACAGGAGTGCCCTGCGAAAGATCTGACATAAGAAAAGCAGCAGGCTCATTTCTGATGTCCTACTGCTTTGCTGATTATAATATTATCACACCTTTTTTCACTTGAAAATAGACAAAACGTAAGTGGAACGTAAGCATAACGTAAGTAAAACGTAACTTAGCCCCTTTTCAGGCATAGAAAGGACCCATCGTCCGATGAGTCCCACTTTTTAAACTATTTACTTTATACCCGTAAGGGCCGTTCCGTTCACGTAAACGGTGTATCCGTTAGAAACGATACTGCTTGCATCGCCGCTAAACTCTGTGATGTAGCAGTCACCGGTAAGGTTCCAGGTGCTGCCGCTTTCAAGGGTTACCGATACGGTGCCGATGGAACTTGAAACTGTTGTGCCTTTGGCATTGGTAATCTCGCCTGAGAAGCATCCGGTAAATGTGGAACCGCCGGTGATGTTCATTGTCAAGTAAGAGTTATCGCCTACAAGGATGGTGCCTTCCGCAGTCTGTCCTACGAGGTTAAGGGTAGCCTTATTATCAGCTCCGCTCCAGCCGTCGTCGCATACGGAAAGAAGGATTCCTTCGCTGTCTTTATTGACCAGCTTAACGCCTTCGAGCGTAATAACCGCATTGGTATTGGTCACGTGGAACATGTGTCCGTTAAGGCTGGTAAGGGATCCGCCTGTCATGGAGAAAGCAGATGTTCCGCTGTCCGCATCGCCGCTCATGGACTGGTAAATCATGATGGTATCGTAAAATGTTGCGTTACCGTTGCACTGCGTATTGTTGGCAGTCATATCACAGTTGGTAAGGGTGATGGAGTTCTTTCCTTCTATGCAGACGCCTTCCGAAAGATTGGATTTAAGCGTTGCATTCTCTACGGTAATTTCAGCTGTCGAATATATTGCGGGAGAACCAAGGCCGTTGGTCACATAAGTACCACCGTCAACGTATACTGTTCCACCGCCTCGGTCTGTTCTGATGGCCGCCGAGGATCTGCCGCTTGTAGTTATGTCAAGGTTATATGCATTAGTCTTACCGCCACCCGTGGTCATGATACCGCCGGAGCCGTTGCCGGTTGTTACAATTGTTGAATCCTTAATGATGACTGTGGTTCCGTCACCTGCGGCGCCGTTCTGCCCGCCGTTTCCTCCGTATGAGAAGACACCGTTTGCGCCTTCCGCGTCGGAAATGATGGTTGCACCTGTAATTGTAGTAGTCGAACCGTCCTTAACAAGGATGGTTGCGTTCAGTCCGTAGAAGTTACAGTTATCTCCGCCGTCAGAGTCGCCGCTCTTGGTTACGGTAACATTTGAAACGGTAACATTCTCTGATGTAGAAATAAGGAGCGCGTTCTCATCTGAAGTTGTACTTGAGATTGTTTCTCCGCTTATGGTTTCAGCCGAAGTAACTTCTTTTGCTGCTGTATAATCTATGTCGGCAGAACTGCTTCCGCCGGGGCCGCCGCCGGGCATTCCGCCGGGACCGCCTTGTCCTCCTTTCGGGGGCTCTCCGTCAGGTTTCTCGCCTGTCGGAGGCTCACCATCGGGCTTTTCCGAATTGGTTGCATCTTCACTCTGGGTTACTTCAACAGAAACAGTCTCTGTCGATGTGGTCGTTTCCGTAGTAGTGCTTCCACAAGCTCCAAGTGTCATGCTCATAATTGTTGTTGCTATTACTATCGCCATTATTCTCTTGTTTTTTATTCTCATGCTTTAAACTCCTTTCAGAGGTTTCGTGTCCTTTGTTGCATGGTCCTATACTAACTTCGAAATGTGTCCGACAAATGGGTAATTTGTGAAATCCATGTGAATTATACCAACCCCGCACTAGCAAAAAAAAGACCTTCACTACATTTCTGTAATGAAGGTCTTCATAAACTCTAAAAGATGAATACATCCACTTTCAGGTCAGAGAAATTTCTCCGATAAACCCGCTTTCCCCGGGCCTTTGCCCATGCCTTAACCCTCGGTAAATCAAGGGTTAGAGAGAAGTGGATTTTTAAAAGTCCTACCTATTGGCGATAGCTGCCTGTGCAATTTAGCACGTGTCTTGGATTCCTTGGCCGAAAAAGAATCGTCTGCGACCTTCCTGAGGTCGCTCAGACGAAAAAATTTTCTTGCTCCATAATATCAGTCAGCGAAACAGTAGCCTTATTCTTGCGTCCCTCTACGATTGCGGATATCTCAGCCAGACTCTTACCGGAGAGGTTCAGATACCATATAAAACTTCCATCCTCTCTCGCTATGATCCTAGGGACAAACACATCGATCAATTCCCGATCGATATCTCCCTCGCTGAAATCTGTGATGCGCTCAAGGGATGCCTTTATTGCATCCATATCGGGACCGGCCTCAGGTTCCTTTTTCGCCAAAAACTGAGTCAGATTGTTGATCTCAAGGCGAAGGCCATTTTCTTCATCGATAAGCTTTTTCATCCGATCATGGAAGTCATCGGGGTCTATGTCACCCTCCATGCGCATATCCCGAAGATTTCTGATCTTGGACTGAACCTTTAACAGTTTCTGATCGAGAGCTTCCGCTTTTACTTCAGCCTGCTCGACGTTCCTGTAACATGCTTTTATTATATCACAAGCTTCGTAAATTGCATCTCTTTTTTCTTTCCAGACCGTACGAAAGATCTCTAAAGCCATGAATTCCAACTTCCAGTCTGCAACCATCTTAAGATTGCAATATCCT
>JAEEGT010000093.1 GCA_016280465.1 Lachnospiraceae bacterium | reverse complement strand
TATCCAGATCATGACAGGATTTCTGCATGATTATGGGGCTGGATGTGTCGGAATTACGCCAGTTTCCGCGGACAAATGAATGTGCCATGTGGAAGTTTCCCACATTTTCCGCGTGCTGGATCGTAATGACACGCCCCAATTCTCCCGAGTCGATGACCTGTTTTATGGCCGAGAAGAAACGGGTGTAGCGAAGCACGTGGCATACCACGATATTAACGCCCTTTTCCTTGGCCTTGTCCCTGATCTCGATACATTCCCTTACATTGGGGGATATGGGCTTCTCCAGCAGGATATCGTAGCCAAGATCGATGGCTGCCATGGCCTGTCTGTAGTGATCCCGGTCCATTGTGGAGATGATCAGCGCATCGGCGATCTTACCCTTTTTGAAAAACTCTTCGGCATCGGAAAAAGCCATTTCCGTGGGAACAGAGAATTTCTCACAGGCGATCTTAAGTTTTTCGGGATTGATATCCACCACCGAAGCTATTTCGGCACCGCCCTTTTCGGAGGCGTACTGTGCATATATCATTCCTCTTTGTCCTGCACCTATCAATGCAAGTTTCATTGTTATCCTCTTTTCTTCGTAACGGCGACCACGATGATAATGCCTACGATAACCACTGCACCGCCGATGATCCAGTAAATAACGGAACCGGTCGTCTTAACCGCGGGCTCAGCGGCAGCGGGAGCCGATGTTATGTTCTTTTCTTCTTTGTTTTCAGGTTCTTTTGTGCTTTCCGAAGCGGTATCTGCGGGTTCTTCGGATTTCTTGGAAACGGTTATGGTGTAAATGTCGTAGGAACCGTCGGCCTTTCCACCTTCCATTGCAAGATATATGATGTCTTTTCTTGCATCTGCGGTGGTCATCTTAACGGAAAGGGTGTATTCACCTTCCGCAAGATCTGCGGGAACGTTAAGGTTTGCGTTTACCGTGCTTCTTCCGGGAAGCCATGCGGTGGTGTCAAAATCCTGGGTCTCTTCGTATACCGCATTTCCTCCCGCATCCTTAAGGATAAAAGCGACCGGACAGTTGTAATATATGGGAGCCACACCTGAATTGTTCCAGGTCACGCTTAAGGCCGTGCTTTCGCCGGGCACCAGTCTCTCGGGCTTTGAAATGCTGTAGATTCCGTAGTTGTAGCCCATGTTGGAGAAAAGTGTCTCTATGTTGTATTCAAACTTTTCATACTCCGGATCACCGATCTTGAAGTCACAGGCGGAGCAGGGTCCCAGCCAGGTAGTATGGCTGTCGCGGATCTGCTTTAAAACCGCACACATATTTTCGTTCAGAGCGTTTGTGCGGAAATCACCGTTGGCAAATTCACCGCCGGAGTAGTTAAGCTTCCACCAGTCGGGCATGGCACTTGCAGCTATATCCTCTTCCGTGGAACCGGGCATATCCGTATTTCCGCTTGCCGCCCACTCAAGGAAGGTAGGTGTTCCGCCGTCACTGGTGACACCGAATATATCGTTGTAAAGGCCCCAGTTGTTCTGTGCGGCAACTGCGTAGGGCTTTCTTATACCGACTTTAACATTGTGGAATGCATCCACATAGGCCTGCATGTACTTCTGGGCAAGCTCGGGATCCGGGAATTCACCGGTTCCGGTGGGCCAGGTATGAAACTCTGCCCAGTGTCCGAGACTTCCCACCTCAACGTATGCCGTTATGGAAGGATCGTCGTAGCGCTCAGCAAAAGCCTTTATTGCGTTATTATGATACTCAAGGAGTTTGGGACTCTTGTAGTTGGGTGAGAATCCGCAGCCTCCGAGAAGGCTTCTGATGGTCTCTCCCAGATACCAGGTTCCGGGGCCCTCACCTTCGGCATTTTCCGCCTCAAGCTCGTCATAGAGCCACTGGGGGATATCCATTCTCTTGATATCGGGATCTCCGTTTACCACATTGGGGTTGTCCATTACGAAACGGAATACCATGCGGCAGCCCTGCTTTTGCCATTTTTTGAACTGATACTGCTCTTCTATGGCGTCAAAGGCATATTTTCCTTTTTCCGGCTCCAGTTCGCTCCACTTGATATCCACGTAGATAAGGTTGTGTTCCGCAAGAACGGAGTCCACATCCCCTTCGTAGGTATCGGCCCAGCCGACCCAGCCCTTGTAAGGGTTATTGTGGAAATCATAAGCTGCCCTGGGATAGAAAAGACCTTCTTCCCTGTTTTCCTCTATGGTCTTGCCTACGGTAAGGTAACCATCCTGAGGAAGAACGTACTCGCCCTCATTGGCGTTGACCGCTATCCTGACTGAAGAAGGATCTCCGATGTCGGAAAGGTAAAGCTGCATAAGTACCGCGTCGGACTCATAGTACATGTAAATGCTCTTTCCGTCCTCAGAAAGGGTATCGTTACCGGTCACGGCATAGAGCATGCCCTTGTCGACGATGTAATAAACGTTCTCGCGATCGTCAAATTTAAAGCCTTCGTTACCTGTGGAAATATAGTAGCGGTTAACGGTAGACAGATCTCCGTTTCCGGTGAGCATGGTGTAGAGACGCTCTTCTGACTTTATTCCCACCAGGTTTACATGATTTTCATGCTTTGCGGTGTTGCACACACCGTTCCAGTCACCGAAGTCAAAATCCTCGGCAGTAATGTCAAAGGTAATGTTGTATTTGGGAACTTTGGCAAAAGAACCCGCTTCCGTATCCCTTGCGGGTGTAAAGCCCTCGGGGGTCAGACGCTCATAGGTTGCTTCGTCGGTCTGTACGTCGTTACGGTCGATGCAGACATAAAGGTCATCACCAACCGCTTCGGTAAACTCGGCAAGTGTGGCAAAGGGAACCTTGTATTCCGCACAGTAAACACCCTTCCGGCTTGTCTTCGCAAAGACCTTCTCATATCCTTCCACGTACTGTTTCTTCATGTTCCATTCAAGGATAACGGGGTCTTTGGCATAGAATATCTCAAGGTTTCTTTCTTCACCGAAGGAATGCCAGTCCTGAATAAGCACATCGCCGGTATTGTGACTTGCATAGCCGCTGTGAACAAAACCCGTGGAATCGTCATTGTCGCAGCCGATAAACAGGCTGGTGGTATATGCCGCATCGGAGGAAGGATCCTTTACACCCTTAATGTAGGTCATTACATAAAGAGCATCATTGTCTCTGAAAGCATAGAGATCTCCGAGACTTCCTTCGCCTTTGCCGATGGGAGCAAGACCTTTCCAGTCGGCATCGTTACCGTCAAGAGTTATGACGGGAGCTGCCTCCGCGATGGGAGCGGTAACTTCAAGAAATACGGGTACATCGGGAGCGTTTTCGTCGGCATCGGGAAGGACTTCCCTGCCTTCTTCAAGACGTACCCTGTAAAGATCTGTACCGCCTTCCAAAAGTTCTGTGGGGATCACGATCTCAAAACCGCTGTCAGCCTTGTAATAGTTCTTTACCGGAGTACCGGTATCGATCTTTCTTCCGTCCTTGGTCCTGTAAAGATTTCCGTTTGCTTTAAGTTCGTAAGTGGCTGAATCCGTTTCAATATAGACACAGAAGTTATTGCTTAAAAGCTTTGCGTCTGCGTGGATATAGAGATTGGTCCGGTCCGTAACGGCCTTAAATGCCAGCAGATTCGAGTTCTGGTTTACCGCATCGTAAACTATGGAGCCCCACTGGTTCTTTGTTCCCGCAAACTGCTTTGAAGCAAGATATGCCTCCAGTTCGGCGGGAGTAAGGCCTGCCATTTCCTCGGAAACCACGTCCTCATAGGTGGGAACCTTTAAGTATTCGCCCACGGTCATGGGGCAGTCGGCCACGTCCACCCAGTTGGCAACGGTTGCGGCATGAATGCCGATC
>JAEEGT010000092.1 GCA_016280465.1 Lachnospiraceae bacterium | reverse complement strand
GATCTTGAAGAATACATTCAGGTCAAGGACAGAGTCTTCAAAGACTACGAAAACCGTTCCAAGTGGAAACGCATGATGCTCACAAACATTGCCAAGGCCGGTTTCTTCTCCTCCGACCGTACCATCGAAGAGTACTGCAGAGACATTTGGAAGTTGCGCAAAATGGATTAGTCGTCCATAGGGGGATTACAGATGAGAACATGCGGTGTATTACTTCCGGTATTTTCACTGCCGTCAAAGTACGGTATAGGATGCTTCTCCAAAGAAGCTTATGATTTTGTGGATTTTTTGCATTCCGCTGGTCAGAACTACTGGCAGATCCTGCCTCTCGGACCTACCGGATACGGTGATTCTCCCTATCAGTCCTTCTCAACCTTTGCGGGAAACCCCTACTACATCGACGTGGCTGAGTTCGTGAAGGAAGGTCTTGTGACCGAGGAAGAGTGCATGCAGTATGCCACCGCTGCTCACGGCCCCATCGATTACGAGGCTCTGTACAAAGCAAGGTTCAAGCTTTTATCCCTTGCATTTGATCGGAGCGATCTCAATAATAACGGGGAATACAGGGATTTCTGCGAAAAGAACGGGTTCTGGCTCAACGATTATGCTCTTTTCATGGCCATTAAGGACTCCTTCGGCGGAAGATCCTGGAGCGAGTGGGACTATGATATCAGAGTCCGCAAGCCTGAGACGCTGGAAAGATACCGTGAAAAGTTTGCCAAAGAAGCGGACTTTTACAAATTCCAGCAATTTTACTTTGCCCGTCAGTGGGGCAGCTTAAAGGCCCATGCCAACGGAAAGAACGTAAAGATCATCGGCGATATCCCCATTTATGTGGCCTATGATTCTTCGGACGTGTGGGCAAATCCGGAACTGTTCGATCTTGATAAGGACAATGTTCCCAACGCCGTTGCGGGATGCCCTCCCGATGCTTTTGCGGTTACGGGACAGCTTTGGGGCAATCCTTTGTATCGCTGGGATTATCACAAAGAAACCGGTTATGACTGGTGGCTTAAGCGTATCGAATACTGCTTTAAGCTTTATGACGTGGTAAGGATCGACCACTTCAGGGGCTTTGACGAATATTATGCCATTCCTTTCGGAGACAAGACCGCAGAGTTCGGTCAGTGGAGAAAGGGACCCGGTTACGATATTTTCGATGTGATCAAAAAGAAACTGGGTGATGTTTCGGTTATTGCCGAAGACCTGGGATTTTTGACCGACAGCGTAAGGGACCTTGTAAAGAAGACAGGATATCCCAGCATGAAGGTTTTGCTTTTTGCCTTCGGAGGAGATCCCTCAAGCGAATATCTTCCTCACAATCTTTCCTCCAATGCGGTGATCTACACCGGTACCCATGACAATGAGACCACCCTTGGCTGGTATCAAAGATGCCTCAAGGAAGAAAAGCACACCGTTAAGTATCTTGAAGAATACTTCGGTAACGTTACGGAAGAAAATATTTCCGAGACAATAATAAGAGCGGCATATGCTTCGGTGTGCGACACCTGCATAATACCGCTTCAGGATTGGTTGAATCTGGACAACTCCGCAAGGATCAACGTGCCTTCCGTCCTGGGAGGAAACTGGGACTGGCACATGGACGGCGGAGAACTTACCAAAGAACTTGCTCACAAACTCAAACACTTTAAGACGGTTTACGGAAGATAGAAATTAAAGTGCGGGAGGGATGTTTCCTTCAGACATATTGGAATTGTGATACCGTCTGTCTTCGGTAACTTCTTTGACGAACCAGTCGGGAGCTTTGAAGGCCTTTGCTTCTTCAAGGGTCTCAAATTCCACCTCCGCCATGACAAGGGGAGCGAAGGGTTTATCGAAAACATCGAGTTCGATGGTATATTTATCATATGGAATTATGTGACGGCGCTTGCGAATAACAACACCGTCACATTTTTTTATGAGACTGTCATAACTTTCCCCGGTCAGAGGAAGATTGTATTCTTCCCTTGCCATCAGGCCGGCACCCTTGTAGGTGAGGTAATATTCATCACCGGCTTTTCTCACCCTTATGACGGGGTTCGTTGAAAGATACCCCTGTTCCAGGTCGATAAAACTGTATTTCTTAAGCTCGTTTTCATCGCATTTTACAAGATATTTTCTTTCGATCTCCATGTTTATACCTCAAAAGATCCGACACAGCGAATTTTAAATTATTATTAAAAAGTATATCACAGGTGGATTTATCTTCGCAATTTTTGTATAATTTACAGGAGAAAGAAAGGGGTTCCTTTCTTTAAAGCAAACGCCAAAGTGTGTTGGGGAACTCACAAGGAGGTTACAAAGATTATGAGAGTAGGTGTTTTTTTCGGGGAACGTTTCGAGGAGATCGAAGCTTTGACTGTGGTGGACCTGTTAAGGCGCGCGGATCTTGATACGGAGACGGTGTCGGTAAGTCCCACCCATCATGTAAGGGGTTCTCACGGTGTGGAGATCAAAACGGATCTAATCATCAGTGAGGTAAGTATTTCCAGTTACGATTGTCTGGTGCTTCCCGGAGGTCCCGGACATCCCAATCTTGAAAAGTGCGATTCTCTTATGAAATATGTTAAGCGCTTTCCCAAGGAAGGCAAGTACGTGGCAGCCATCTGCGCTTCACCCTCCATACTGGGAAGAGCAGGATTGCTTGAAGGCAAGAAGGTAACCTGTTTCCCGGGCTTTGAGGGAGAGTGTAAGGGTGCCGAATGCACCGGCAAAGCCGTAGAGCGGGACGGTCAGATAATCACCGGCCGTTCAGCGGGAACAGCAGTGGATTTTGCATTAAAGATAGTCGAGGTCCTTTCCGGCAAAGAAGCCGCAAAGAAACTTGCCACGTCCATACATTACGATCACTATGAGGGAGTTTAGGCCGGAACATGGATGCAAGAGAAAAACTTGTAAAATACCATCAGGAGCAGCTGCTTAAATATTTCGACGAACTGTCCGAAGAGGAAAGGCAGGAACTTTTAAAGCAGATTGAAGCTCTTGATTTTGACGTATTGGCTGCTTTTTCCAAAAAGCACAGCGGTGAAGAGACCAGAGGGAAGATCACTCCCCTGTCTGCCCTTGAACTGCCTGCTATACAGGCCCGCCGCGATGAATACAAAAGAGCGGGACTCGATGCCCTGAAAGAGGGCAAGGTAGGAGCAATCCTTCTTGCAGGGGGCATGGGTACCAGACTCGGGAGCAATGCGCCCAAGGGTGTCTACAATATCGGCATCACCAGGGAACTGTATATCTTTGAGTGTATCATCAACAATATCCTTGATGTGGTGAAGGAAACGGGGACCTATATCCACCTTTTTGTTATGACAAGTGAACTCAACGATGAGGACACGAAGCGTTTCTTTAAGGAGAAGGATTACTTTAACTATCCCGAAGAGTATGTCACTTTCTTTAAGCAGGAGATGGCTCCCTGCTGCGACTCTGCGGGCAAGGTGCTTCTGGAACACAAGGGTAAGGTTGCCACATCACCAAACGGTAACGGCGGATGGTTTTTGTCACTCATAAAGTCCGGAGTTATTGACAAGGTCAAAGCAAACGGAATAGAATGGCTTAACGTCTTTGCGGTGGACAACGTGCTCCAGCGTATCTGCGATCCTGCTTTTGTGGGTGCCACCATAGTCGAGGGCAAGGAAGTGGGAGCCAAGGTTGTCCGTAAGAACACTCCCGATGAGAGAGTCGGCGTTATGTGTCTTGAGGACGGACATCCTTCCATCGTTGAGTACTATGAGCTTACGGATGCCATGCGCGATGAAAAGGACGAGAAGGGCGAACGGGTATACAATTTCGGTGTGATACTGAACTATCTGTTTAAGGTTTCTTCCGTAGAGAAGATCGTTAACGAGAAGCTTCCCTACCATGTGGTAAAGAAGAAGATCCCTTATCTTGATGACAAGGGAAACTTCGTGGAACCTGAAGAACCAAACGGCTACAAATTCGAGCAGCTTGTTCTTGATATGATACATCTTTCCGAGAACTGTCTGCCCTTCGAAGTAGTGAGAGAAAGGGAATTTGCACCGATAAAGAACAAGACGGGAGTGGATTCGGTGGAATCCGCAAGGGAACTGTTAAAGAAGAACGGTGTTGAACTGTAGCACCATTAAAGAACGGGGGAATTCTTATGTCGGATTATTTTGGTAAGGATGTATTCAAACTCGGTTTCGGTATGATGAGACTGCCTAAACTGGCAGACGGTCAGATCGATGTTGAGACCACCAAGAAGATGGTGGATCTTTTCATCGAGGCGGGCGGTACTTATTTTGACACCGCCTATGTCTATGACGGCGGCAAATCCGAGGAAGCAACCTGCGAAGCACTGGTAAAGCGCTATCCCAGGGATAAATATACCGTCTGCACCAAGCTTAATGCCGGTGCGGCAGCAGACGAGGCTTCCGCCAAGAAACAGTTTGAGATCAGCTTAAAGAGACTGGGCTGCGGATACTTTGACTATTATCTGCTCCATGCTCTCGGACAGGGCAACATGCCCAAGTACGATGCATACGGCATCTGGGATTTTGTCAAAGAGAAAAAGAAAGAAGGCCTTGTAAAGCATTTCGGTTTCTCCTTCCACGATTCGCCCGAGACTCTGGATAAACTCTTAACTGAGCATCCCGAAGTCGATTTTATACAGCTTCAGATCAACTATGCGGACTGGGAGAGCGACAATGTGGCATCCCGTGCCTGCTATGAGATCGCAAGGAAGCACGGCAAATCCATAACCGTTATGGAGCCTGTAAAGGGCGGTGCGCTGGCAAATCCCATACCCGAGGTTCAAAAGATCCTTAAAGAGGCAAATCCCGAGGCTTCTTTTGCATCCTGGGCCATCAGATACGTGGCATCCCTTGACGGCATCATCACGGTGCTCTCCGGCATGTCCAATATCGAGCAGATGGAAGACAATCTTTCTTACATGAGAGATTTCAAGCCTTTGTCCGAAAGCGAACAGGCTACTGTCAGAAGAGCGCAGTTTGCTCTTCAGAACCTTGATTATATCAAATGTACGGGCTGCAGATACTGTACCGACGGATGTCCCATGCAGATCCCGATCCCTTCCATTTTCACGGCAAGGAACGAGGAACTTGTATTCAAGAATTCCGCCAAGAGCAAAGCCATGTACGATGAAGCCGTAGCGGGCTGCGGCAAAGCTTCCGACTGCATCAAATGCATGCAGTGCGAGGGAGCCTGCCCTCAGCATCTTCCCATTACGGATTACCTTGAGGAGATCGCAGCGGTCCTTGAATAAAGGGGCCGACGAAAATATTAAAGCAAAGGATGGGGACATAAGGTCCCGCAGGGAAAATGGACAAGAAAGAATTTGCATTAAAACAGCACGAAGAATGGGCAGGAAAGATCGAAGTCATCTCAAGAGCCCCCGTATCAAATAAGGAGGAGCTTTCCGTAGCCTATACACCCGGCGTTGCGGAGCCCTGTCTTGAGATCCAGAAGGATGTGGATCTTTCCTACAAATATACAAGACGTCATAATCTTGTGGCAGTCATCACGGACGGTACTGCCGTTCTGGGTCTCGGTGATATCGGACCCGAAGCCGGCATGCCCGTAATGGAAGGCAAGTGTGCACTGTTCAAGACCTTCGGAGGCGTGGATGCATTCCCTCTTTGCATCAGATCCAAGGATGTGGATGAGATCGTCAATACCGTTAAGCTCCTTGCAGGAAGCTTCGGCGGAGTTAACCTGGAGGACATTTCCGCTCCCAGATGTTTTGAGATCGAGAGACGTTTAAAAGAGTGCTGCGATATCCCCATTTTCCACGATGACCAGCACGGTACTGCGGTTGTTGTGCTCGCAGCCATGATCAATGCCCTTAAGATAGTAAAGAAGGACATCCATGAGATCAAAGTCGTTACCAGCGGCGCGGGAGCTGCAGGTATTGCCATCATCAAGCTCCTTATAAGCATGGGACTTAAGAATGTCATCATGTGCGATCGTAAGGGTGCCATTTATGAGGGCAGGGAAGGCCTCAACGAAGAGAAGATCGAGATGGCCAAGATCACAAATATCAACAAAGAAAAGGGTACTCTTGCCGAGGTTATCAAGGGAGCCGACGTATTCATCGGTGTATCCGCTCCCGGAACCGTTACCAAGGAAATGGTTGCCACCATGGCCAAGGATCCCATTCTTTTCCCTATGGCAAATCCCGTTCCCGAGATCACTCCCGACGAAGCCAGGGCAGGCGGAGCCGCTGTAGTGGGAACCGGGCGCAGCGACTATCCCAACCAGATAAACAACGTGCTTGCATTCCCCGGTATCTTCAGAGGTGCTTTGGATGTGAGAGCCCGTGATATCAACGATGAGATGAAGGTTGCGGCTGCTTACGCCATTGCCGGACTTGTTTCCGACGAGGAACTGAATCCCGAATACATCATTCCCAATGCTTTCGATGAGAGAGTGGGCAAGACCGTTGCCAAGGCAGTAAGAGAAGCTGCCGTTAAGACGGGAGTGAACAGAATATAAAAAGAAATCCTTCGGTGTCATGCCGAAGGATTTTTTATGCGGAAATATGTATTGCAGACCAAAACGGGATCACTGGGCCTGAGGGGTCTCGGTTTCCCCGGATCTTCTTGTCTCAAGGAAGGTGAGCTCATGGAGAGCAGCTTCGTCCTTGGGGTATTTTTTCAGGTATTCGGTCATCTTATCATATGCCGTATCGAAGTCCAGAAGGTACTCATAGGTGACGGCTTCGTTGAACATAAGGCTTCCGGTCCACTCGGAATCGCCGAGATTTAAGCCTAAGGAGAAGGCGGTAAGTGCTCCTTCATAGTCTCCGGCGGAGGTCCTGCAGACTCCCAGCTGATTGTATACCGCAGCGTTGTTGCCCTTGGCATTCAGATACTCACTGTAAAGACTTCCGGCGTAGTTAAGATCTCCGATGGCTTCGTAGGTCTTGCCCAGCATGAGATAAGTGTCGGCGTTGGAGAAATCCTTTGCTTTTTCCAAATAGACACGGGCATTGGAATAGTCACCGAGATAGTAATAGATACGTCCGATATCAAAGTCCGAGATCTTGCGGTCGCTCCCAAGCAGAGCCTTTAAGTAGCTCTCGGCTTCGGTCTTGTAGCCCGCATCGCCTATGGCAAAAAAGATCTGAAGGTACTTGTCTATATCTGAGGGATTTTTGCCGGTGACCACAAGGAAATCCGTGTCCGCTTCGCTGAGCTTGCCAAGGTGGAGATTGCAGACGGCACGCCTGTAGTAGCTTTCGGTCTCTCCGGGACGCACCGCGATGATGGCGGAGTAAACATCGGCCGCATCGGAATACTGCTCCAGTTTTTCGTAAGCAAGGCCCAGATAATAGTTTATATCGTAATCGATCTCACGAATGCTTCCGTTATTGGTGTGAAGAGCATCGATAAAGGCATCGACGGCTTCACTGTATTTGCCGTTTGACAGGCAGGCAATGCCGTAGAGCCTGTAGCATTCCTTGGTCTTGGCTTCGCTGTCCAGAGAAATGCGCAGGTTCTCTTCGGCCTCGGGGAACTGTCTGTTCTCAAGATAGGCAAGCCCCGCATCGTAGTACATGGTGGAGACTTTGCCGCAGCCGGGCACAAGAAAGAGCGCCGCCGTCAATGAAATTATACCCTTGATGTATTTGCTTCTCATGTCTGATATTTTAGCATAACGCACAGTAATTTTCATCAGAGGTTTTTCTTTTTGATGACTTTTTTTCATAGACCGCAAAAATTTTTTGTGTTAATTTTTTATATAGAAAGCAAAGGAAACGAAGGTTTCTTTTTGCATAAACATCTGAATACAAGGAGATAACCATGGGCGGATTTTTCGGAGTAGCATCCAAAGAGGATTGTGTATTTGATTTGTTTTTCGGTATCGATTATCACTCGCACTTAGGTACAAGGCGCGGCGGCATGAGCGTCTACAGTGCCAAGGAGGGCTTTAACAGAGCAATCCACAGCATTGAAAATTCTCCTTTTCGTACCAAGTTTGACAAAGAAGTGCAGGTAATGCACGGAAATCTGGGCATCGGCTGTATCTCCGACTATGAGCCCCAGCCTCTTCTTGTTCGAAGCCATCACGGCACCTATTCAATCACCACCGTAAGTAAGATAAACAATGTTGAAGAACTGACAAAGCTTGTGTTTGACAACGGTCATTCCCATTTCCTTGAGATGAGCGGCGGGGACATCAACTCCACCGAGCTTGTGGCTGCCCTTATCAATGAAAAAGAAAATCTGGTGGAGGGCATTAAATACGCTCTTGAAAAGATAGACGGATCCCTGTCCCTTCTTCTTATGACTCCCAAGGGAATATACTGCGCAAGAGACCGCCTGGGGCGCACTCCCGTGGTCATCGGCAAAAAGGCGGATGCTTACTGTGCTTCTTTTGAAAATTTCGCATATAAGAATCTTGGCTACACAGACTATAAAGAGCTTGGCCCCGGAGAGATAGACGTTATCACCGCGGATAACTGTGTTACGCTTGTAAATCCCGGCAAGGACATGAAGATCTGTACCTTCCTGTGGATCTACTACGGATATCCTTCCAGTTCCTACGAGGGCATCAGCGTTGAGAGGATGCGTTATGTCTGCGGAGAGAAGATGGCGGGCCGTGACAATGTTACCCCGGATGTGGTGGCCGGTGTGCCCGATTCAGGACTTGCTCACGCAATAGGCTATGCCAATGCCTCAAAGGTTCCTTTTTCCAGACCTTTCATCAAATATACACCTACCTGGCCCAGATCCTTTATGCCTACCATGCAGAGCCAGAGAAATCTCATCGCCAAGATGAAACTTCTGGCGGTGGAAGACCTTATCAAAGACAAGAAACTGCTCCTTATAGACGATTCCATAGTCAGGGGAACACAGTTAAGAGAGACCACGGAATTCCTTTATCAGAGCGGCGCCAAAGAGGTCCACATCAGACCTGCCTGCCCGCCCCTCCTTTACGGCTGCAAATACCTGAATTTCTCCAGATCTTCATCGGAAATGGATCTTATAACCAGAAGGGTCATCGACAGACTCGAACAGGGTAACGTAACTCAGGAAGTGCTGGACGAATATGCGGACCCCGAGAGCGAAAAGTACGAGACCATGGTGGAAGAGATCAGAAAAGAATTAAATTTCACAACCCTGAGATTTAACCGTCTTGATGATATGCTGGATGCCGTAGGTATCGATAAATGCAAGCTTTGCACCTATTGCTGGAACGGTAAGGAATAAATAAAAATACTATATCTTGTGTTAACATAAAGTTTTTCTTAAGATATATTGTGTTTTTGCATTGACTTTTGATTTCTTCTCCTGTATACTTAATTTGTACGGGCCGGGTGGTTGTTATGTAAACTTCCGTACACCAGGGGTATAAAAACCGGGAGGAGATTACAAAAGATGTATCAGGTTATTAAGAGAAACGGAGAAACTTCTGATTTTACCTTAACAAGGATCAGCGATGCCATCATGAAGGCATTTGTGGCTACCGAAATGGAGTACAGCAACGATATCATTGATCTGCTGGCTTTAAGGGTGACCGCAGATTTCCAGCCCAAGGTCAAGGACGGGGCCATTCATGTTGAGGACATCCAGGACAGCGTGGAAAAGGTACTTGAGACCGCGGGCTACACCGAGGTTGCCAAGGCTTATATCCTTTACCGCAAGCAGCGCGAGAAGATGCGCGTAATGAAGTCCACCATTCTTGACTACAAGGATGTTGTTAACAGCTACGTTAAGGTGGAAGACTGGCGAGTTAAAGAAAACTCTACAGTAACATACTCCGTTGGAGGTCTTATCCTGTCTAACTCCGGCGCGGTTACCGCAAACTACTGGCTTTCCGAGATCTATGACAACGAGATCGCCGAGGCACACCGCAATGCCGATATCCATATTCACGATCTTTCAATGCTTACCGGATACTGCGCAGGCTGGTCCCTTAAGCAGCTCATCACCGAGGGCCTCGGAGGTATCCCCGGAAAGATCACATCTGCACCCGCAAGGCACTTATCCGTTCTTTGCAACCAGATGGTAAACTTCCTCGGTATCATGCAGAATGAATGGGCAGGCGCTCAGGCCTTCTCATCCTTTGATACCTACCTTGCTCCTTTCGTAAAGATCGACAACCTTGATTATCCCGAAGTAAAGAAGTGCATCGAAGCCTTTATTTACGGCGTAAACACTCCCAGCCGCTGGGGTACTCAGGCTCCTTTCTCAAATATCACACTTGACTGGAACGTTCCCGCAGACCTTGCAGAGCTTCCCGCTATCGTTGGCGGACAGCCTCAGAACTTCAAATACAAGGACTGCAAGAAGGAAATGGATATGATCAACAAGGCCTTCATCGAGACCATGATCGAAGGCGATGCCAACGGACGCGGATTCCAGTATCCCATCCCCACATATTCCATTACCAAGGATTTTGACTGGTCTGAGACAGAGAACAACAAGCTTCTCTTTGAAATGACCGCCAAGTACGGAACTCCTTATTTCTCAAACTACGTTAATTCCGACATGGAGCCCTCCGATGTTCGCTCCATGTGCTGCCGTTTAAGACTTGACCTTCGTGAACTTCGCAAGAAGACCGGCGGATTCTTCGGTTCCGGCGAATCTACCGGAAGCGTAGGTGTTGTTACCATCAACATGCCCAGGATCGCGTATCTTTCCACCAGCAAGGATGACTTCTACAAGAGACTCAACCGCCTCATGGACATTGCGGCAAGATCCCTTAAGATCAAGCGCGGAGTCATCAGTAAGCTCTTGGAAGAGGGTCTCTACCCTTACACCAAGAGATACCTCGGCAGCTTTGACAACCATTTCTCAACCATCGGCCTTATCGGCATGAACGAAGTTGGTCTCAATGCCAACTGGTTAAGGGCCGACATGACAGATGTAAAGACACAGGAATTCACCAAGGAAGTCCTTAATCACATGCGTAACCGTCTGGCAGATTACCAGCAGGAATACGGAGATCTTTACAACCTTGAAGCTACTCCCGCAGAGAGCACCACATATCGTCTTGCCAAGAACGACAAGAAGAAGTGGCCCGCAATCAAGACCGCAGGTAAGCCCGGAGATACTCCTTATTACACCAATTCCTCTCATCTGCCCGTTGACTACACTGCAGATATTTTCGATGCTCTTGACATTCAGGATGAGCTTCAGACCCTTTACACCTCGGGAACAGTATTCCATGCATTCCTGGGTGAGAAGCTTCCCGACTGGAAGGCTGCGGCAAATCTCGTAAAGACCATCGCCAACAACTACAGGCTGCCTTATTACACCCTTTCTCCCACCTACAGTATCTGCCACAATCACGGATACCTTGCGGGCGAGAAGAAAGCATGTCCTTTCTGCGGCGAACCTACAGAGGTTTACAGCCGTATCACAGGATACTACAGACCTGTCCAGAACTGGAACGACGGTAAGGCTCAGGAGTATGTTAACCGCGTAACTTACGACATTCCCAATTCTTCACTTAAGCGTCCCATCCGCACCATGATCAAGCTCACGGGTGAGGGTGATGATGTGAAGGTTGATTTTGAACAGCCCGAGAGCGTTAAATATCTCTTTACCACCAAGACCTGCCCTAATTGCAAGCTTGCCAAGGAGATGCTCAAAGGTATCGAATACATACCGGTGGATGCGGAAGAAAATACCGAACTTGCAGAGCGCTATAAGATAATGCAGGCACCCACCCTTGTGGTAGTCGAAAAGGGCGAGCCGAAGAAATACGTTAATGCTTCCAACATACAGAAGTTTGTGGACAGTTACACAGGAGCGCTTGCTAAATAAGACTTTGAAGGGGGCTGTTAAAGACAGCCCCCTTAATTGTGTGATTGGGGACCGGTTAAGGATCCCTGATAT
The DNA here is from genome assembly GCA_016280465.1 of Lachnospiraceae bacterium. Classification (GTDB taxonomy): domain Bacteria; phylum Bacillota; class Clostridia; order Lachnospirales; family Lachnospiraceae; genus UBA1258. Next base: position 4,830 of record JAEEGT010000092.1, on the reverse strand, counting down.
TTCTATGTGAAGGAGAAAAAGATGATCAACAGACTTGTGTCGGAGATCAAAAAGAAAAACGCCCCCATTGTTGTGGGCCTCGATCCGACTCTCAAACTTATCCCTGATTTCATCAAGGAGAAACACTTTAAAGAGAAGGGCAATACCCTGGATGCCGTTGCCGATGCCATTATGGAATACAATACCGGCCTCGTGGATGCGGTGTGCGATCTTGTGCCTGCCGTAAAGCCGCAGATCGCCATGTACGAGCAGTTCGGCATTCCCGGACTCATTGCCTTTAAAGAGACTGTGGATTATTGCAAAAAGAAAGGTCTTGTGGTCATCGGAGACATAAAGCGCGGCGATATAGGTTCCACCAGTGAAGCCTATGCAGTGGGACATCTTTCCGGAGTTACCGTGAACGGAACAAAGCTTACGGGCTTTGACGAGGATTTTGTTACCGTTAATCCTTACCTTGGAACCGACGGCATCAAACCCTTCATCGACGTTTGCCGTACGGAAAAGAAAGGCATCTTCGTGCTTGTAAAGACCTCCAATCCCAGTTCCGGAGAGTTCCAGGACAGGATCTGTGACGGAAAGCCCCTGTACGAACTTGTGGCCGACAAAGTAAGAGAGTGGGGAGAGGATCTTTGCGGAGATTCCTACAGCTATGTGGGAGCCGTTGTTGGTGCCACCTATCCCGAAATGGGTGCGGCTTTAAGAAAGGTAATGCCTAAGAGCTATATACTGGTTCCGGGCTACGGAGCCCAGGGCGGTACCGCCAAGGACCTTAAGCCCTTCTTTAACGAGGACGGTCTCGGTGCCATCGTCAATTCTTCCCGCGGCATCATCGGTGCTTACAAGCAGGAAAAATACTCACGTTTCGGTGAGACCGGCTTTGCGGATGCAGCACGTCAGGCAGTTCTTGACATGCAGGCTGATATAAATTCAATCTTTTAAGGAGTGTTAAAGGTGGAACAGTACAAACAGGAATTCATTGAATTTATGGTGGACTCGAATGTTCTTAAATTCGGAGATTTCGTCACCAAGAGCGGAAGAAAGACCCCTTTCTTCGTAAACACGGGCTTTTACCGTACGGGAGCCCAGTTAAACAAGCTGGGCAGATACTATGCCAAGGCCATAAAGGATAATTTCGGCCTTGATTTTAATATCCTTTTCGGACCCGCATATAAAGGGATCCCTCTTACGGTAGCAGCAACCACTGCAATTTACACCGAATACGGCAAGGAGATAGGATATTGTTCCAACCGTAAAGAGGTCAAGGATCACGGCGACAAGGGAATCCTTCTGGGAAGCCCCATTCAGGACGGAAACAAGGTCCTCATCATCGAGGATGTTACCACAGCGGGAACCTCTATCGAAGAGACCCTTCCCATCATCAAAGCACAGGGCGATGTTGAAGTCTGCGGCCTTGTGGTAAGCGTTGACAGAATGGAGAGGGGACAGGGAGAGAAGAGTGCCCTTTCCGAGATCTCCGAAAAATACGGTTTCAAGACAGCTGCCATCGTGACCATGGCCGAGGTTGTGGAACATCTTTACAACAAACCTTACAACGGTAAGGTTTATATCGATGATGAGATCAAAGCCCGCATCGATGCTTATTACAAAGAGTACGGAGCAAAATAGGAAATCTCTGCATCATTTTTATTAAAGACGTAAGGGTTTCTTTTGGAAATATTAAAACAAATATCTTGCGCCGGATACAAAGAGACGTTACAATATATTGTGGTATGAAGAGTAACAGGCGAAAGTTCATTTACACTAACAAACAGCATACTCTCAAGGGTATTTTTTCCGCTATTCTGGCGGTAGTGTCCATGGCTGCGCTTATTTTTCTCATCGTGATGTCCTATGTAAGGGGCGGGGACATAACCGCAACCTTTGGCGCCATAGCCTTTATCTGCACAGTTTTTTCTTCTGCGGGGATCATAATAGGGCTTATGGGCAAGAATGAGCCGGACAGATATTATTTCTTTTCCTATCTGGGAATAGTCTGGAATATCGTGGATCTGTTGATGATCAGCGGTATTCTTTATGCAGGAATATAGGTCTTTAAGGAGGTACCATGGCTAAAGTATCCATTGTGATGGGCAGTGATTCGGACATGCCTGTTATGTCAAAAGCGGCAGAGGTCCTTGACGAGCTGGGGATCGATTACGAGATGCGTATCATTTCCGCCCACAGAGAGCCCGATGTGTTCTTTGAATATGCAAAGACTGCGGAGGATCGCGGGGTCAAGGTAGTTATTGCGGGTGCCGGAATGGCGGCACATCTTCCCGGCATGTGTGCGGCGATATTTCCCATGCCTGTCATCGGCATACCCATGCACACCACCAGCCTCGGAGGCAGGGATTCCCTTTACTCCATCGTGCAGATGCCAAGCGGCATTCCCGTAGCCACGGTAGCCATTAACGGAGGCACCAATGCGGGACTCCTGGCAGCAAAGATCCTTGCGGTCTCAGATGAGACTTTGCTCAAGAAATTAAAGGATTACACAAAGGGACTTAAGGAAGCTGTAGAGAAGAAAGATCAGAAGCTTCAGGACCTTGGATACAAAAACTACGGTAAATAAGGAGAATAAAATGGGATTGGATTATAAGGGCGCAGGCGTCGACATTGAAGCGGGTTACAAGTCCGTAGAACTTATGAAAAAGCACGTTAAAGAGACCATGAGACCCGAGGTGCTGGGTGGTCTCGGCGGATTTTCCGGTGCTTTTTCCGCCAATGCATTTAAGAATATGGAGCATCCGGTACTTCTTTCCGGTACCGACGGATGCGGAACCAAAGTTAAACTTGCTTTCCTCATGGACAAGCACGATACCATCGGTATCGATTGCGTTGCCATGTGTGTCAACGATGTGGCCTGTGCAGGCGGAGAACCTCTGTTTTTCCTTGATTATATTGCCTGCGGCAAGAACGATCCCGAGAAGATAGCCACCATCGTAAAGGGTGTGGCCGAAGGCTGCAAACAGTCGGGAGCTGCCCTTATCGGCGGCGAGACTGCAGAACATCCGGGTCTCATGCCCGAAGATGAATACGACCTTGCAGGCTTTGCGGTAGGTATTGTGGATGAGAAGGACATCATCGACGGACACACCATTAATCCCGGCGACGTGCTTATCGGCATCGCATCCAGCGGTGTTCATTCCAACGGCTTCTCCCTTGTGAGAAAAGTATTTGAGATGAGCAAAGAAAGCCTTAATACATACTACGAAGAACTTGGCACCACCCTTGGGGAAGCTTTGATCGTTCCCACAAGGATCTATGTTGAGGCTTTAAAGCGTGTCAAGGCCGCAGGAGTAAAGGTTAAGGGCTGCAGCCATATCACCGGCGGCGGTTTCTATGAAAATGTACCCCGTATGCTTCCCGAGGGTATTGCGGCATCAATCGACAAGGCAAGCTACGAAGTGCCCGCCATCTTTAAACTCATGCAAAAGAAAGGCGACATCACCGACACCATGATGTACAACACCTTCAACATGGGTATCGGTATGGTACTTTGTGTCAACGAAGCGGATGTTGAAGCAACAATGGATGCGGTAAAGAGCGCCGGAGATGTTCCCTATGTCATCGGCAGCACCGTTGCGGGCGACAAAGGCGTTATCCTTAAATAATCGGAGCGGATATGTTAAGAGTTGCGGTACTGGTTTCCGGAGGCGGGACCAATCTGGGAGCATTGCTTGATGCTCTTAAAACAGGAAAGATAAAGAACACGGAAATAGTCAGGGTCATCAGCAATAACCCGGGAGCCTTTGCTTTGGAAAGAGCAAAGAGTCACGGTGTTGAAGCAGTATGTATCTCACCAAAGAGCTTTCCCGACAGAGAAGCCTTTAACCGGGCCCTTCTTTCGGGGCTTAAGGAGTGTGATCCCGACCTGATAGTCCTTGCGGGATTCCTGGTAAATATACCCGAAAGTATAGTAAAGACTTTTAAAAATCGTATCATAAACATTCATCCTTCCCTTATCCCTTCTTTTTGCGGAAAGGGCTATTACGGGCTTAAAGTCCACGAAGCGGTCCTGAACCGGGGCGTCAAGGTCACGGGAGCCACGGTTCACTTTGTTGACGAAGGCATCGATACCGGAAGGATAATCGCTCAGAAGGCCGTTGAAGTTCTTCCCGGGGACACTCCCGAGGTACTGCAGAGACGTGTCATGGAGCAGGCCGAATGGATCATTTTACCCGAAGCGGTGGCGAAGATCGCTGCGGGAGAGATCAAAATAGGAGAAGCTTAATGAAGGTACTTATTGTGGGTGGAGGCGGCAGAGAACATGCCATTGCCGTTAGCGTGAAGAGATCAAAAAGGGTGGACAAGATCTACTGTGTACCCGGTAATGCAGGTATAGCGGAAATTGCCGAGACCGCTCCCATCGGAGTTATGGAATTTGATAAGATCGCGGATTTCGCCGTAGAGAAGGGCGTGGACTTTGTCATCGTGGGTCCCGACGATCCTCTTGTGGGCGGTATCGTTGATGTACTTGAGGCCAGAGGTCTTAAGGTATTCGGGCCCAGAAAGAATGCTGCCATCCTTGAAGGAAGCAAAGCCTTTTCCAAGGACCTGATGCACAAATACAACATTCCCACCGCAGACTACGCCGTGTTTGACAATGCGGAGGATGCTCTTAAATATCTTGAGACCGCCAATATCCCCATCGTGCTCAAAGCAGACGGACTGGCTCTCGGAAAGGGAGTTCTTATCTGCAACACCAGAGAAGAGGCATTCGACGGCATCAAAGAGCTGATGCTCGACAAGAAATTCGGGTCTGCGGGCAACAAGATCGTGATCGAAGAATTCATGACCGGACGCGAAGTTTCCGTTCTTGCTTTTGTG
>JAEEGT010000091.1 GCA_016280465.1 Lachnospiraceae bacterium | reverse complement strand
TAAGACCAAGGATGCTTTTATCGGTTATGTCGAAAAGAAATTTCTTTCGGACGAGCGTTACGAGGATGAAACTCCGGTCACGATCTCGGACGCTTACATTTCCGCAGACTTGGGTGCCTATCCTTCTTTGACCAGGGATCACAAGATAAACCTTACCTGGCACAATATCGAATATCCTCAGGACGGAGCAGATCTTAAGAAGGCTCTTGCCAATGTTAAGAGCCTTAATGTGGTCTCCCCCACCTGGCTGTGGCTTACGGACAATGACGGCGGTTTCAAGCACGTCTGCAATTCAAACTACGCCGAAACTGCCCACAATATGGGGCTTGAGGTCTGGGCGCTGGTGTCAAACTTCCATTCCGGTACCAATGTGGACCTTACCGAACTTCTTTCTTACACCAGCAAGAGAGAAAAACTTGCCAAAGATCTGGTGGAGACCGTTTTAAGCTACGGCGCCGACGGTATCAATCTGGACTTTGAAAATGTCCCCAAGAAAGCTGCGGATCATTACGTTCAGTTTGTAAGAGAACTGGGAGTTGAGTGTCATCGACACGATCTCGTGCTTTCTGTTGACCATTACGTTCCTTCGGACTGGACCGCTCACTATAACCGTCATGAGCAGAGCAATTTTGCGGATTATATCATCATAATGGGTTACGACGAGCACTACGAAGGCAGCGATGTGGGTTCCGTCGCAAGTATGCCATGGATGGAGAAGGGCATAACCGATACCCTAAAATACGTTCCCGCAAATAAAGTTATCAATGCGATCCCTTTCTACACCAGAGTCTGGAAGACCAAGGGCGACAGTATCACTTCCGAAGCCGTTACCATGGATGTGGCAAAGAACTTTATCACAAAGAACAAGGTAACCACCAAATGGGACGAAGAAACTAAGCAGAACTACGGAGAGATCACCATGAACGGAACGCTCTGGCAGGTATGGCTCGAGGATGCCGATTCCGTCAAGGTGCGCCTCAATGTCATGGATGCCGCAGGGGTTGCCGGTGTGGCTTCCTGGAAGGTGGGTCAGGAGACTCCCGACATCTGGGATCTTATCGAAGCCTATATGCAAAAGTGATTAACAAAGTAAGTTATATATGTGTTATACTTGACTTGAGCAATGAAAACAGAAACAGTGGTTCTTAACGAACAAAACATAGATACCGAAGTCATCGAGAGAGCCGGGAGGATCCTTAAGGACGGCGGACTTGTGGCATTTCCAACAGAGACTGTGTACGGTCTTGGGGGTGATGCCCTGAATCCCGCTTCTTCCGAAAGGATCTACAGCGCTAAGGGAAGACCTTCCGACAACCCTCTGATAGTTCATATTTACAGGATCGAGGATCTTGAGACCATAGCCGCGGATATCCCGGAAGGGGCCTATAAACTGGCTGAAACTTACTGGCCCGGTCCTCTTACCATGATCTTTCACAAGAAACCCATAGTTCCTCTTGAGACTACGGGAGGACTTGAGACCGTGGCAGTTCGGATGCCTTCCAACAGGATCGCGGCTGCACTGATCAAAGCCGAGGGCGGCTTTATAGCGGCACCCAGCGCAAATCTTTCGGGGAAGCCAAGCCCCACAAGTGCACGCTACGTGATTGAAGACATGGACGGTCGCATCGATATGATCATTGACGGCGGAGATTCTGAGGTGGGACTTGAATCCACCATAGTGGATTTTACCGGAGAGAATCCCCTGATACTTCGTCCCGGATATATCACCGCAGAGATGCTGGGCAGTGTCCTTGGCATAGCTGTGGGAACAGACAGGGCCATAATATCCGCAGACAGCGGACTTAAACCCAAAGCACCCGGCATGAAGTACAGACATTATGCTCCCAAGGGTGAGCTTACCATTGTTACCGGTGATCCCGATGCGGTCAGGGCAAAGATCAATGAACTGGCGGCCGGGGACAGATCAAAGGGCTTTTCTGTTGGCGTCATAGCCACAAAAGAAACCGCGGCAGGCTACAAATGTGACAATCTTAAGATCGTGGGTTCCAAGGGTAAGGGTGAAGAGACGGCTCACAGCCTGTTTCGTGTCCTTCGTGAATTTGACGATGACAATACCGAAAAGATCTACTCCGAGGCCTTCGATGAGACCGGCGTTGGCGCAGCCATAATGAATCGTCTCTTGAAGGCTGCGGGACATCATATTATCAGCGTATAGTATTCCTTCGGTGAAGATTTTCTTTTGCCGAAAAGAGTGAAAGGAGCAAAGATGATAGCTATCGGAAGTGACCACGGCGGATTTGAGTTAAAAGCACTGGTTATGGATCATCTCAAAGAAAGAGGATTTGAAGTCAAGGATTTCGGATGCTACGACAAGGAGTCCTGCGACTATCCTGTTTACGGACGCAAGGTAGCGGAGGCCGTAGCGGCGGGAGAGTGCGATCGGGGGATCGTTATCTGCACCACCGGTATCGGTATTTCCATAACGGCCAACAAAGTTAAGGGGATCCGTTGCGCCCTTTGTTCCGATACGGTAAGTGCAAAACTTACCAGACTTCACAACGACGCCAATGTTCTTGCCATGGGTGCGGGGATCGTTGGACCTACTTTGGCCCTTGGTATCGTTGATGCATTTTTAGCCACGTCATTCTCCGGCGAAGACAGACACGCCAGGAGAATTGCGCTTATAGAAAAAGAAAACAACTGACTTCAGGAGGGTAAAACATGTCAAAGGTTGTAATAATGGATCATCCCTTGATCCAGCACAAGATCGGATACATCAGAAGAAAGGATACCGGAACCAAGGATTTCAGACAGACCATCTCCGAGATTGCTCAGCTTATCTGCTACGAAGCTACCAGAGAGCTTGAACTGAGCGATGTGGAGATCGAGACCCCCATCTGCAAGACCACCGTTAAGGAACTTAAGGGTAAGAAGATGGCTATCATCCCCATTCTTCGTGCAGGTCTCGGCATGGTTGACGGTATGCTTTCTCTTATTCCCGCAGCCAAGGTAGGACATATCGGTCTTTACAGAGATCCCGAAACCCATGAACCTGTTGAATATTATTGCAAGCTGCCTGCAGACTGCAACGAAAGAGAAGTATTTGTTGTGGATCCCATGCTTGCTACCGGCGGCTCCTCTGTTGCTGCCATCCAGATGCTCAAAGACAAGGGCTGCAAGAAGATCCACTTTATGTGCATCATTGCCGCTCCCGAAGGTATCAAGCGTATGACCGAAGCACATCCCGACGTGGACATTTATGTGGGCGCTCTTGACGATCATCTTAACGAGCATGCTTACATCGTTCCCGGTCTCGGCGATGCCGGCGACAGGATCTTCGGAACCAAGTAATCTTAACTTGCCTATAATATCGGGGGATAATATGAAGCGAGAAGACTATATTTCCTGGGACGAATACTTTATGGGGGTATCGAAGCTTTCGGGAATGAGATCCAAAGATCCCAATACTCAGGTGGGAGCCTGTATCGTAAGCAGCGATAACAAGATCCTTTCAATGGGTTACAACGGATTCCCGAAGAACTGCTCCGATGATGAGTTTCCCTGGGACCGCGAAGGCGACATGCTTAACACCAAGTATGCTTTTGTGACTCACAGCGAGCTCAATGCCATTCTTAATTATCGAGGCGGAAGTCTTGAGGGAGCCAAAATCTATGTTTCCCTTTTCCCTTGCAATGAATGTGCCAAGGCCATCATTCAGGCGGGGATCAAGACCATCGTTTATGACAGTGATAAGTATGCCGACGCACCTTCCACCAAAGCTTCCAAGATGATGCTGGATGCAGCGGGAGTGCGCTATTATCAGTACCAGCATACCGGCCGTAAGGTCGAACTGGAGTTTTAACAGATAATGATCCGTAAAATCCGACGATTGCTCGCTGCAGGTCTTGTAGCGAGCATACTCTTAGGGACAATTCCATACAAGACTGCTTACGCTGCCACCACCAAGGAACAGCTTGAGGAAGCCAAGCGTCAGCAGGAGGAAGCGAAAAAGAACGCCGAAAAAGCCCAGAATGAGGTTGATAACCTTACCGCACGGCAAAAGAAACTGAAGCGTGAACTAAAAAAACTTCAGGAAGAACTTCAACTGATCTTCGATCATATTGCCGAGCTGGAGGCGAAGATCGCCGCCAAGGAGGCGGAGATCGAGGAAACCCAGGCAGCATTGGCCGAGGCACGGGAGACTGAACGGGTTCAGTACGAGTCCATGAAGCAGCGTATACGGTTTATGTACAAGGACAGTGAAACCGTTTACATGGATATAATCTTCCACGCAAAGAGCTTTTCTGATTTCCTGACCCTGAGCCGGTATATGGAAAGTCTGGCAACCTATGACAGGTCCAAGTTCGATGAGTATCAGGCCACCAGGATAGCCATTGAAGAACTGGAAGCCAAGCTCCAACAGGAGAAGGCTGATCTTGACGATTTGATGGCCCAGGCCGAGGAAGAGAAGAACAACGTCATGACGGTCATCGAAAAGACCCAGGCCAATATATCGGAATATAACGATCTGATCGACGAAGCCGAGGCTCTTGCTCTTCAGAAAGAAAAAGAACTTGAGCAGGCCAACAACCAGGTCGACAAGCTAAAGAAAAAACTTGAAGAAGAAGAAAGACTTGCCAGGCTTGCTGCGCAGCTTGCATGGCGAAGTATTTCCGAAGTTACCTTTGAACCTGATGACAGATATAAACTGGCTGTCCTCATATATTGTGAGGCCGGCGGAGAACCCTATGAAGGACAGGTTGCCGTTGGAGCGGTGGTCATCAACAGACTGCTGAGCGGTGCCTTCCCCAATACCATCGAAGGAGTCATCAGACAGCCTTATCAGTTTTCACCTGTTCTAAGCGGCAGATACGATCATTACCTGAGTATCGGAAAAACCTCACAGAGCTGCTACAATGCAGCTGACATGGCAATGAGCGGTTATACCAATGTAGAAAACTGTTTGTTCTTCAGAACCCCGATCGAAGGATATCCTGCGAGATTCCAGATCGGAAACCATGTATTTAAGTAATGATAAAGACCCCATCGTTTGATGGGGTCTTTTTTTGTGTGTAAGCATTATACTGAAGACAAAAGACACAAAATCGTGCAGCAAAAATTTCAGAGCCTAAAAACCTGCAAGATTTCCGTCATGGGAAAATAGAATTTGTCGAATTTAACATCAAATTCAGACAATAACACCGTAATTAACCAATTGTTAGCAAAGATTACGCGCTATCGATTAAGCACCCTTTAGCCGGCAATTTCTGTCTCGTTCAGATGATTAGGGTAAGAACACGGTTCGGGGCTGGCGGGCCTTTATGTGTTCGTCGCATTATTATACAGGTATAAAAATTTAGATAATTACCCAAATCTTCCACATGAAAGCAAAAAACGGTAAATTTAAGTGTAAAAAAGCAAAATATGATAAATCAATAGCAAAAGTTGAAAAGAAATAATGTGCACAAAGGTTATATTATCTATTCAGAGGGATTTGTACACATTGTTTTTTTTTACCACAAAATGAAAGCGCTTACATATTAATAGTGTACAAAGGCCTGACTGTCACAGGGGGTTAAAGTCTTGGCGAAAGATACAAAAGTGAAGGTCAAAGGACCCAAGCAGAAGTTCAATGCTACATATCTTAAGCGTTATTGGCAGTTATATTTTCTTCTTGCGCTGCCCATAATCTATCTGATTATCTTCAAATATATTCCCATGCGTTATATTGTAATCGCTTTCAAAGATTACAAGTTAAACATGCCCCTTATGAAGATGCCCTGGGCCCAGGTTAAAAAAGACGGAGCCATGGTTACGGATGCTCTTAAGTATTTTAAGGATGCTTTTTCCAAACCGGACTTCCGCAGAGCTATCTTTAATACATTGAAGCTCAACATGCTGGACCTGATCTGCGGATTCCCCGCTCCCATTATTTTCGCTCTTATATTAAATGAACTTTGCTTCAAGAGATTTAAGAAGGTCGTTCAGACTATAGCATACATGCCACACTTCCTTTCATGGGTCATCATCGCAACTCTTGTAATCAGAGTATTCGGACCCACTGATGGTATGATTAACATGGTTATCACCAAATTCGGAGGAGAAACGATTCCCTTTATCGACGATCCTTCCCATTGGGTAGGTACCTATGTGACGGCAGGTGTATGGCAGAGTTTCGGTTGGGGCTCCATCATCTATCTCGCTTCAATAGCCGGAATCAATACCGAACTTTACGAAGCAGCTTCCGTTGACGGCGCCGGCCGTTTCCGTAAGATGTGGCACATAACCCTTCCAGGCATCAGACCTACCATCGTGGTCCTTCTTATCATGAACCTGGGCGGTATCATGGGCGGCGGATTCGAAAGACCTTTCGCAATGAAGAATAACCTGGTAATGGATGTGGCAGAGGTCATCTCCACCTTCGTATATAAAGTAGGTATCCAGCAGCTTAAATTCTCCTTCACTACCGCGGTTGGCCTGTTCCAGTCCGTTGTAGGTCTGGTATTCCTGCTGACGGCCAACTTTATATCGAGAAGACTTGGTGAAAGGGGGATTTGGTAATGAAAGTAAAATCCAAAGCAGCCAAGTTCGGCGACTGGGTATTCGTATTTATATGCGTAATCATAAGCCTTATCTGTGTTGTGCCTATGATTAACCTTGCAGCTAAGTCCCTTTCCAGTACGGAACACCTTATAAGACACGAAGTATTTCTTCTTCCCAGAGGATTAAACTTCGATGCTTATACTACGGTATTGGCAGATCCAAAATACCAGCGTGCATTCCTTTGGACCGCATTTCTTACACTGGTTTGTACGTTCCTTTCGCTTTTCATGACAGCCCTTTGTGCATATCCCCTTATTTTCCCCGCACTTAAGGGACGCGGAGCCATCAATATCTTTATTACCATAACCATGTTCTTCAACGCAGGCATGATTCCCAACTACCTGCTGATGAATGATTTGAAGCTCCTTGAAAACCCGCTGGTTTTGATAATCCCAAGTTGTATGAGCGTATACAACATGATAATCATGAGGAGTTTCTTCTACGGAATTCCCGATTCCCTTCGAGAATCCGCGGAAATTGACGGCGCAAGTTTCATACAGGTGCTTTTAAAGATATATATTCCTCTTTCAAAGCCGGTTTTTGCTTCACTTGCATTGTTCTATGCCGTAGGTCGTTGGAACGGTTACGGCGACGCTCTTATGTACATTAAGAAGAACAAGCAGTTTTTCCCTCTGCAGCTTCTTCTTTACAACATACTTAATAACATTAACTCCGTTGAAGTTGCGGCTCAGGAAGGCTTCTCAATGCCCGGTCTCGGTGAGTCCCTTAAGTCAGCCATCGTTATGTTTTCAACGGTACCGATTCTCTTGGTTTATCCCTGGTTGCAGCGCTACTTCATAGCCGGCGTAACCATGGGCGCAGTCAAGGAATAATCGCCCAATAGGGGGCGTTATTCATAAACGTCGGTTTATCCGACAGTAGAAAACTATAGGGAGGAAAAAACATGAAAAAGAAACTGTTAACAGTCATTCTTGCCGCTACAATGGTACTTTCTCTGGTAGCATGTGGCGACAAAAAGACAAGCACCAGCACCCCTGCTTCCGCAAGCAAGACTTCCACATCCGTCAGCAAGGCAGATGATAAGAAGGCTGACGAGCCCGATGCACGCGGAATGCTTAACGGTAAATTCGTTGAGAAGAGATCCATCTCCGTTGAGTGCTATGACCGTAACGTTAGCGAAGGTACCGAAGCTTCCAACAACGCTTGGACAAAGTGGATTCAGGACCAGATGCTTGAGCGTTACAACGTAGAAGTTACTTTCGTACCCGTATCCCGTTGGACTGAGAAAGAGGACGTCAGTGCTCTCCTTGCAGCCCAGAACGCTCCTGATATATGCTACACCTACGGTTACGAAATTGTTCAGTCATACGCACAGATGGGCGGTGTAATCGATCTTAAGCCACTTCTTGACGAGAACAGAGACCTTCTTAACAACATGTTCGACTGGCTCGGCGAATCTGTTATTTACCAGGATCTGGATCCTGCAACCGGAACCCTTTGGGCAATTGAAGGTAAGAGAAATGAAACCGCAAGAATCAACACCTTCGTTCGTAAGGACTGGCTTGATAAGTTAGGTATTGCAGTTCCTACCACCAAGGCTGAATTTGAAGCAATGCTCGTTAAGTTCAAAGAGAACGCTGAGACCCTTCTTGGCGCTGACGCAGCAAGAATGGTTCCCTTCTCCATGTCTTCCGACGTAGGCTGGAGAGCAGCTAACATTATCGAGTCCTTCATGGATCCCGATATCACAGACAAAGAACTCTATGTAAACGGTTATGACGATCGTAAGTTTACCGAGAACGGCACCAAGGAAGCCATCAGACTTCTTAACAAGTGGTACAACGAAGGTCTCATCTGGAAAGATTTCGCAATCCAGGCAACCGATTCTACAGCCGAAGACGATATGATCAAAGCAGGTTTCGTAGGCGCATTCATGCACAACTACGACTATCCTTTCAGAGGCGATGTTAACTCCATCAACTACACTCTTGCAAGCCTTGTTGAAGGCGGTAAGTTTATCGCAGTTAACTGCTTCGAAGACAAGAACGGCAAGTACACCAAGTACAGCTACTCCAACACCGGTGACCGTAAGGCATTCTTCCCTGCAACAAACGATGAGCCCGTTGCTTCTCTTTGCTACCTTGAGTTCATGAGCGATCCCTCAGTTGTAGAATTCCTTCAGATGGGTGAAGAAGGCGTTAACCACACCGTTGACGCAGCTACAGGCGCTTGGGTATACCAGCAGGCTGACGAAGCTCATCACGACTGGTATGTAAACTCCGGTAAGAACATCGACTACACTCTTAACTGCAACGGTTTAAGACTTGCTACACCTGAACTTACCAACCTTTCACTTGCATACGGTTATGCAGAAGTTGATCCCGCTGACGTTAAGCAGGCAATCGAAGCAGCTATGCTTGATGCAAGAGCACCCAAGACCGTATCCGTTGGTGATATCAATGCCGAGACCGAAGGCGTTGACCTTGCTACCAAGAGAGATACCACCTTTGCTAAGGCTATCACCGCAGCAGTTGCAGATTTCGATACCGTTTGGGATGCAGGTATGGCTGAATACCTCCAGGCAGGCGGACAGGCAATCATCGACGAGAGAAAGACCGCTTGGGAAGCTACCTACGGCACTGACACAATGCTTCCTTAATCGAGATTTCCCTGTGAACTCGCAGACTGATGATGCAGTCTGAATATTGATCATTAAAACAGCCATCGGGCATTAACCCGGTGGCTGTCTTGATTTTGTGGAATGCACAAAGAATTGAATTAAGTACCGGAGTCTGATAAGATATAAACCGTGATATGAAGAAGGTCATTTTTAAAGCAATAACTTCATTTCTGGTCTTTATAGCAGCCCTTTTTCTTTCCGGAATGATAATGAACCGTGGCAACGTGAACACCACCGGCAATATGCAGAAGGCCTCTCTTCCGGTCATCTATATGAGCATAGACGGTGAGCGTGTTAACGAGCTTTACGGTTATACTTCCGAAATGGATGTGGGACTGCTGAGAGAAAATATAACTCCCCTGGATGAATCCAGAGGGGTTACTTTTGATGTTGTGAAATACGGTCGTGCCGTCAAAAAAATCACTGTTAAGGTTCGAACCTCCGACGGAAGCCGTCTTATCGAGAATATCGATGTCAAAGAATACACCGAAGACGAGTATTCCATCAGAGCCTCGGTGACTCTTAAAGACCTTATCGAGGAGTACACCGAATACAGTTTTCAGATATACCTTGCCCTTCGCGGCGGTCAGACCGTTATGTACCACACCAAGGTTGTGGAGGCTCCTTCGTACTGCGGCCGTGAAAAACTGGCCTTTGTACGGAATTTCTGGGAAAAAGAAGCTTCGACGGATACCAACGGGGAACTGAAGACCTACATGGAGTCAAACTACCTGGGAGACAATTCTTCCCTTGCCTATGTAAACATACACAGCTCCATGAAGCAGCTTGCTTTTGCGGGTCTTAAGATCGAGAGGGATACACCGGTCATCACGGTTAAGGAACTGGCTTCGGAAACGGGAATCTTTACCGTAAATTACACCTTGAGGCTAAAAGAAGAATCCGGCACCAAAACCTTTTTTGCAGAGGAATACTACAGGATAAAATACAGCCCCGAGGTAACCTATCTTCTGGACTACGAACGGACCATGACGGAAATTCCCGATGAAACGGAGATGGTCAGAAAAGAAGATATTCTTCTGGGCATCAGGGGCGATGACCTGAACCTTATCGAGAGTAACGATGGCAATGTGCTGGTCTTTGTATCCGCAAACAAACTCTTTGCCTTTGATATAGGCCAGAACAGGCTTGCAAGATTGTTTTCTTTTTACGATGATGACAATTTTGATTCAAGGACCTGCAGGAACAGTCATGCGATAAAACCTCTGACGGTGGATGAGGCCGGCAACGTAAATTTTATCGTATACGGCTATATGAACCGCGGAACCTATGAGGGACGGGTGGGAATAGCCTTTTACAGGTACAACGGCGTTACCAGAGTGACGGATGAGGTTTTCTTTATCCCTTCGGACGAATCTCCGGAAATGGTACAGCGTGACATTGAGGAGCTGTCATATCTGAGCCGTGACGATCTGTTTTACTTCATGCTGGATAAGAATATATACACGGTCTCTCCCGATACTGCGGAAACGGAAGTGCTGGTGAGCAATCTGGGAGAGCACAAGTACACTATTTCCGATAATTCATCCATGATGGTCTGGCAGGAGGGGGATGATGTAAATGC
>JAEEGT010000090.1 GCA_016280465.1 Lachnospiraceae bacterium | reverse complement strand
GGTAACTTCCGACTGGTGGACCAGAGGAGAGCACTACAAAGAACTCAATGCCGGTAACGATCTTAAGATGGGTAACGGTTTCCCCGACCGTCTTAAGGCAGCGGACGAGCTTGGAGCCCTGGATCATGAGCAGTTGAAGATCAGCGCAAAGAGGATACTTGGCACCATCTTAAAGTTTGACTAGTCATTTCTTATTCAGGGTAATAGTTCCGTAAGATCGTTAATGACGGGATAGTGATTGTCATACTTGAGCGAAAGTTCAAAAGAACTGTACTTAAAGGTATTTACCAGCACAGCCGGCATGTGACAGGCTTTGGCCAGCGCAATGTCACTTTCCATGTCGTTACCTACCATCACGCAGTTATCGTGTTTGATCTTTTCTTTGGCAAGGAGCATCTCCATAAACTTGGGATCCGGTTTCTTTACCCCCATTTCCGAGGAAATGTAGATACGCTTGAAATAATCCGTAAGGCCGAAGATCTCAAGCTCAGGCATGGTGAAGACCCGCTGGGCGTTGGACAGGAGAAACAGCTTGCATTTATTCTGCTTAAGGGTCTCAAGAACGGTCTTTGCGTTTTTGTACAGGGCGATCTTTTTGTAGCTTTCGATTCTGAAGATGTTGGCTACGGCACCGGCCCATTCTTTTTCATCCTTCACAAGTCTCGAAGTGGGATGCCCCACGGGACCTTCTTTAAGCAAGCGGATAAAGACCTTCTCAAGATCGATCTCCGGGTATGCGACCTTGGTGGTTTTCTTTAAGAGTTTTTCTTCTTCCGCCACCATACGCTTGTAGGCCCGTTTCAGTTCCGCGGGCTTATAGTCAACCCCGTAGTGGGAATAGAACCTGGCAAGTGTCTCCCACAGGGCCCGTTTTTCTTCGTCGGTATGGATGTCTATGAGGGTGCCGTAAAGGTCAAAGATGTAGTTTTTGTAAAGTCGCATGTCGCACTCCTTTTATTTTTCCTGATCCATGTACATTCTTGTGGCGGGAACGGAGCTTACATCGGAAAAAGAAACTCCTTTGCAGTTCCTTAAGACCACGCTTCCGGGGAGGTTGTCCCTGTATATGTCGGCCCTTACGGAAGCGGCCGTCTTTTCTTCATTCTCCATGGTGATGCGCTCGAACCTGATATTGCTTGCTTCATACCCCGGGTCTTCAAAGCCGATGACCTCAACGGCGGGGCATACGTTCCACTCCATGGCTCCGTTATTGTTGTTTAAGAGCCTGCCAAGGAGATACATGTCCTTGAATTCAAAGCCCGAGAGGACAGGAGGGTGCTTGGCACCTTCGCCGTCATCGTTGAAGCCTACGGTGTGTACCATCAGGTGGGAAGCGATGGTATCACGGACGGAAATGTTCTTAACAAAACCTCCTCGCTTTCTGGTGGCCTTGATCTCTATGCCGGACCAGGTGGGGCCCATTTTGCAGTCCCAGATCTTAACGTCCTCAACACCGCCGGACATTTCGCTTCCGATACAGAGCCCGTGACCGAATTTGGTCTCGCAGTCAAAGACCTTTATATTCCTGGAAGGGCGGTTAACTATGTTTCCTTCGGGGTTCTTGCCGGATTTGATGGCCACACAGTCATCCTCCGTGAAGAATACACAGTTAAAGAGAGTACAGTTTTCTGAGGAATCCGGGTCCCAGCCGTCACCGTTCCAGACACCGCCGGACCTTACGGTGCAGGCATCGGTCACGATACCGTCGGAATAGATAAAGTGGATGTTCCAGGCAGGACCAAAGCCCATATCCAGACCATGGAGCCAGATATTCTTGCAGTTACTCATGTTGATGAGCCTGCCCCTGACTCTGAAGGCGGGGGTGGTGGGATTTTCGTATTCTTTTATCTTGTCGCCCAAAGTGGCGAGAAACTCACGGATCCTGACTTCTTCCTCGGCAGCTTCTTTCTTGGCAAGCTCGAAACCGCCGCCGTAGACCTTTCCTTTGCCCCGGATAACTACATTCTCACAGTTGAAACCGGAATTATGGTCCAGGGTTCCTAAGTTCAAAAGACTTCTGTAGCACTGCCGCTCGATACCTTCAAAACGGCTTAAGATAAGGGGCTCATAGTCTTCGGGATTCGAAGTTCCCTGAAGAAGGGCACCTTCCTCGAGATAAATTTCCAAGTTGCTGTGGATATCAAGGGCTCCCGTAAGAAAGGTTCCCGCAGGTATATATACGCAGTCCCCAGGGCCGCAGTCGTCAAGGGCCTTCTGTATCTTTGCGGTGTTTAAGGTCTTTCCGTCAGGTACCGCAAAGTAGGGTTCTTTTGTGATGTCGATGCGGTGTTTCTTTTTCGACGTGCGGGCAGATAGGTCGCCAAGAACTTCGCCCTCTGCTGAGCTTACTTCGAGCCGGTATTGGCTGTCCGGTGAAAGTCCTTCGAATTCACAGTGTGTTCTTGTGACGGTGTGGGTTTCTTTGTCCCCGTTTGGCTTGGTAAGGGTCGCAAGATAGGTGACCTCGCCGGAAAGATGATCCGGTTTGTCCCAGTATGCGACGATCTCGCTGTCTGTAGATCTGTAGTCCATGATTTCCCCTTTCAAGGCTTTAGGTATTCAACTCATTCTAAGACATTTTACGGGCAAAAGAAAGAGAGAATCACAGGGGCCAAAGAACATCC
>JAEEGT010000089.1 GCA_016280465.1 Lachnospiraceae bacterium | reverse complement strand
CATGCTGGATAAGAATATATACACGGTCTCTCCCGATACTGCGGAAACGGAAGTGCTGGTGAGCAATCTGGGAGAGCACAAGTACACTATTTCCGATAATTCATCCATGATGGTCTGGCAGGAGGGGGATGATGTAAATGCCTCCGAAAAGCTGATGCTCATGAACTTAAATACCAGACAGATCAATGAGATCACGGCGCCGGCGGACCAGTATGTTAAGCCCCTTGCCTTTATGGGAGAGGATTTTGTGTACGGACTTGCCTACAGGGAAGATGTTATAACGGACAATACGGGCTATACCATATTCCCCATGTACGTGCTAAAGATCCAAAGCAAGTACGGAGAGATCCTTAAGCAGTACGATTGCGGTGAGGAAGGCTTGTATGTGACGGGGGCGGGCGTTAAGGACAATCTTTTGTCAATAGACCGTGTTACCAAGACGGAAAAAGGATTTGTGACGGCTCCGAAAGACTATATATCCAACAACCAGAAGATGGAGGAGCTTCAGAACAAAGTCAACCTGTTTTCACATACCAAATACGAGAACATGGTGCGGATCCTTCTTATGAAGGATGTTAAGGGTAAGACCGTGAACCTGATCCCCAAGGAAGTTATCAAGGAAGGTACCAGAGAGGTGGAACTTTCCGGCGGGGAAGCGGCAAGAGAGTACTATTACGTGTACTATAACGGAAAACTTCAAAGTATTTATACGGATCCCGCCAATGCGGTAAAAGAAGCCAATGAGAACTACGGCAGCGTTGTTAACGGCAAGGGCTACTATGTGTGGTACCGGGCCAACAGGAGCTTAAGAAACCAGATCATGAATCTTTCGGTATCTGCTGTGGCAACTGGTGAAGACTTCAATTCGCTGGCTTACTGTCTCGATATGATGACTGAATATGCCGGATCCGTAAGAAACTCAGAGTATCTTTTAAGCCGAGGACAGACGGTATCCGATATACTGAAGAATGCTCTGGAAGGCTGCGATGTGCTCAATCTGTCAGGCTGTGAACTGGACAGCATGCTTTACTACGTAAACAGAGACATACCTGTTCTTGCCATTACCCACTCGGGGGATGCCTATCTTTTGATCGGATATAATCAGCTGGCGGTGGTGGTATATGACCCTTATAAGGGAACCTACAAGATCGGCCGCAATGAGGCTGAGAAGTTATTCTTCGAGAACGGAAATCAGTTCATAACCTATGTGCCAAATTCCTAGGGGATCCGGGCTGTTTGGAACTAAAGAAACATCGGTATGACCATATATCAGGACACAAAAAAGGGACGGCTCCTGCCGTCCCTTTAAAAATGTCCGTTTAGTCAAGCTCACCCATCTTGTATCTGTTAACGATATTCTGGATCCTTTCATTGGGAATGAGAAGATCGCTGATGGATGCATCGTGATTGAGGGTATCGATGATGTAGGCTATATACTTACTGAGGTCGCAGCTGATGTACCATTCTCTGGAAAGAAGCTCGGGAGACTGGTAGATCAGGTTGGTGGTAAGGACTCTGGTGATGGTTCCGTCGGCATAAGCCTTGTCGAAGCGATCCAGACCGCTGGTGAAAAGACCGAAGGAAGAGAACACAAAGATCCTGTTTGCCTTTCTTGCTTTGAGGTTAGCTGCAACTTCCAGTACGCTCTCGCCGGAGGAGATCATATCGTCTACGATGATAACGTCCTTGCCGTCAACGCTGGAACCTAAGAATTCGTGAGCAACGATGGGGTTGCGTCCGTTAACGACCTTGGTGTAATCGCGGCGCTTGTAGAACATACCCATATCAAGACCAAGGACGTTAGCCAGGTAAATGGCTCTTCCCATGCCGCCTTCGTCGGGGCTTATGATCATCATGTGGTCCGCATCGATCTGAAGACCCTTAACGTTCTTAAGAAGCCCTTTGATGAACTGATAAGCGGGCTGTATGGTCTCAAAACCGTGGAGGGGAATAGCGTTCTGTACTCTGGGGTCGTGAGCATCGAAGGTGATGATGTTGTCCACACCCATGGAGGTCATTTCCTGAAGTGCCATTGCACAGTCCAAAGATTCTCTGCCTGTGCGCTTGTGCTGTCTGCTTTCGTAAAGGAAAGGCATGATAACGGTGATCCTTCTTGCCTTACCGCCTACAGCAGCGATGATCCTCTTAAGATCCTGGTAGTGATCGTCGGGAGACATGTGGTTCTCATAGCCGCCCATGGAGTAGGTCAATGAGTAGTTGCAGACATCGACCATGATATAAAGGTCGGTACCGCGAACGGATTCAAGGATCAATCCCTTCGCTTCACCCGATCCGAAACGGGGAACCTTGGCATTGAGGATATAGGAAGGTCTCATATAACCTGCAAAAGCAAGGCTTTCTTTGTGCTCGCTCTCGCGTTCCTCACGCCACTTGACAAGGTAGGAATCAACCTTCTTTCCCAATTCCTTGCAGCTTTCAAGAGGAATGATTCCGAGAGAACCTACGGGAATTGTTTCAAGATTTCTTTTTTCTTCACGGGGTGCCATTAAATAGATTTCCTCACTTTCTGATTACGACAGCTTCTTCAGCATGCGTATGTCCGGGCCTGTAAGTTTACATACGGTGTAAGTGCTGAGCAAACGGGAGAAGACTCTGTCGGAATAGGTTTCCTGGAGTTTGTCCAGGGCCAGATTGGTGGAGATCACCGTGGATTTCCTGCGCAGATTTCTCTCGTTGATGAAATAGAAGAGTCTGGAGGCCGTAAAGCTGTTTGAAAGCTCCGTTCCCAGATCGTCTATTATCAGCACGTCGCAATTATAAATATATTCAAGCGGATTGTAAAGGTCTTCTTTGGAATTATGTCCGAAAGCCTCTTTGGCCAGCAGGTCAAAGAAAGAGATGGCACTGAAATAAATGACCGAATAACCCCTGTCCAGCATATCCTTGGCAATGCAGCCCGAAAGGAAGGACTTTCCGGTGCCGACGGTGCCGTAAAGAAGGAGATTTGTGGGATGGGTATCATAAGTATCTATAAGTTCATGACAGGCCTGTACGGAGCGCTTGAACAGATCAAGGCTCTCACCTTCGTAAAAATCATAACGGAGTGTATCGAAGTTGTTCTTCTCGATATAATCAAGGATATTGGACTGCTCATAGAGCTCGGTGACGATCCTGTCTTTGAGACAATGGCAGCGCTCTGAGCCGATATAACCCGTATCGTGGCAGTCGGGACAGTCATATATGGGATCCAGATAATCCTCGCCGAGACCAGCACCCTTTAATAGGGAGCGCTTCATATCCTTAAGGTCATCCAAAAGAGCGTGAAGCTCGTCCATCACGCTTTCGTCGCCCTCAAGGCGTTTCTTTGCCATATCCATGGAAATGGATACAACGGAGTCATCAAGCTCCTTGTAACCCTCCACGTTCTTGTAGACATAGTCCCTGCGCTCTTCCAGAGTGTGTCTGTTTTTAAGGCGTATAGTTTCGTATTCCCTTTGGATCTCGTTATATTTTTCGTTGGACAAACCCATATTGATCACCTGTTATGTACAGCCGTATGTTGTTCACGGCGACGTCAGCTGTTTAACAATCTGCGTTCCAGGTCGGCGAAATCGTAGCTGTTCTGCTGGAACTGGTTAAAGGAATTCCTGGCGGCAGGCTGTGCCTTGGGCTTACGGTAAGCAGAATCTGCAGCTGCTATATCGTTAAGACCGTACAGCCCCTTTTGCTTCCAGGAGGAAAGGATCTTGTCGCAATACTCCAGTCTGTGGGAGTCGGTGGCGAGCACCGTTCTGTTGCAGGCCTCCTCGATCACTTCCATGGAGAATCCGAATTCCCCGGTCCATTTTGTGATGAGCTCTGCCTCTTTGGCAGTGGGCATGCTGCTTCTGCCCAGAAGCTTCATGACGGTGTATACGCTCTTGTCGTAGTTGTTCCTGACATAGGACTTGGCCTGCTTGGGAGTAGTGATGTCATTCTCGGCCCAGTCGATGGCAACCTTCTTGATGTAAGCAAAGGATTTCTTGCCCTTTTCGATGCAGTACTGCAAAAGAAAATCGATGAGCTCGCAGGTAAAGTTAAGCTCGGAGCGGATAAAGTAAAGGGTCTCCACATCCGAAGAATTAAGCTGTTTGTTAAGGTAGGTCTCGGCTACAAAAAGAAGCTGGTTGGTTTCGGGATTCTCCTTGAAGCTCTTGAGTTCATCCCTTGTGTAGGTCCTCTGTACGGGGATCGAAGGGGTTTCGACACGGACGGAAGCGGGAACTTCGGCACGCATGGAGACCGGATTCATATCGCGGTCGATACGAAGTGAACTCTGCAGGATCTGAGGATCGATCCGAAGAGATCCGGGAACAGTTTCGGGCCTTGAAACGTAGGCAGAAGGATCGTTTGTAAGCCGGATGGGAACGATGGGGGAAGGAACGGTCTCTGCCACAGGCCTGCAATTGGCAGGATCCGTTAAGCGGATACCTATCAGCCTCTGGCTGTCGTACTCCAGGGAAAGGAGTTTCTTTTTCTCCCAGTATTTAAGTGAACGCAGGATATCCTTCTCTGTATGATTGAATTTGTCTGCCATGTCGGAAATGCCGGTCTCACGGTTGGCACTCATCATACGGATCAGATACAGATAGACTTTTATTTCGACATCATTGGCATCCACCATATATTCATCGATGAAACGATTGCATATGGCGGTGCACTCAGAATAATTGTCTTTATAGATTGTCAACGAACTCATGTTTCTCTCACCCATTCTCGGACACAGGTCGGTCGCGCCATTCTTCGCAACTGATCAAAAAGAACGCGTAGCGCTCTCTTAAGCCCGGTTGCCGGTCCTCTCTCCCAAGGAACTCAGGCAAGTGTGATTGTAGCATAGAGACGTTCGAAATTAAATGGACAAAATTAACGAAAAGCCAGCAACCGCAAGGCTTTGAAAGAATTTGTGGATAGGGTGGACAATGTGGATTATCCGTCGGAAAAATCACTGTGAAGCCAGTGTTTTTAAGGAAAAAGAAATCCACATTTTCGCAGGTGGAAAAACCTCCTAAAAAATGTGGATTCGGTGGATAATTACTTTGCTGTAAGCCTATCCGCTATATTTACAATGTTTCCCGCACCCATGGTTATCAACAGATCACCCGTAGTGCAATTTTGCTTAAGGAATCTTTCGATCTCATCAAAATCTTTTATGTAATGGATGTCGGTTCCAAGCTTCTTTATTTCCTCGTAAAGATTCGAGGAGTTGCAGCCGTAGATATCCTTCTCTCTTGCGGGGTAAACATCGGCAAGCACCAGGTGATCCGCCTTGGAAAGGACTCTGGCAAAATCCTTGAGAAAAGCCTTGGTCCTGGTGTAGGTATGAGGCTGAAAAGCGATCCAGAGTTCGCGATGAGGAAGGTTACCGGCAGCTTTGACGGTGGCCTCGATCTCCGTGGGGTGGTGGGCAAAATCGTCGATCACTTTTACTCCGTTGAATTCGCCTCTGAATTCAAATCTTCTTTTGGCACCGCTGGCTTTGGATAGGGCTGCGGAGATGGTTTCGGGAGCAAGCCCCAGTTCCCTTGCGACCGCTATTGCGGAAAGGGAGTTGGATACGTTGTGACGACCGGAAAGGGACAGCTTTACGGGGTAACTTAAGCCCGTCAGCCGCTCGTGACAGGTAAAAGAAGGGTGTCCCGCGGCATCAAAAGTTATATCATCCGCCCAATAATCAAATCCCTTATCGAAACCGAAGGTCAGGACTTTGCCTGTGAAATCTCCCACGATCTCCTTAAGATCTGCAATATCGCCGTTTATCACAAGCACTCCGTCGCCGGGAAGACGCCCTGCAAAGAGCCTGAAGGAATTTCTGATATCTGCAAGATCCTTAAAGAAGTCCAGATGGTCTTCTTCTATATTAAGGATGACCTCGATCCTGGGAAAGAAGCTTAAGAAACTGTTGGTATATTCGCAGGCTTCGAACACGAAATAATCCCTGCCGCCGTCTCTTGCCGTGGAATTGATGGAAGGGAGGATGCCACCCAAAGAAAGGGTGGGATCGAGCCCCGCAGCCATCAGGATCTCAGAGATCATGTTGGTGGTGCTGGTCTTTCCGTGGGTGCCGCTGACTCCTATGGGAGTGCCGTAATTTCTCATGAGTTCGCCTAAGAATTCGGCTCTGGTCATGAGAGTTATGCCGGTATTGTTCGCTGCCACCATATCGGGATTGTCCGCCTTTATGGCGGCATTGTAGACAACTATATCCTCACTGCCCGTAACGTGGGGTTCGGTCTGTCCGTAGAAGACTGAGGCTCCCTCGCCTTCCAGACGCAGGGTGTTGTCACTCTTGACCGCGTCGGAGCCGGAAACGGTAAAGCCCTTGTCCAGAAGGATGGAAGCCAGGCTTGACATGTTGGCACCGCCGATACCTATGAAATATATGTGCATTGGTCTGTTAAAATCTATCTTCATACGTATGATTATAGCGCACCGGGATAAAAAATCAATTTTTCAGAAAAATCACAATAATATCTGTTAAATTATTGCTAAAAAATGTTTAATGGGGTAAACTTAATACATGGGTCACCATGCCCATTCGGGGCGGTGATCGTCACATTACAAACACAGGAGACAGGCTATGATCAAGAAAGAAATGATTGCCATGCTTTTGGCAGGCGGTCAGGGCAGCAGACTCGGAGTTTTAACAGCTAAAATGGCCAAGCCCGCGGTTTCTTTTGGCGGCAAATACAGGATCATCGACTTCCCGTTGTCCAATTGCATCAACTCGGGAATCGATACGGTGGGTGTCCTTACCCAGTACCAGCCTCTTAAGTTAAATACCCATATCGGTATCGGTATTCCCTGGGATCTTGACCGTAACATCGGCGGTGTTACCGTTCTTCCTCCTTATGAAAAGAGTGAGAACAGCGAATGGTACACAGGTACCGCCAATGCGATCTATCAGAACCTGGATTATATGGAGACTTATAATCCGGACTATGTTCTTATTCTTTCCGGCGACCATATCTACAAGATGGACTATGAGGTGATGCTGGACTATCACAAGTCCCACAATGCCGAGGTGACCATTGCGGTAATGCCTGTTCCCATTGAAGAAGCAAAGCGTTTCGGTATCATGATCACCGACGAGGACGGACGTATCACCGAATTTGAGGAGAAACCCGAAAATCCCCGCAGCAACCTTGCTTCCATGGGTATTTACATATTCAACTGGAAGACCCTTAAGGAGGCACTGATCTCCAAGTCTTCACAGGTGGCTCTTGACTTCGGAAAGCACATCATTCCCTACTGTCACGACAAGGGATGTCCGCTTTACGCCTATGAATTCAGCGGCTACTGGAAGGATGTGGGAACTCTTGAATCCTATTGGCAGGCCAATATGGAGCTCATCGATATCGTTCCCGAGTTCAATCTCTACGAGGAATACTGGAAGATCTACACCAAGAGTGAGATCCTTCCGCCCCAGTATCTTTCTTCCGACAGTGTGGTGGAAAAGAGTATCGTGGGCGAAGGAAGCGAAGTCTACGGCAAGGTATACAATTCGGTCATCGGCTGCGGCGTGGTGATCGGCAAGGATGCGGTGGTAAGAGATTCCATCGTCATGAACGGTGTTAACATTGGCGAGGGAGTCCAGTGCAACAAGGCCATCATAGCCGAAGGTGCCGTAATCGGTGCCGGGGCGGTGCTGGGAGAGGGTGAAGAAGCACCCAATGAGACCGCTCCTCACATCTACAATTCCGGACTTGTTACCGTGGGAGAGAAGACCACGGTACCCGCAGGCGTCAGAGTAGGTAAGAATACCGTGATCTACGGAAACACCCTCCCGGAGGATTATCCCGACGGGAAGCTTGCAAGCGGTTCAACTTTGGAAAAGGCGGGTGATTGACCATGAGAGCGATAGGAATTATTTTGGCCGGCGGTAATTCACACCGCATGAAGGAACTGGTCTCCAAGCGCGCAGTTCCCGCAATGCCCATAGCGGGAAGCTACAGGAGTATCGACTTTGTATTAAGTAACATGTCCAATTCCCACATTCAGAAGGTCGGCGTGCTGACACAGTACAATGCCCAGAGTCTGAATGAGCATTTGAGCTCTTCAAAATGGTGGGACTTCGGTCGTAAGCAGGGCGGACTTTTCGTTTTCACCCCTGCGGTAACTGCCGAGAACAACTTCTGGTACAGAGGAACGGCGGATGCCATTTATCAGAATCTTTCGTTCCTTAAGAGTTCTCACGAGCCCTATGTAGTGGTCGCTTCCGCCGACTGTATATACAAACTGGACTTTAACAAGGTTTTGGAATATCACATCGACAAGAAAGCGGACATCACCGTTGTCTGCAAGGATGCCGACGATATCAAGGATATTGACAGATTCGGAACCATCAAGATGGATGAGAACTACCGGATAACGGAGTTTGAAGAAAAGCCCATTGTAGCCAAGGCTTCAACCATCTCCTGCGGTATCTATATCATCAGGCGCCGTGCTCTTATCGAGATGGTGGAGAAATCCGCAAGTGAAGACCGTTACGACTTTGTAAGGGATATCCTGATAAGGTTCAAGGACATCAAGAAGATATACGGCTACAAGATCAAGACCTACTGGAGAAACATCGCCAGCGTGGATGATTATTTTTCCACCAACATGGACTTCTTAAAGCCCGAGATCAGGAACTATTTCTTCAGGGAATATCCTGATATCTATTCCAAGGTTGACGATTTGCCTCCCGCAAAGTACAATGTGGGAGCACAGGTGAGAAACAGCCTGGTTGCCAGCGGTACCATCATAAACGGCACCGTGGAGGATTCCGTGATCTTCAGGGATACCTACATCGGCAACAATTGCTATATCAAGAATTCGATCGTTCTCAATGATGTTTATATAGGGGACAACACTCATATCGAGAACTGTATCGTTGAAAGCCACGACACCATCAGGGCAAACTCTTATCATAAGGGGGAGACCGGCATCAAGATCGTGGTTGAAGAAAGCGACAGATATCTGTTATAAATTTGGCGTGTAAATAATTTAATAAAGGGGAATTTTTATGAACATCAGCGACATTCGTATCCGCAGAATCGACAAGGAAGGAAAGCTGAAGGCGGTGGCGTCCATCACTATTGATGATGTGTTCGTGGTTCACGACATCAAAATCATCGAAGGTGACAAGGGACTTTTTATCGCCATGCCCAGCAAGAAAGGTCTGGACGGTGAGTACAGAGACGTAGCTCATCCCATTGACCAGGGCACCAGAGAAGACCTGTCAAAGCGGATCCTTGATGCTTTTGCCGAGGCATAAGTATCGGGAAACAGGGGCTTGATCGCGCAGCGCAAGGCCCATTGATGCAGTAAGGAAGGGGGCGCATTTTGCACCCCCTTTAGCATGAGGTGAGATTCAGTGTATATCATAGCGGGCCTGGGTAATCCGGGCAAAGAATACTCCGGCACCAGACACAATGCCGGGTTTATTGTCGTGGATGCGATTTCCGAAAAATACGGGATCGCTGTGACAGAGAAAAAGCACAAGGCTCTCATAGGAAAAGGCGTGATGGAGGGGCAGAAGGTTATCCTTGTAAAGCCTCAGACCTTTATGAACTTAAGCGGTGAGAGCTTAAGAGAAGTCATGGATTACTACAAGGCAGATCCCGCAAGCGAGCTGATAGTCATATACGACGATATCGCACTTCCTCCGGGAGATATTAGGGTCCGTAAGCGCGGAAGCGCAGGGGGCCACAACGGGATGAAGAACATCATCGCAAACCTGGGCACCCAGGATTACATTCGCGTCAGAATGGGAGTAGGGGAAAAACCTCCCAGGATGGATCTTAAGGACTGGGTTTTGGGTCACATGTCGGGGGAGGACAGGGAAGCCTTTGAAACGGCTGTTAATAACGCTGTCGAGGCTGTTGTAACCATCATGGAAAAAGGCGCCGACGAAGCCATGAACAGATTTAACAAAAAAGTCGGCGGAGAAGTTTGATTTGTCTATGAAGGCATTAACGGGACCTCTTTCGGAGCTTGCGGGCTTTGAAGAGGCAAAGAAAAATCTATCGGACAAAAAGTGTGTCGGAGTATCGGGTTGCGTTGACTCTCAGAAATGGAACCTGGCTTTTTCTCTTGCCGAAAATTACTCCGACAGGCTTATCATCACATACAGCGACAAGCGGGTAAAAGAAATATATGAGGACTATCGTCTCTATGATAAGAATGTCCGTATGTTTCCCGCCAAGGACGCTATTTTCTATCAGGCCGATGTTCACGGCACTAAGATCACCAGAGAAAGAATAGGATGCTATAAACGCCTTATCATGGGGCTTCCCTGCACTTTGATCACCACCTTCGGCGGACTCATGAACGCCCAGGCGGGACTTGATATCCTGAAGAACAGGATACTCAGGGTCTCGGTGGGTGAGACCCTGGATCTTTCGGAACTTACCAGGGGACTTTGCGCCCTTGGCTACGAAAAGACCTACCAGGTGGAGTCCGGGGGACAGTTTGCTGTCCGGGGCGGTATCGTGGATGTGTATGATTTTACCGAGAACAATCCCTACCGAATAGAGCTGTGGGGGGATGAGGTGGATTCCATCCGAAGCTTCGATGCGGAAAGCCAGCGTTCAATCGAGAGGCTTGAAAGCATAAGCATATATCCTGCATGCGAGCTGCCTTTGTCCGAGGATGAACTCTTAGATGGTCTGAAGAAAATAGATAAAGAAACCGAAAAAGTCTCGGCCGCACTGGCAAAGGCCGGCAAGCCCGAGGAAGCCCACAGGCTCAAGGTACATACCGAAGAGGTGAGGGAGCAGATCACCGAACTTCCCTGGACCTTTAACGCCGACAGCTATATCAGGTATTTTTGCGAAGATCTTCTGTCTCTGGCGGATTTCTTTAAGGACGGGCTTTTTATCCTTGATGAGCCGGGCCGTATCCTGGAGCATGCCGAGGCGGTGGAGACCGAGTTCAACGAAAGCATGAAGGCCCGCCTTGAAAAGGGCTATATCCTACCGGGTCAGGCGGATATCCTTCTTTCTGCGGATTCGGTATTTGCCAAACTGAAAGCAGGTTCCGTACTCCTGCTTTCTGCGATGCAGACCAAGAAATTTAAGATAAAGCAGGACTATTCCTTTGATATAGGAGCAAGGAGCATACCTTCTTATAACAACAGCTTTGCGGATCTTGTAAGGGATCTTAAGAGCTACCGGAAGCGGGGATACCGCGTTCTTTTG
>JAEEGT010000088.1 GCA_016280465.1 Lachnospiraceae bacterium | reverse complement strand
GGAATTGTGAAGCTTTGACTTTGGTCTTGAGTAAAGGCGCTTAATATCCTCCAAAGCACCCACCAGACGCTCTATATCCTGCATACGGTCTCCGATGGAGATATAAGCAAGGATATTTCCGA
Source organism: Lachnospiraceae bacterium (assembly GCA_016280465.1). Classification (GTDB taxonomy): domain Bacteria; phylum Bacillota; class Clostridia; order Lachnospirales; family Lachnospiraceae; genus UBA1258. The sequence continues at coordinate 6,389 of JAEEGT010000088.1, read as the reverse complement.
TATCTCCGAATTCTATCTGGATATCGTATTCATCGCGCAGAAGATCGTAAACCTCGATGCCCGTAAGTCCTATATCTCTGGTGTAAACGGATAATTTGGTCACGTCAAAATCGTAAATGCTGCTGCCGTTCACCAACTCCTTACCGTAGGCATAGAAGCCTCCGATGGAGTTGATCTCGCTTCTGGCATATTCCGCCATGCTCATGACCTTTTCAAAGGACTCGTGGCCCCTCAGAGCCAGGTTTCTCCGGGTTATATCAAGGCTTGAAAGCAGCAGATAGCTTGCGCTTGTGGTCTGTGTAAGATTGATTATCTGCTCAACATAGCGGGTGTTTACCTTGGGACCCAAAAGCAAAATAGAGCTCTGGGTCAGGCTGCCGCCGGACTTGTGCATGCTGATGGCAGACATGTCTGCTCCCGCTTCCATGGCGGAAACAGGGAGTTTTTCGTGAAAATAAAGGTGGGTTCCGTGGGCCTCGTCAACAAGCACCATCATGCCATGATCGTGAGCCAGTTTAACGATAGCTTTAAGATCGGAGCACACACCGTAATAGGTTGGATTGTTTACAAAAATGGCCTTGGCATCGGGATTTTTCCGAACAGCCTCCTCCACCTGGGAGATCTCCATTCCGAGAGCGATACCGATATGATTGTCAACCTCGGGATTGACGTACACTGGCTCCGCGCCGCACAGCACCAGGGCATTTATGGCGCTTCTGTGGACATTTCGGGGCAATATGATCTTGTCTCCCGCCTTGCAGGCCGTAAGGATCATGCTCTGTACCGCCGAGGTGGTGCCTCCCACCATGAAATAAGCATGAGCCGCCCCAAAGGCATCGGCTGTGAGGCTCTCCGCTTCCAGTATGACAGACACGGGATGGCACAGATTATCAAGGGGCTTCATGGAGTTAACATCAAGTCCCACACACTTTTCGCCAAGAAGCGTCACAAGCTCCGGGTTTCCCCTTCCGCGCTTGTGTCCCGGCACATCAAAGGGTACCACCCTCTGCTTTCTGAATCTTTCAAGTGCCTCATAGACCGGGGCCGATTTCTGTCTCTCTATATCCAAATCCGTTTCCTTCCTGTTTCTTTTTATATCGTGCCATAAAAACCTGACGGTTTCAAAGCCTCCATTGCCTGCCCCGATCCGTCATGAAACGTCCCTACCACTTATCATAGGGACATCGATTGTTTCGTATGACGGCCCTAAGTTCCACATAGCACCCGCAGGCGGCGCAGAGCCCGTCGAAAAGTCTCTCGCACTCCTTGCAGGTTGAAAGCCGGTCCTCGTAAAGATCATCCAAGGCACGTTCTTCTTCCGACACCGCAGCTATCATTTCGTGCAGAGACTTAAAGTATTCATCTTTATCCATCATGTCTCTTGTGAGACATTTTTTGCAGAATCTGAAGTTTTCTTCGCTCATTGAAAAACATTATAACAACACTGTCCCGATTATTCTATTGTGAATTTGCTTATTTTTCCGATCATAAAAAGCAAAACTATTGACCCGATCATATTCTCCGGTTCCATGGTCATACAAAAACCTTCGGTCGCGCGATCCAGCCGTAACCGAAGGTTTAAATTATTAATTCAAATAATCATTTCTACAGTGTCACGCCCTGCTTAAAGATGGCCATGTCGTGATATCCTGCTTTTTCCGCAGAAACATACTCTCCGTTTGCCACAGCGATGACATAGTCGTAAAGCTTTGATGCCAGGGCTTCCTTGTCGGAGGTCTCAAGCAGCGCTCCCGCATTGAAGTCGATCCAGTTTGACTTGTGATCCGCCAGGGCGGAATTACTGGATATCTTCACGGTAGGCACGGGAGATGCAAAGGGAGTTCCGCGACCCGTGGTAAAAAGCACGATGTGGGCTCCGCTTGCAGCCAGTGCCGTGGAGGCCACCAAATCGTTACCGGGAGCGCTTAAAAGATTCAGCCCCTTCTCGGCAACTCTCTCTCCGTAAGCTAAAACTCCGCACACCGCGGAAGTACCGGATTTCTGGGTGCAGCCCAGGGATTTGTCCTCAAGGGTGGAAATACCTCCCGCCTTGTTTCCGGGGGAAGGATTCTCATACACCGTCTGACCGTGGGATTTAAAGTAATCCTTGAAATCGTTGATAAGCTTAACGGTCTTTTCAAAAAGAGTCTTGTTCTTACAGCGGTTCATAAGCAGGGTCTCTGCCCCGAACATTTCGGGAACCTCTGTAAGGATGGTAGTGCCGCCCTTGGAAACCAGTCTGTCGGAAAAACTTCCAACAAGAGGATTTGCGGTAATACCGGAAAAACCGTCGGAACCGCCGCACTTAAGTCCCACGATAAGTTCAGAAACGGGGATCTCGGTCCTTACATCTTTGGAAGCGGCCTCTATAAGGTCCTTTACAACCAAAAGGGCCTCGGAAACCTCGTCCTCGCACTGCTGTGCCACCAGAAACTTAACTCTGTCGGCATCATAATCTCCGAGGTAAGGCTTCAATACATCGATATTGCTGTTTTCACAGCCAAGTCCCAGCACAAGGACACCGCCTGCATTGGGATGATTTATAAGATCCGCAAGGACGGTCCTGGTGTTCTCCTGGTCTCCTCCCATCTGGGAACAGCCGTAAGGATGAGGAAATGCAACCACGGTATCCACAGAACCCTTTACGAAGGGTCTTGCCATTTCGGCGATCTTTGTTGCGATATTGTTTACGCAGCCAACGGTGGGAACGATCCAGATCTCGTTGCGGATGCCCACGCCTTTCTTTCTCCTGAAGCCTTTGAAGGTATCGGCAAGATCTTTGTGATCCGGGATTTTCTTTTCCTCCACGGGCTCATAGGTGTAACTCACGGTTTCATCAAGACGTGTAGCCAGGTTATGCACATGAACATGCTCCCCCGCATGGATGTCGCACTTAGCTTTGCCGATGGGCTCGCCGTATTTGATCACCGAATCCCCCGCTTTGATGTCACAAACCGCCATTTTATGCCCTGCGGGGATGTTATTGACCGCTTGGGTCGATTTTCCGCCGATAAATACGATATCACCCGTTTTTATTTCGGAAAGTGCCACTATCACGCTGTCTTCAGGGTTTATCCTGATATATTTTTCCATAAGTATGCCTCGTTATAAAAAGGCCGGCCTTTCAGCCGGCCCCGTTGCCTTTTTACACATTGTCGGATGTTTTGTGAGGGGGTCCGCCCCCGTCAGACTCAGAAATTCTTGCGGATGGCTTCACGCATTCCGAGAGTTCTGATATCTTCAAGGTAATCCGTTACAAGCTTAAGAGTGTCACCTTCCTTGGTAAGATCCTGACCCCAGAAACTTTCGTTGGAAAGTACCAGTCTTGCATATTCGCCGGAAGCCTTCCAGGAATTCTCCTTAAAGAATTCAAGTACTGCGGCATCGTCCATGATACGGTACTCTTCACCGTTTCTCATGCCGATAAGTGCGCTGTCTTTGATCTCCTTGCCGGTATAGAACGCCATGAGAGCTGCAAGGGAGAAGGTAAGATGCTTGGGATTCTCACCGTTTATCTTAATGTATTCAAGGAAGCTTGGCATGCAGCGTGCTTTCCACTTGGATACGCTGTTCAACGAAATCGAAAGGAGCGCATGCTTTACGTAAGGGTTCTTAAATCTTGTGATGACAGCCTCGGCAAAGTCCAAAAGATCCTGCTTGGGAAGGGTCAGGGTGGGAATGACCTCATCAAATATGGTGGCATGCATGAAATCATAGATGTCCTTGTCTTCCATGGATTCAAGCACGATATTGTTGCCTGCCAGGAAGGAAGCCAGCACGAATGAAGTATGGGCTCCGTTCAGGATCCTTACCTTGCGCTGCTTGTAAGGCTTCTGGTTGTCTGTGTATATAACGGGAAGGCCTGCCTTGACAAAGGGAAGTTCATCAGTAAGGTCCTTCTTGCTCTCTATTACCCACAAAGCGAAGGGTTCGCCTGTGACCACCAGCCTGTCTTCGTAGCCAAGCTGATTCCAGACAGTTTCTTCTTCCCCGCGGGGATAACCGGTAACGATACGATCCACAAGGGTGGAGCAGAAATTGCAGGCGCTCTTGACCCAGAGTCTGAAATCCTCGGGCAGCTTCCAGAGAGTTATGAACTCATTGACGCAGCGTTCAAGCTCGATGCCGTTGTCATCGATAAGCTCAACGGGGAGCATTACCAGGCCCTTGCTCACATCGCCCTTGAAGGCCTCGTATCTGGTAAAAAGAAACTTTGTAAGCTTGCCGGGGAAAGTCTTGGGAGGCTTTGCGTCAAAAGAATCCGTATCGTCAAACACGATGCCTGCCTCGGTGGTGTTTGACACAATGTACCTTAAGGTATCGAGCTTTGCGTAGTCGATAAATCTTTCATAATCACCGTATACATCAACGGTGTCCGCAATGCTGGTCACCACTCTGTTAAGGACCTGAGCCTTGCCTTCGTGAATGCCGCGAAGGGACACGGTGTAAAGGTTATCCTGCTTGCCAAACTGTTCGAGACTGCCGAATTCGATGGGCTTTGCCAGCACGATACTGCCGTCAAACAGGCCTTTTTCATTGCAGATATCAAACATATAGTCAACAAATGCTCTTAAGAAATTTCCCTCTCCGAACTGAAGGACCCTGATGGGACGCTCCTTCTTTTCCACGATTTCCTTGCTCAACTGTTTCATAAACAGACCTCCGGTGTAATCAAACTTTTCTGTAATCGAAGCGCAAATATTGTGAAAGCGCTTACATGACGATAATACAAGAATTTTTCGCCAAAGTCAACTTGCTTTTTGAAAGAAAATTATGTATAATTTACGTGTTTGATGAAAATGCTTTCATTTAAACTTCCAAGAATCGTGTAAAAAATGTTACAACGGTCAAAAAATTACATTACGGATCACCGCTTTGGCGATCAGGGCATTCGGAGGGAGACATGCCTGACAAGAACAAAAAGATAACCATCTATGATATTTCCAAGAGATCCGGAGTATCCATCGCCACCGTTTCCAGAGTTTTGAACGGAGCCAAGAACGTTAATCCCGACACCAGGGAAATGGTTGAGGATGTCATGCGCGAAATGGGTTACAAACCCAATGCCTTTGCCAGAGGTCTTGGCCTTGACACCATGAAGACCATCGGTATCCTCTGCGCGGATTCGTCGGATACCTATCTTGCCAAAGCTGTTTATTATATTGAAGAACAGCTTCGTGAGAACAATTACGATTCGCTCCTTTGCTGCACCGGATACGATCCCGAGAATAAAAGAAAAGCCATGGACCTTCTTATTTCCAAGAAAGTCGATGCAGCCATCCTGGTAGGTTCCAATTTCCTTGAGCCCACCAAGCAGGGCACCAAATACATAAGGGATGCGGCTGAGGATATTCCCGTTATGCTTCTCAATGCTTTTTATGAATATCCCAATGTTTACTCGGTCTACTGTGACGACTGCACCGCCATGGAGCAGGTCACCGAAAGCCTTATAGCCTCCGGCCGCAAGAAGATCCTCTATCTTTACAACTCCAGATCCTACAGCGGTATCAAGAAGATCGAAGGGTTTTCAAGAGCCTATGAAAAGAGAAAGAAAGAGCCTCCCAAACAGTACATACAGTATTGTGCCTGCGAAAGAGAGGATATTGCGGGAGTCATCGATTTTCTTAACAGACTCTGGAGCAGCGGACTCCACTTCGATGCCATCATCGGCGCCGAGGATGTGCTGGCGGTAGCAGCTCTTAAGTTCGTGCTTTCAAAGGGGCTCAAATGCCCTGAGGATATTGCAGTTGCGGGATACAACAACTCGCTTCTGGCCACCCTTACACAGCCCGCCATCACAAGTGTTGACAACAAATTAAAGCCCATGTGCAGACAGCTGGTGGAAAATCTCCTGGGAGTCCTTGCCGGCCGTGTAATGCCCAGAAAGAGCGAATATTCCGGCGAGATAATCGTAAGAGAGTCCACCTGACAAAGCTTTACATGCGGGAAGTCCCGTTCTTTTTACAGACAGACCCGTTTATTTAACCCAAAATTATACAGGAAAGGAAACACGGTGCTTAGGCGCCGAAGGGAAGACTATGAGAAAATTCATGGACAAGGATTTTATTCTTTCCAACAAAACAGCAGGCAAACTCTTCCATGAGTATGCGGAGAACGTGCCGATCTTGGACTACCACTGTCACATCAATCCCGAAGAGATCGCTCACGACAGAAAGTTTGACAACATCACCCAGGTATGGCTTGGAGGAGACCATTACAAGTGGCGCTTCATGCGTTCCTGCGGAGTTGATGAGAAATACATCACAGGCGATGCTTCCGACCACGATAAGTTCATTGCCTGGGCAACGGTACTCGGCAAGGCCATCGGAAATCCTCTTTATCACTGGAGTCATCTGGAGCTTCAAAGATATTTCGGCTACACCGGTATC
>JAEEGT010000087.1 GCA_016280465.1 Lachnospiraceae bacterium | reverse complement strand
CCGTCGGGATCGAAGTTTGAAGTAAAGAACTGATAGCCGTCCTCTTCGTAGAAAAGATCCTCCTCGATGATGCCGTCCTTGTAGGAACCCCCTGCGCAGTAAAGACTCATCTGGAAATTGATGTTGTCGATCATTACATGGTGAAAAGAAAATTCAAGATAAGAGAATATGGAAAGATTTCTGGGTTTCTTTTCCGTGTTCTTAACCTTAACATCCCACAAAAGAACGTTTTCGCCTCTGGGAATGCAAAGCTTTTCTTCGGAATGGATACCCTTGTAATCGCATTCGTAAACACTGTAAGAAAGGCCGTGACGTGTCACATATTTAGCTTTGGAAAGGTACTTGCCCACGGGCTGCCAGGATGTTGACCAGTAATCGTTGTCCTCGTTGTCCCGAAGATAAACGTAAAATCCGGGTCTGTCCATGGGAATTGAATTTCCGTGGAATCTGGATATCCTGTGATATTCGGGAGACTTGTAGAAGCAGTATCCCCCTGCGGTATGGTTTACAACGGCGGCCATGTCCTCAACACCCAGATAATTGGTCCAGGATGTGGGCAGATCCATCCGTTCAATAACATATTCCTTGTTTTTGTCATCAAAATGACCGTAGCGCATAAAAAAACCTCCCCTGATGGATTAACCTTTAAGTTAATCTCATTATTAGGGAGGCTTCAAAATATTTGAATCGCCGGAAATGTTATTTTTTGTCTATTTTTGTTTATGTTGTTTTATCAAAGATCAAGGGATCTGACATAATCCCGGATCTGTTCTGCCACATCGTCGGGACCCACGATCTTTACATCCGGGCCAAGACTTAAGATCCATCCGAAGAACTGGGGACTCACATTAACGGTCACGTAAAACTCGCAGTGATCTTCATCCACGGCTTTGAAAGAGATATCCTTGCCGAATCTGTCAATGAACACACCGCACAGATGGTTTTTAAAGCGGATCTTTACGCGCTTTTCCTCCCCTCCGTACATGCCGAAGGTGGCCTTGGAATACCTGGCCATGTCAAAGTTCTTAAAGAGCTCTTTGCCGGCGCGCTTTTCGTCGGTAAGGGCAATCTTCATCATCTTGTCCACGCGGTAGTGCTTTATCTTTTCATCCACCTCGTCATAGGCCACCATGTAGTAGTTCTCATCGTCCCATACAAGGGCCCAGGGGCTTACGGTGAGCCGTTCTCCGTTGTGGCTTGGTTCCAGCTCACGGTTGATGTTCCATCTGTAGTACTTAAAGGATATCTTCTTATTCTCGTTAAGGGCTGCCTGGATATCATCCACGTTGTAATAAACGCTTTCGTTCATGGTCTTGACCCTGTCATTGATAAAGACCTGACGCTGCAGACTGCCTGCCTGATAGTCGCTCACCAGGGTTTTGACCTTGGCAATGAGCTCCCTGGATTTCTTCTCGGTTATAAACTTCGAGGACTGAATTGCATCGATAAGGAGCTTGACCTCCGCCAGTTCAAACTGCCTCGCACCCACATGATACTCAACGTCCCTGCCCTTCTGTTCCTTGATGATCTCAATGCCGAAACGGTCCGTCATGTCCTGAAAGTCCGTGTAGATGCTCTTACGCTCAGCCGTGATATCATACTTGGCCAGTTCCTCCATGATCTGACTCATGGTAAGGGAATGCTCATCATCGGTCTTTTCCAGCATGATGCGCATAAGATAAGTAAACTTAAACTTCTGGTTCGTTCCTCTGGGCATGGCGTAACCTCCGTAAGATATACGTTAAAAGCTAAGTCGGGACTCCTATCTCTTTACACCCTTTGCTCCGCCGAAACCTGCATTGGCAAGGATGTTGGTATTGAAGGTAAAGGTAAGATTTTCTTCTGCCCTTGTTCTCTTGATGGCAAGCTTGATCATGCGGTCAAGAAGTTCGCTGTAGGGCACTCCCACAGGCTCCCACAGGTAAAAAGCAAGGGAACCGGGAATGGTGTTGATTTCGTTGAAATAGAGCTTTCCGTTGTCTTCGTCGATCATGAAATCGATCCTGGACACGCCGTTGCAGCCAAGAGCCTTAAAGGAACGTACCGCCAGTTCTCTTATCTCGTCACGTTCTTTGGAGGAGATCTCCGCGGGGATCCTTCTGGACACGCTTGCCATGCCCTTGGAGCCGCCGCTCTTTGCGTTACTTACGTATTTATCCTCGTAGCTTAAGATATCCTTGGTGTGTAAGGGTTCTTCACATTCAGATGCGATGGCGTCATTCTCATCGCCGAGTACGGAGCAGTTGACTTCACGAAGATTGGTGATGGCATGCTCCACCAGGACCTTGGTGGCATACCTGAAGGCTTCGTCAACGGCATTCTCAAGGGAAGCACGGTCCTTGGCAACAGTGATTCCCACGCTGGAACCTAAGTTAACGGGCTTAACGATAACGGGATAACCCAGTTTTTCTTCGATCCTGTTAAGCACCGATTCCACATCCGCATAGTCCGCTCCGGTAAAAAGCAAAGCATCCAATACCGGAACATCATAGCCCTTAAGCACTTCCTTCATGATGTACTTGTCCATTCCCACTGCGGAAGCGGTAACGTCGCAGCCCACAAAAGGAATACCCAGAGTCTTTAAATAACCCTGGAAAGCTCCGTCCTCCACGTTGGTCCCGTGAACCACGGGGAAGGCCACATCTATCTCCACTGAAAGGTTTTTGCCGAATTTCTTCAAAGGATATTCAACCAATGAGACCCTGCCGTTCTCATTTATCATGATCACGCGCTTCGATCTTTTGAGAAGGGCGTTTATATCCTTGTAGGACTCGATCTTTCCTATATCGGCTCCTATGTACATTTCGTTCTTTTTGGTCATGTAAACGGGCGTTACATCGTATTTGTCCGTGTCCATGGCAAGATACGCCTGGATACCCGAAATAACGGATACCTCGTGTTCAACGCTCTTACCGCCGAAAAACATGGCTACTCTGATCTTCATAATGTTCCTCCTGATGTAGAAATCCTCACGTCTGCTCGGATTTCTCTGATTAAACCACGGCAAGCGTCCCGTGGACGGACTGTCGAGCTTATAGCTCGACGACTAGTAATTATCCGGCAAGTCATTCTCAAGCAGGATATACTTGTGCTCGTTGCCCTTTATGGAACAGGCGAAGGACATAGCCTCTTCGATCCTGTCAAAAGCAATACATTTATCTTCCGGGAAGCCCTTTGAGAGCACCCCGTCCCTGATGGGTTCGGTGCGTTTCTTTCCCACCAGGAGTACATAATCGCAGCAATCCGCCGCGTAGGTACCAAACTTATAGTTGTACTCGGTTTCTTTGGCCCCCAGTTCTATCATACCGGGAGTAATGAGTATCCTGAGTCCGTCAAAAAGCGCCAGGGTCTCAACCGCCGCCTTGGATCCCACGGGATTGGAATTGTAGGAATCGTCAATGATGGTGACATTGCCCTGTTCCTTCATCTGGAGCCTGTGTTCCACGGGACGAAGCTTCCTTACGGGGCCCTTAAGATCCTTAAGGGGGATCCCCAGAGTGTTTGCCACCGCTATGGCGCCCACCACATTGATAACATTATGAGCTCCTATGAGCTTCATGGTAAAGGTTTCTTCTTCCCCGGAGGGGGTGATGGCCTCAAACTCCGTACCGGTACGGGATACCTTGATGTCAGCGGCTCTGTAGCCCTCCCCGTTACCTTCGGAGTAATAAAATGTCTTGTTTTTATATTTCTCGGGATGCTTGTCCGCATAATCCCTGATGTATTCGTTGTCACCGTTAAGGAAGATCATGCCCTCCGCAGGCAATGCGTCCGCCAGCTCAAACTTGGTCTTCTGTATGTTCTCCATGGTCTTGAAGGTTTCAAGATGCTGGGGCCCCACAGAGGTTATGACTCCCATATCGGGATGAGCTATATCACAGACTGCCTTGATCTCTTTGACTCTCTCCGCACCCATCTCGCATATAAAGATCTCATGGGTGGGCTTTAGGTAGCTTCGGACCGTCCTTGTCACTCCAAGGGGAGTGTTAAAGTTTCCGGGAGTCACCAGCACGCTGAAGCGGTCCCTTAAAAGGGTCTCAAGATAGTACTTCATGCTGGTCTTTCCGTAGCTTCCCGTAACACCGATGACCTTAAGATCCGGCATACCCTTCAGGATCCGCTTTGCATCGTTTATGTAGTGTCTGTTGATGGCAAGTTCCAGCGGTCTGTTTATGATGCTTGCCACCATGTTCATGAACCACTGTACGGACACAAGGATCGCAAAGACACCGGTGAGGGGTGTTAACCCCGCAAAAAGAAAGACAAGTACGGATGCCGCCACGGAAACCGTCACTATGGTCACGATCATCCGCTTCACTCTCGGGGTATAGACAAGTTTCTTTTTGGTGTTTAATCTCCTGATGGCCCGAAATACAAGGATGATGAGCCACAATACAAAATAAATGCCTATATCAAGTCCCAAAATGGGGAAGAAAAGGCGAAGAACGCCGAGCAGGGCAAGAAAATACAAAAGCCACTGCTGTCTGAAGTTTTTCTTTATCCAGTTTAAATGCTTGTCGTAGGTATACTCGTTTAACTGGAACATGTGCATGTTGTGACGCATGGTCAGGAAAAGCGCGTATGCCGACAAAGCCAAAGCTATCAGCGTGCGTATGATCATTCTTTAACTCCGATCTCAAAGAAGGACTGCAGGATACCCTTAAATTCAACGGGCTTTTCAAGGAAGGAGTAGTGTCCCGCACCCTTTAAGACCGCAAGACCCGATGAGGGGATCTTTTCCTTCATGATATGGGCATCGCCTATGGGAGTATCCTTGTCAAGATCTCCCCAGACAAGTAAGGTTTCCTGTTTGATACCGGGAAGCAGCGCCGTCAGGTCCTCATTGACCGCCAGCACCAGGTTCCTTCGCATTATGGGCGAAGCATTGCGATAATCCGCGGAGCCCTGCCTGCTCTTCCAGTCCTCGGCAAGTTCAGGGAAAAGGGCATAAAAAACCTTATTGTTGAAAAGATGCTTTAAGATCTTATATTTTCTGATGCGGAATTTTTGTGACAGAGTTTTCTTCGGAAGGATGCCTGCACTGTCGATGAGCACGATCCTGTCGATCTCAAAGGGAATATTATCCCTGTTAGCAAGCTTTATTATCACTCTGCCGCCATAGGAATGGCCTAAGAGAGAGGCTTTTTTGATACCCAGAGCCTCTGTGAATTTGCAAAAGAAATCCGTGTATGCATCAACATTCCAGGGTTCCGCGGGCTCATCGCTTCCGCCGAATCCCGGAAAGTCAAACTGAACAAACTTAAACCCGTCGCCAAAGTATTTGGCAACGGAGTCATAGATATTTAAGGTCGTGCCCCAGCCCTGGAGCATCACAACCGTTTCGGGGCCGTCCCCGGTGATCTTATAATTTATGTTTAAACCGTCTATTACAGTATTCATGGCATCTTCCCACGGAGCACAACACTCCGTCACTCTGCATATTTTACAGTTTATATGCAAAGAGTTCAAGGTTTTTGCCCGATTTATTTTGTGACCACCAAAGCCCGGCGGTTCATCTTGATCCAGACACTTTCAAATCTTGTCTTCGGTACTTCCGTGATGCCGTAGATGGGATCCGTGATGATGACGGAATCCTCGGTATAGCCGCTGAGTACCATACAATGAAGGTTTCTGTACAAACCTATGGAAAGTTTTCTTGGAGTGTTCCAGCGTAGGGTTCCCCATACCACCACAGGATTTCCCTTGTCGATCTCTTCGTAGAGTCTGTCGGTCTCACAGCCCGTAAGATCTTCATACTCAATGTTTGTGTAATTCTCAAGGTTGTAATTATCTATGGCAATACAGAGGGCACCGGCAAAGCAGTAAAAGCCGTTGGTCCTGGGGTTTCTTAAAAAGTACTTGTTGGGATCCCCCTTTAAGTTTGGCCACTGTGGAAGATAAAGATCCGCCATGTCGCACTTATCGGCTTCGTAGCCTTTATAGTTCATCACAATGGTAAGGCTGGTGATCTCACAGCCGTTGGGAAGCTCGGGATACTGCATTATGTTCTCAACAGGCAGGATCACGGGCTTTGTGAAGGTCAGTGCAGAAGCGTCGATATACCCTTCCGAGTCCGTGAGATAATACAGCTTTTCATTGAAGGGATTGTGGGTTATCTTCGCGATCACGGTGATCTCGGAGCCGGCCTTGAGTTTTCTTATTCTTTTCCCTTTCTTGCCGTCCGGAAGGGTACGCTCCCCCGCAGAAGTCTTTACATAGGCAACGGTGGGCGTCATATATTCCCGCTCTTCATAGGACAATTGGGGATATTTTTTATTCACGGAAGCCTTTTGAGCCTCGGTGGCGCTTTCGGAGCTGTAAAAGAAAGTGACTCCCAGTCCTTCCAGGGGATCCTTTATAAGATCCGACGGGATCAAAAGCACCAAAGAGAGCAAAAGCGGTAATATCCTTACCATGGACAGATTATCTCCTTGTGTATCGTTTCGTTAGACCGAACACAACTTTTATTGTACCCGAATATGATTAAAAAGCAATAATATCGCCCTTTTTACCACAAAACCCTTGCTTTTTTCTTCAAGGCGGTTATAATTAGTCTGCTTACGAAAGCCAAGCAGTTCGGGTCCGATATCCTGCTTGTAAAACCTAAAACCAAAGGAGAAACAATCTTGAATACTATCAAAAAATTTCTGAAGGATTACAGGATCCTTCTTCAAAATGTGCCGTCCATGATCACGGCGATCTTTATACTTTCCGTTGTTTGCATGAATCTGCTGGCAGGTAAGGAACTTTACCGTTCCGAATGGTTTTGCTTAAATTCGGGTCTTGCTCTGTCCTGGATCTCTTTTCTTTGCATGGACTGTATCTGTAAGCGCTTCGGCCCCGTTGCTTCCACCAAGATCTCGATAGTTGCCATGCTTATAAACATGATCACTGTGGGCATCTTTAAGCTTCTTTCCATGACTCCCGGTCGGTGGGCAGCCTACTATTCCGCAGGGGATGCCGAAACCGGCGAGCTTATCAACGCAGGCCTTAATTCCACCTTCGGAAGCACCTGGTACATCGTGGTGGGTTCCGCTGTTGCCATGTTCTTATCCACCCTTGTAAATTCGGGCCTTAACTATGCCATCGGCCGCAAAGCCGACAAAGGTAACTTTAAAGGTTTCGCCGCCAGAAGCTTTATTTCCACCATCGTTGCCCAGTGGGTAGACAATTTTGTGTTCTCGCTTCTTGTGTCCCACGTGTTCTTTGGCTGGACCATGACACAGGTGCTTATCTGCTCCACAACCTCAATGCTCATCGAATTTGCTTTTGAAGCCATCTTCTCTCCCCTGGGATACCGTATTTCCAAGAGATGGGAAGAAGAAAAGGTTGGTCAGTTCTATATCGACAGCATCAAAAAAGCCGCATAGACCTGTTTGTGCAGGGTCCATCCGGTGATGGGAGTATAAATGGAACTTGAAAGATTATCGGGAACCGCTCTTGGGAAACTGGTAAAAAAGGGCGAGATTTCCCCCACGGAAGTGATACGTTACTTTGCGGACCGTATCGAAAAAAGAAACAAAAGCATCAATGCTTTTACCTACACAAAGATAGATGAGGCGCTTTCAGAGGCAAAAAACCTTGAAAAGCGCCTTTTGGCTCATGAAGAGGCAGGCCCCCTTGCGGGAGTGCCCGTGGCACTTAAGGATTTTCTTCCTTCAAAGAAGGGCTGGACGAATTCCCACGGCGGTGTGAGATCCCTTATCCGGGAAGACGGTGAAAACTCCGCCTTCTGTAACGCCGCCGAAGCTGCGGGAGCCATAGCCCTCGGCAAGACCAACGCACCTGCTTTTGCCTTCAGGGGCACCACCGACAACAAACTCTACGGCCCCACCTCCACACCCTTCAATGTGGAATACAACTCCGGAGGCTCCTCGGGAGGAAGCGCTGCTGCCGTGGCGGACGGACTTATACTCATCGGCGAAGGCTCCGACGGAGGCGGATCCATAAGGATACCCTCCTCCTGGTGTCAGTGCTTCGGATTCAAGGCCTCAGTGGGTACCATTCCCAGTGTCTGCCGCCCAGACGGCTGGACCGCCACCCACCCCTACTGCTTTAACGGAGCCATCACAAAGACCGTGGAAGACAGCGCCGTCATGCTAAATTACATGGCAAAGTACGACCCGAGAGACCCTTTGAGCCTGGATCACGGCAAAAGGGACTTTACGGAGCTTATGAAGAAGCCCCTGAATGGTCTGCGTGTTGCTTTTACCGAGGATTTCGATGTGTTTACCGTGGATAAGGAAGTGGCTTCCATCGTACGCCGTGCCGCCGAAAAGTTCAAAGAGGCAGGCGCATTTGTAGAGACCGTGCACTTTAACTTTAAGCACTCACAGGACGATTTTGCGAGGCTTTGGTGCCGCAGTATCTGCATCGACACCGCCATTGACATGGAACTTTGGAAAAAGCAGGGCTTTGACCTGATACGCGACCATGGCGACGAGCTGCCTGAAGAATTCGTGTACTGGAATGAGGTGGCTTTGAATTCGACCATCCTTGATTACAGGGAATTTAACGATCTTCGCACCGAGATCCTGGATGCCCAGGAAGATATTTTTGAAAAATACGATCTCATTCTTTCACCCGTGACCATATGTGCTCCCGTAAAGAATGCCGGGGACGGAAATACTCACGGGCCTTTGATGTTAAACGGCCGTGAGATCGAGCCTCTTATCGGCTTCTGCGAGACCTTCTTTGAAAACTTTACGGGAAATCCCGCAGCAAGTGTTCCCGCAGGGCTTACAGCCTCGGGTCTTCCCGTGGGCCTGCAGATCGTTGGCCGCAAGTTTAAAGACGAGGATGTGCTGGCGGCTGCTTACGCTTATGAGCAGATCAATCCCTGGAATTATGACATTCCCCTGGGGCGAAAGATAAACTGAGCCCGAATTATCTTTTAGTGCTAAAAACAGGCATAAATCCGCATGAGAGTGTGTCTCTTTTATTTTGAGATATAATGTGATAACATAGCAATGGCTGTTAAGCCCCAAGACTGATATTGAGAAAGGATACATAATATGGAACCTATCAAAAGCATTGATGCGGAAGACGATCAGTTTGCTTACCGCTATGACACCCAGCTTCTTATCGACAGAAGAGACAAGGATCTTGACGAGGATGAGATCTCCGATTACATTACCGCTCACTTTGAAGGTAATTCCCTGATCGCAGCCGGCGATGAAGATCTTATCAAAATACATTTTCATACCAACGAGCCCTGGAAGATCCTTGAGTACTGCAACACCGTGGGCGAGATCTACGATATCGTTGTTGAGGACATGATCCGTCAGTCAAACGGACTTCAGGGCTGATATGAAGAAACTGCCGGCAAGGATCTCATTAATCATTATCGGAGCGGTCTTTCTTTTTCTTTTTATCGCTCCCTTATATATCTGGGGAATAACCTTTAACATCGGCAGTCTGACCGGTGCAGTCGCAGGGGGGCTTTTAGTCGTCCTAGGCCTTTTCTTAAACCCGATCCTTAAGTTTTTTAAGTCATTTACAAAGAACAAAGCAGGCAAAGTCCTTACGGGGGCTTTGCTTGTTTGTGTTTTTGCGCCGATAGTCACGGCCCTTGTGCTGTCCTGCTTTATGATCGGTGCCAATCTGAAGAAACCTGCTTCGGATGCTTCGGGCAAAGAACCCGTACTGGTGGTACTTGGGTGCCATGTCATTGGTAGGAGTCCGAGTCTTGTGCTCCGCGAACGCCTGGAAGCTTCCCTGGAATATCTTAAAGACCACCCCGATGCTCTTTGCATCCTTTCGGGAGGGCAAGGGTCCGATGAAGCCATAAGCGAGGCACAGTGCATGTATGAATGGCTTACGGCCCGTGGGATCGATAAAGAAAGACTCATCATAGAGGACAGATCCACCTCCACTAGGGAAAACCTGCTTTTTTCGGGGCGTATCATGGAAGAAAAGGAGCTTGGCAGCAATATAGCCTTAGTCACCAACGAATTTCACATGTACAGAGCCATGCAGGTTGCAAAGAAACTTAACATGACCACCGG
>JAEEGT010000086.1 GCA_016280465.1 Lachnospiraceae bacterium | reverse complement strand
GGAGCGCACTTGGTCTCAAATTTGTAGCCTACGCTCCATATGGTGCTTATCTTCCAGAGTTCGTGGTCTTTGATCTTTTCGCGCAGACGCTTTATGTGCACGTCAACGGTCCTGGTGCCGCCGCCGTACTCGTAGCCCCAGATCTTATCCAGCAGATGCTCTCTGGTAAACACGTGATTGGGTGAAGAAGCAAGGAAATACAGAAGCTCAAGTTCCTTGGGAGGCATCTCCACCTTTTCGCCGTTGTAGATAACGGAATAGTTTGTAAGATTGACCGTGAGGTCGGGATAGGACACACTTCGCTCGCCCTGGGTGACCACCACGGGAGCGGGCTGTTTGGAGCGTCTCAGGACAGCCTTGACTCTTGCCACCAGTTCCTTGGTGTCAAAGGGTTTTTCCATGTAATCGTCGGCCCCGAGCTCAAGCCCCAGGACCTTGTCAAATACTTCGCCCTTGGCGGAGAGCATGATGACGGGAACCTGGGATTTTGCTCTTATCTCGCGGCATACCTGATAACCGTCGATACCGGGAAGCATCAGATCCAAGAGCACAAGATCCGGATTGTAGGTATCGAAGGTCTCGATAGCAGACTCTCCGTCATTAACGATAAAGGTTTCAAAGCACTCTTTGATCAGGTACAAAGAAACCAGTTCCGCTATATTATTGTCATCGTCAACTATAAGTATCTTCTGTTTATTGACCATGATGTACCCCCTATTTAAACTCCACTATGGTAACGCCTGCATCGCCTTCTCCGTGCTCTCCGGCTCTGTAGGACTTCACATATTTGCACTTCTTAAGGAAATTGGTCACGGCGTTCCTTAAGGTACCGGTGCCTTTGCCGTGGACTATGCGCACACTGGTAAAGTGGGAAAGATAAGCATCGTCCAGGTATTTATCAAGTATCGCCAGCGCTTCGTCCACAGTCTTGCCGATGAGATTGCATTCATAGGACACCGAAAGTGACTTGGACATCTTTAATGCACCGCCGCCGGGGTTGTGCTTAAGTCCCGGTGCGGTAACGGTCTCCTCGTGAACAAGAACAAGATCCTTGATATTGGCCTGGGATCTGATGATGCCGCACTGGATAAAGAGATTTCCTTTTGCATCGGGAAGGGTGCTGACGGTTCCTTTGAGTCCCAAAGATACCACTTTGACCATATCGCCCACATGGAGGTCCTTAGGAGATACTCCTGCTTCGGGTTTTTGTTCTTTCTTCACGGAAAGACGCTTGTTTTTGTCTTCAACGCTCTGCCTTAAGGCGGTTCTTCTCTTTTCAAGGTCCTTAAGGGAGAGACTGCCGCCGGATTTTTGGATGATACGGATGGATTCATCGGCAAATTCCTTGGCTTCCGCAAGGATGTCCCTTGCTTCTTCATTGGCTTCTCTTAAGAGTTTATCTTTAGTTTCGTTAAATTTCTCAGTCTGGATCCTTAAGGCTTCCCGTTCTTTCTTTGCAGCATTGAGTTCTTCGGCGATCTGTGCTTTGTCCCTTTCAAGTTCCGTTCTTGTCTTGTTAAGGTTTGCAATTACATCCTCGAATTTTTCGCTGCCTTCATCGATCTGTTTTCTTGCGGCTTCGATTATATCGTCTGAGAGGCCCAGCTTCTTTGAGATGGCAAAGGCGTTGCTCTTGCCGGGGATACCGATCAGGAGCCTGTAGGTGGGAGAAAGGGTCTCCACATCAAATTCACAGCAGCCGTTCTCTACAAAGGAAGTGGAGAGTGCAAAGACTTTAAGCTCGCTGTAATGGGTGGTTGCCATGGTACGGATGCCGCGGTCATGAAGGAAGCTTAAGATGGAAATAGCCAGTGCTGCACCTTCTGTAGGGTCTGTTCCGGCTCCCAGTTCGTCGAAAAGACAAAGGGAGTTTTCGTCGGCATTCTCAAGGATATTGACGATGGTCTTCATGTGGGAAGAAAAGGTTGAAAGACTCTGCTCTATACTCTGTTCATCACCGATATCGGCATAGACTTCGTTGAATACCGACAGTTCCGTCAGATCTCCCGCAGGTACGTGAAGACCTGCCTGGCCCATAAGGGTAAAAAGGCCTACGGTCTTAAGGGTAACGGTCTTACCGCCCGTATTGGGACCGGTAATGACCAGAAGATCGTAATCCTTGCCGAGAGGAACATCGATGGGAACCACTTTCTTTTTGTCAAGGAGAGGGTGGCGCCCTTTCTTGATGTCGATGCGGTGCTCCGTGTTAAACTTCGGACGGATGGCATTTTGCTCCATGGCAAGGCCGGCCTTGGCAAAAATAAAATCAAGGCGGGTCATAAGATCCATGTCGGTCTTAAGCTCGGTCATGTGGGTGGCTAGCATGGCGGAAAGATTGGCGAGTATAACGGCGATCTCTTTCTTTTCCTCAAGTTCCAGTTCCCGGATCTTGTTGTTAAGTTCAACGACCTGTTTGGGCTCCACAAATACGGTGGCGCCGGTCTGGGACTGATCGTGGATCATGCCGGGAACCTGGCTTCTGTGCTCGCTCTTTACCGGGATACAGTAGCGGTCGTTTCTCATGGTGATGACCGCATCCTGAAGATAGGTCCGAAGGCTTCCGTTTACCAGTTTGTTAAGCTCATTGTGGATGCCGTCGGCAGCAAGCTTAAGATTGCGACGGATGGATTTTAAGGCGGGACTTGCATCGTCGGCAATGTCACCGTCTTCGTTAAGGATGCAGCGGTCGATCTCGAGAGCCGCATCACGGACAGGCTCCAGCAGTTCAAAATAATCGGAGAGAGAGTCGTCGGCTTCTTCGTCCCGTTCTTTGGCTCCCCAGGCCTTAACCCTGTTCACGTTGTTTAAAAATGCGGAAAAAGCAAGAAGCTCCGAGGGCAAGAGGGTGCTCTCGATTTCCAGGGATTTAAGAGGAAAACTTAAGTCCGCATTGGACCCGAAGTTGATGCTTCCCTTTTTGAACAGGCGGGTTAAAGCATCCGCCGTGTTTTTCTGGGCGGCTTCTATATCCGAAAGATCGGTCATGGGCAAAAGCTCTCGGCAGAGTTTCTTGCCGGGGGCTGAATTGGCTTTGTCCTCAAGATGTCTGATTATTGTGTTGTATTCAAGGGTAGATAAAACTTTTGTATTCATAGTGTATTAATTATATCATAAAATCCCGCGCACTCAAGGGCGGTTGTGCCTTCGCGACATCTTGGATCCAAAGATATCAACTTGTATAAACCCAACAAAAAATATATACTGTTTAATGTAGCGGATTAAAGGAGATATTATGGATAATCAGGCTGACAATTCAAATAAAGAGGCGGGCGAAGGCGGTTACGTCTTTACAAGAGAGGAAATAAAGAAAAGGCCCATAAACAAGCACAAGCTGGCGAGGAATACCCTTCTGGCCGCGGTTTCCGCGGTGGTGTTCGGATTGGTGGCATGTGTTACCTTTGCGCTTCTTTCTCCCTTCATCATGGCAAGGCTCAACAAGGACGAAGAAACCAGACCGCCGGTCATTTCGGTTTCTTTTCCCGAGGATACCGTGGAGGATGAGATGTCTCCGGAGGACATGATCGTAAGCCATCCGGAGCCTGAGATCGATTATTCCCAGTTTGAACTTCTGGAAGAAGAACAGATACGTGAGATCCTTGCAAGTGTCAAGTATTCGGTGAACGATTACCAGGATCTGTACAGGTCTTTGGCAGCGATAGCCTCAGAGGCCCAGAAGTTCATGGTGCGGGTCACGCCGGTCAAGCAGAGTACCGACTGGTTCAGTAACATTACTCCTTCCACCAGCGAGCTTTCGGGCTTTATAGCGGCGGACAACGGAACGGACTACTTTATCCTTACATACGACAACAAACTGACGGATGCGGATTCCATCCTGGTTTCTTTTTCCAACGGAGTGAGCGTGGAAGCGGATCTTGTCAAGAAGGACAAGAACACGGGACTGTGCGTCCTGATGGTCACCGGTGACAGGATCAATGAGGTGACGGCAGGTTATATCTCGGTTGCGACTCTCGGGACTTCCGGATTTATGTCTCAGGTGGGGGCGCCCGTTATTGCCATAGGCAGTCCTGCGGGGACCTACGGGTCCATCAATTACGGTATAGTGACTTCAAACAGCAAGCATTTAAACGTTACGGACTATTATTATAAGCATATGACCACGGATATCTACGGAAGTCAGAATGCTACCGGAGTGTTTATCAATCTTAAGGGTGAAGTCATCGGCGTTATCGATACAAAATTTAACTCCGGGGATACCAAAAACCTGGTTTCGGGTCTCGGCATTACGGAGTTAAAGAAGACCATAGAGAATCTTTCAAATAACAGGGAGATCCCGTATTTCGGTATAACAGGCGATGATGTTCCGGCTTCTGCGGTGGCTGCCTACGGTGCGCCCGAGGGTGCTATAGTGACCGAGGTTTCCATGGATTCTCCCGCTATGTCTGCAGGCGTTCAAAGCGGTGATATCATTGTTGAATTCGGCGGCATTCAGGTCGGCAGATTTACGGACTTTATCGGAGCCATGAAGAGCATGAGCGGGGGCGACACCATAACCCTTAAGGTTTACAGGCCTGTTCGCGATTCCTATAAAGAACTGGTCCTTGAAGCGGAATTAGGGACTAATTAATTAGCAAGAGAGGTAAACAGCAATGCGTTACATCAGCGACTTAAAGATAGGCGACCACGTCAGCGGGATCTTTCTTTGCAAAAGCAAATCCTCTGCCGTGACCAAGACAGGCAAGCCCTATGACAGCATGGTATTACAGGATAAGACGGGAGCCATAGACGGTAAGATCTGGGATGTGGGAAGCGCCGGGATCTCGGACTTCGATGCTCTCGATTATGTTGATATAGTGGCGGACGTTGTGGATTTCAACGGTCCCCAGTTAAATGTCAAGAGAGTGCGTGTCTGCTCCGAAGGCGAATACGATCCCAAGGATTACCTTCCCGTCAGCAGCAGAGATATCGACGAGATGTACAAAGAACTTCTGGGCTTCATCGAAGGGGTCTCCAACAGATATCTCAACGCCCTGTTAAAAGAGTTCTTTGTTAAAGACGTGGAATTTATAAAGCAATTCCGTTTTTCAAGTGCAGCTAAGAGCGTACACCACTGTTTTGTGGGAGGGCTTCTGGAGCA
Source organism: Lachnospiraceae bacterium (assembly GCA_016280465.1). GTDB lineage: Bacteria > Bacillota > Clostridia > Lachnospirales > Lachnospiraceae > UBA1258. Next base: position 5,900 of record JAEEGT010000086.1, on the reverse strand, counting down.
TACGGTTTCGGTTGCCGGCCTTTGCAAACAGTACGCAAAGAAATATGATTTTCTTAAGGGTGATCTGCTCATAACAGCAGCCCTTCTTCACGACGTGGGAAAGGTTCGCGAATTTTCCGCTTTCCCCGAGAATGATTATACCGATGAAGGAAATCTTTTGGGCCATATCGTTATGGGTGCGGAGATGATCGGGGAAAAAGCAAAGGAGATCGACGGATTTCCCAAATCTCTTGAAAATGAACTTAAGCATTGCATCCTGGCACATCACGGAAAACTTGAATTCGGTTCTCCCAAGAAACCGGCACTGGCCGAAGCGGTTGCCCTTAATTATGCGGACGATCTGGATGCCAAGATGGAATCCTTTAAGGAGATACTTTTCTCAACATCCGATACCGGTTGGCTAGGCTTTAACAGACTGTTTGAGTCCAATTTGAGAGCCACCAAAGCCGAGGAGTAAGACTTGATAAGTAAAAACAGTGAATTTGAAATAGATATCACGGCCATGGGTTCAGAAGGGGAAGGCATAGGTCATACCGAAGACGGAATGACTGTCTTTGTTGTGGGCGCCATTCCCGGAGACCGCGTGGTCGCTCATGTTACGAAGGTGAAAAAAACTTACGCATATGCCATTGTCGCGAAGGTTTTGACACCTTCTTCTTTTCGTATCGAGCCTAAATGCCCTGTTGCGGGAAAGTGCGGAGGCTGTACCCTTCAGCACATGGCATATCCGGAACAGCTCAGACTGAAAGAAGAAAAGGTTCGGGACTGCATTGAGCGGATCGGCGGTATCAAGAACCCTCCCATGGAACCTATAGTCGGGGCTGAAAACCTGTATCACTACAGGAACAAAGCCCAGTTTCCGGTGGGTACCGACCGGAACGGAAATCTCGTTATCGGGTTCTACCGCAAGCATTCCCACGATGTTGTCGGCAATACGGACTGCTGTATCCAGGCTCCTGTTAACCGGCCTGTCATGGAGACCGTACTTGAGTTTATGAAGGAGCATCGGGTATCCGCCTACAACGAGGAAACAGGGAAGGGACTTGTGCGCCATGTGTTTACAAGAGTGGGATTTGCGACCAAAGAAGTTATGGTTTGCCTTGTGATAAACGGGGATGAACTTAAAGGCGCCGAAAAACTTGCCAAGGAACTTGCTGAGGTTATAGAAAGTGAAGGCCTTAAGCTTACGAGTTTATGCCTTAACATAAACAAAAAGAACACCAATGTCATCATGGGTGACAAGGTTATCTGTGTGTACGGAGATCCCTGGATAGAAGATAAGATCGGTGATGTAACCTATCGGATCTCACCGCTTTCTTTTTACCAGGTGAATCCCGAACAGACACTGAAACTATACGAGCTTGCTCTTGAATATGCGGGCCTTACGGGCTCCGAAGCAGTGTGGGATCTTTATTGCGGTATCGGAACCATCTCTCTGTTTCTGGCTCGTTCCGCCAAGGAAGTCTACGGCGTGGAGATCGTGCCCGAGGCCATTGAAGATGCCAAAGAAAATGCCCGCATAAACGGGATAGACAATGCTTTTTTCAAAGCGGGAGCAGCAGAGGATCTGGCACCTACCCTGCCACGGCCCGATGTTATCGTAGTGGATCCGCCCCGTAAGGGATGCGATGAGAAACTGCTGGATACAATTCTTAAAAATGCCCCGAAGCGTGTGGTCTATGTTTCCTGCGACCCCGCAACTTTAGCCAGAGACTTAAAGATCCTGGTTTCCGGCGGCTATAAACTCACCCGTGTCCGTCCCGTGGACCAGTTCCTGCACAGCGGCGGGCATATAGAGACGGTTTGCGCTCTTTCACGCATATAACGGATTATCGGAGGGATACAATGAAAAAGTACATTAAAGGCGCCAATCCATACATGCCTCTCTGGGAGCATGTACCGGACGGCGAGCCCAGAGTTTTCGAGCATGAGGGAAAGAAAAGAGTCTATGTTTACGGCTCTCATGACATAGCAAGGACCAGATATTGCGGGAACAACTATGTGGTATGGTCGGCTCCTGTGGAGGATCTGACGGACTGGATCTGTCACGGCGTGGCCTATGAGACACATTACGATTCCATGCTTTTTGCACCGGATGTGGTCAAAAAAGGCGATACCTATTACATGTATGCGGCGGAATGCTGCGGAAGTCTTGTGGTGGTGGCAAGTTCCAAGACCCCTTGGGGACCCTTTGAGAACCCTATAGAAACCAAACTCGGCTTCGATCCCGGAGTATTGGTTGACGATGACGGAAGAGTCTATGCTTTCTGGGGAGGCTGTGCGGCACCCTGTTACATAGCTGAGCTTGAGGACGACATGGCCACCATCAAAGAAGGCACACTGGTGGAAAATCCTTTGGGACATTCCACCTGCCCCTGGAATCCTGTGGATGACGGCCATATTTCCCTGATCGATGCTTTCTTTGAGGCTTCGAGCCCCAGAAAAGTCATGGGAAAATACGTATATATCTATTCAAAGCGCTATGAAAAGCCCATACCGGAGCTTGGCATCCATGAACCCAACAACGGTTTTCTTTCTTATCGCTTCAGTGATTCACCCTTCGGTCCATACCACGACGGCGGAGACATAAGCTTTAACGGCGGTGAGATACTGAAAGACGCGGAAGGCAACGGCATCATGACCTATCAGTGGGGCAATAATCACGGCTCCATCATGGAAGTTAACGGCAAATGGTATGTTTTTTATCATCGCCAGACGGGTCTAAACGAGTTTTCGAGACAGGCTATGATGGAACCCATCGAGGTAGCCATGGGCACCGACGGAAAACTTTACATCGGCGACGTGAAGTTCCTTTCGGGAGAACCGGTCGCTTCCAAGCCTGTGGAGATGACCTCTCAGGGCCCGAGAATCAACGGTCTTGATGCTTACTCCTGGATCTCGGCGGGATATGCCTGCCATATTTACGGCAGCAGGAAAAGGGCCTACATCCGCCCAGAGTACGAAGAAAGAGAGGACCTTTCAACACCCATTGTGGATATAACAGACGGCACCACCGTAGGCTTCAGATATCTTCAGTTTGGCAATAACACGCCTAAGACCGTGACTGTAGTTTTGGAAGAAGCAAAGAAAATAAAAGTCCTGCTAAGGATCGATTCCTATAAGGGTCGGATCGCTGCAGAACTTGATTTTACCGGCAAAGAAAAAGAACTTACGGCGGAGCTTACCACCGGCATCATCGGAAAGCATGCGGTGTACTTTGAATTCCGGTCCGGGGATCCGAATGACACCTTCATCTTTGACCGATTTACCTTTGATTGATACCCAATCTATTTGTGCGTGATCAGGTCACTCAGTTTCTTACCGTAGAAGAAATCATGCACCATCTTATCGTATTCCTCCCACAGGGGAAGAGTCTGGCAGGCGGCTTTTCTCGGGCAGTCAAAGCTCTTTTCACCGAGGCATGCCACGGAAGCAAGAGAACCCTCCATGAGTTCGATTATCTCGCCAACAGAGTATTCCCCTGGCTTACGGCAGAGTTTATATCCGCCGCCCTTTCCGCTGGCACCGATCAAAAGTCCTCCGGAAACCATATCTTTAACGATGATCTCCAGATATTTCTTGGATATTTCCTGTCTTTCCGCAATGTCCTTTAAGGGAATGTAATTCCCGTTCTCATGTTCTGCAAGATCTATCATTACTCTCAGAGCATATCTTCCTTTGGTCGAGATCATAAAAAGCCTCCTGTCTGTGCAATACCCATTATACCGCAGGGTAAGTAGGTAAATCAACTCCTTAAATAATTATAAACCTATTGACACGATAGGTAAATAGGCTTAAAATCAATCCGCAATGTACCAATGAAAGGAGTAAGAAAACCTATGATATATGCCGACAATGCCGCCACCACAAAGATGAGCGAGGCGGCCGTCAATACAATGGTATCCGTCATGACGGAGAACTACGGAAATCCTTCCAGCCTTTACACTTTCGGACAGAGAGCCAGGGAGATCCTGGAAAAAGCACGGGAGGATATAGCCCTTGCCATCGGCGCCACCCCCAAGGAGATATACTTTACTTCCGGCGGCAGTGAGTCCGACAACCAGGCCATCAGATCCGCAGCGGAGATCGGAAGGCTTAAGGGGAAAAAGCACATTATCTCCACTGCCTTTGAGCACCATGCCGTGCTCCACACTCTTGAAAAACTGGAAAAAGAAGGCTTTGAAGTAACCCTTCTCCCGGTCCATGAGAACGGTCTTGTGGTAACTTCGGAACTCGAAGCCGCCATCAGAGAGGATACTTGTCTGGTGACCGTAATGTATGCAAACAACGAGATCGGCACCATCCAGCCCATTAAGGAGATCGGAAAGATATGCCGTGAGAAGAACGTTCTTTTTCACACTGATGCGGTTCAGGCCATGGGCCATATTCCGGTCAATGTGGTGACCGATGATGTGGATATGCTTTCAGCTTCGGCCCACAAATTCCACGGACCCAAGGGCGTCGGTTTCCTCTATGTAAAGAAGGGAATCCGCCTGACCAATATAATAGAGGGCGGAGCACAGGAGCGTGGGAAACGTGCCGGTACCGAGAATGTTGCCGGTATTGCGGCAGCAGCCGTTGCTTTGAAAGAAGCGGTATCAAAACTTTCCGTATACGGCGAGACCGTAACAAAAAAGAGAGACAGGCTTATTGCGGGACTCAGTGAGATACCCCACAGTGCGCTGAACGGAGATAAGGATCTGAGACTGCCCGGCAATGTGAATTTCTGCTTTGAAGGCATCGAGGGAGAATCCCTTTTGCTTTTGCTTGATGACAAAGGAATACAGGCTTCCTCGGGAAGCGCCTGCACTTCCGGATCTCTGGATCCAAGCCACGTGCTTCTTGCCATAGGCAGGGTACACGATGTGGCCCACGGGTCTTTACGCCTTACCATCGACGAATCCACTTCAGATGAGGATGTGGAATATATCATAAAGTCGGTAAAAGAAACCGTGGAATACCTTCGCAGTTTCTCTCCTGTCTGGAGAAATCTTGTTGAAGGAAAAGCAAAGTTTATCTTATAGGAGGAAGAATCATGGCTCTGTACAGCGAAAAAGTTATGGACCATTTCAGAAATCCCAGAAACGTGGGAGTTATAGAGGATGCCAACGGTATAGGCGAAGTGGGAAATGCCAAGTGCGGCGATATCATGAAGATGTATTTAAAGGTGGAAGATGACATTATTAAAGATGTCAAATTCGAGACCTTTGGCTGCGGAAGTGCCATCGCATCCAGCTCAATGGCTACGGAGATGATCAAGGGTCAGCCCCTGTCTGAAGCGATGAAGCTTACCAACAAGGCGGTGGCCGAGGCTCTTGACGGACTTCCGGATTACAAGATGCACTGCTCGGTTCTGGCCGAGGAAGCCATCAAATCAGCCATCGAGGACTACGAAAAGAGGAAAGAAGCCTGACAGCGAAGCGCTTGAGCGGACAGAATTATGTGATATAATGTATCCATGAAAACCTTACCTTTTTCCGCCAAACGAATCGCTTCATCCATCTTCGCATCTTTTCTTCTTTCCATAGCGATATATATGGGACATCAGATCGACAGATATGGTAAATTAACGGCAAGCGTTCTCTCCGTGCTTGGTTTTATCGGAGTGTGGGCGCTTGCTTTTGTTGTTGTTTTTCTTTTGTATTATCTGTTTGACAGGGCCGGGGCCAAAGAGCTCCGCAAAAGTCCCGTCAAGCCTGTAAAGATCTTCCTTATTTCCTTTGCGGTCCTTGCATTTCTATATTTTGTGCAGTTTCTCGCTTTATACCCGGGACTGTTCATTTACGATGCAACCTGGCAGCTGGATACCTACAGGGCGGGAATGGTTTCGGAACATCATCCCGTGCTTCACACTGTCCTTTTGGGAGTTTTGATCGACAGATTCGCCAGCGATGAATGGC
>JAEEGT010000010.1 GCA_016280465.1 Lachnospiraceae bacterium | reverse complement strand
TATCTGGGGATCATATCCTTGATAACGCGGGTAAGGACATGGCCGATATGAGGCTTGCCGTTGGCGGTAGGGGGGCCGTCGTAGAAGGTGTAAGTGGGACCTTCCTTGCGGTTCTCCATGCTCTTTTCGAAGATATCGTTCTCCTGCCAGAACTTAAGTGTTTCTTTTTCTCTGTCCACAAAATTCATGCTTGTGGGTACCTGTTTGTACATGTAAATTCCTCCTGTCTGAAACTTGCAAAAGCAAAAGAAAGAGACCTGCCCTAAAAAGGACAAGTCTCGATTATAAGCCTTGTTTAACCACCTTTTTAAGAGTACTCCCTTTCGGTCCATACGCTCTCCGTGTAACGGCGGAACCCGTCGACTCCTACTGACATGCGCTTTCGGGTCGAAGCTCGGAAGTGATATTCCCTGAAACAAACCGGTGTCGGCTCTCACCTGCCCCGACTCTCTGTGACCTTTATTGCTTAGGTACTGTCTTCGTCATTGCTTTGCGGACATTATAAGACCCCCCGGACGGGGTGTCAAGGTTTCTTTATAAAAAGTGCAGCACCGAATCATCGATATCGGAAACTGTTCCAAAGCCCGTGAAACTCATGATGTACCGAAGTTCCCCGGCTACTTTGTCAAGATAATCCTTCACTCCCGTGGCTCCGCCTTTTTCAAGGGCCGGCAGCATGGCTCTTCCCACAGCCGCCGCATCCGCTCCGAGGGCAAGGGCTTTGAAAACATCGGCTCCCGTGGCAATACCGCAATCCACTATTATCTTAATATCACGGTCCTTAAGAGCTTCCTTTATCTTCGGAAGGATCATCATGGGAGGTACGGCATAGGGCATACGACCGTGATGGTGGCTGACTATAATGGCCTTGGCGCCAAGATCCGCACACTTCACGGCATCCGATACACTGAGTACCCCCTTTACCGTAAAGGGAAGTTTAGTCAGTTCCACATAGGAGCGGAGCATGTCGAAGGTCTGGACCGCCATCTCTTCCCCTACGCAGACATCCAGCCCCTTCTCTCCGAAGATATGATCTATGTCCATACCGATACCGAAGGCTCCCACGCTTTCCGCAAACTGCATCTGATCAAGGACCTTACCGTGATCCGCATAGGGCTTTACTATCCTCACGGTCTTTGCTCCGGTGTCGACTATCCTTTTAAACTGGTCGTTCTCCATCATGCCGCAGAAATTAAGGATATTACTTTCTTTGGCCGCCTGTGAATACTCCTCCAGCCCGTTATGCTCTCTTCCCTCATAATTCTTTAAATGGGAAAAAGCAGGTGTCATCACGGGTGAAGCAAATTTCTCCCCGAAGAACTCTATGGAGGTGTCCGCCACCACGGAATCGATGAGCCGCTCCTCGATGAGGATGGAATCCATATATTTCTCGGTTATGACATTAGAGTCAGACAGTCTTGTATAATCCATGGAGCTCCTCCTTTAGATAATCCATATATTTGAAATAATCCTCGTCTTTTTTAAGGTGTTCGAGGATCATGGGCATGTCAGGGTCGATTTCATTCATCCTCTCCACATAGTGCCTTATGGGAAACTCTCCCTGCCCGGGAGCGCATTCCTCGAGCCTTACGGTAAAGGTTTCGCCCAGGTGCACATCCTTTAAGTGACAGCTCTTGATGAGGGTGCCCAGCTTTTCTGCGCATTCATCCACGAATTCCTCGGCATTAAAGTACCTGTCAATGGAATTGATCATGTTGAATACATCCATATGCACCGCAAAACGGTCTCTGTCCACTTCCTCAATGAGTTTAAGATAATCATCCGGTCCCGTGGGGATCATCCAGGGCATGGGCTCAAGGGTAAAGAAAGTGTTCTTCACATTGGCCCTGTCGATTATCTCCCTTACCATCGAGACGGTTTCTTTTCGCGCTTCAGAAGAGAAGTTTTCTTTGTAGGCGCCGTCCCACACAGGCCCGAAGGCTCCCGCCACATTGACGCAGCACCTTGCTCCCACGTGGTCGGCAAGTCTACACTGCTCCACGCAGTAGTCCATGTTCTTTTTCCGTTCGGCAGGGTCCGGCGAAAGTGCATTGCGCCAGATCCCCACCTCCGCTATGGTAAGTCTGGCCCTGTCCGCTGCGGTCTTATATTCTTCTATCTTTGATTCCGGTTCATTACTCTGAACCGGAAACACTACGGCGGCACAGCCCAGTTTGACCTGATTTGCCGCCCATTCTTCCGCCGATGCATACCACAAGGGCGATGAAGTTCCAAGTCTCATAAAATTCCCCCTTTTTTGACCTGTCATACATTTTTAATTTTATTCCTTTTGCCCTGCCTGAGCAACGATTATATGCGGTTTTAAAAAGAAACAGTTTCTTGGGTTTTCCGTATAATTTGGTATAATAGTAATGTAACAAAACAGCATACCCATGTTATTCGGGGTAATTTTGAGTGAAATAATACAAAGGGGGTAAACATCATGAATATGCCGTTTGCATGCAGCATCATTTACGGAGGAATACTGGGGGGATGGATCTACATCGGAGGTGACGGTCTTAATTACAGGACCGGCAAGGTCACCGTCAGCGAGAATATACGAAATCTCAAGATCCCCTACGATGACATCAAAGAGATCACCTGGAAGACGGTGCTTTTCCCCGTTGCCACCGTATCCTTAAAAAACAACGAAGACTACAGATTTTTGATCTTTAATAAAAAAAGATTTGAAAAGAACCGGCTGAGGGTCATGCGGATCCGTGAGATGGAGGATATCCTGAACAGGGCAAAGGATCTTTTGAAAGACCCGCAGACCAATTCCGAAGCTCTTAAGGACTTTCAGCCCCGCATCAAGGCCTTGGAAGAATACTATATGAGCAGTCTCTGGAAAGAAGACTTTGCCGCCGACGAAGCCGGAAAGCTTCCGAAGGACTTAAAGCGCGGTGTCCTGTCCGAGGACGGAGTTTACGATATGCTCTCCCTTAACAAGGAGACCATGGAGAGTCTCGGATAGCATTTACAAGTTTCCCGGCGCATCAATGACATCTGTGTCGTTAAATTATTTAAACTTTTTTAAAAAAACTGTTGACCTTCCACCTTATGGAAGGTCTACGCTGTACCCATCAAGAGACCGAGAGGTGTCGAAATGAAGATCAACCAGGTAGAAGAACTGGCAGGCATTACCAAAAAGAACATACGCTTCTACGAAGAACAGGGTCTGCTTAATCCGGAGCGGAATCCCGAAAACGGATATCGGGAATACACCCTTAAGGACGTAGAGAATCTTCTTAAGGTAAAGCTGCTGCGAAAACTGGATGTCCCCATCGAGGAGATAAGAAAGATCAACGAAGGTTCCCTTTCTTTTTCCGAATGTATGAGCAGACAGTCCAGGCGGCTTAAAAAAGAAAAAGAAAACCTGTCAGTTACCATGGAACTTTGTGAGAAGCTTAAAAACGAAATAACGAACTACGATCAGATCAAGGCTTCCGACTACCTCGAAGAACTGAGTGAACTTGAAAAAGGAGGTGCAGTGTTCGTGGATCTTGAAAAGAAAGACGTTAAAGCCAGAACAATGACCGGAGCGATACTGGCAGGCAGCATTTTTACCCTGTTATCCGCCGCCGTAATAATCGGTATCTTGATCGCTGCGGCTCATGAACCCGTCCCGCCGGTAATACTGATTATATTTATCGGTTTCCCTGCAATAACCATTATACTTACCATCGCAGTAACTGTTCAAAGGATCAAAGAGATCCGGAAGGGAGAAGCATATGATGCTCGTAACTATTGATTCTATACCCGGAAAAAACATAGAGGTTCTGGGTGTTGTTAAAGGAACCATCGTTAATTCAAAGAACGTTGGAAGAGACCTGATGGCAGGTCTTAAGACCATCGTGGGCGGTGAGATCGTAGGATACACCGAAATGCTCAACGAAGCAAGACAGATCGCCACCAAGAGAATGGTGGACGAGGCCGAGAGTCTCGGTGCCGATGCGGTCGTGGGACTCAGGTACGGTTCTTCAACCGTCATGGCCAGTGCCGCTGAGATCGTTGCCTACGGAACCGCAGTTAAATTCGTATAACCCGCGGGAATTCAAAGGGGCCGGTCCCAGCAGGCCGGCCCATCATAAGGAGTATAAGTCATGGATATTTCAAGCATTTCTATTTCCGGAGCCACGGTAGCCTGTATTTCCGCCTCCATGGCCTTCTGTATACTGCTTCCCATTGCATTGATGATAATATGGGCAGTAAAAAGAAAAACCAGCCTGATCCCCGCCATCTTCGGAGCAGGTACTTTTCTTGTTTTCGCCATGATCCTTGAAACCATCCTGCACCAACTGATATTGGGGGCGATAGGTCAGGAAAAATTTATGGCCCTTCCCTTCTATGCCGTTTACGGCGGACTGGCCGCAGGTGTTTTCGAAGAGTGCGGACGCTACATTGTGATGCGTTTCCTCATGAAAAAGAAACTGGGCAAGAAAGAATCCGTTATGTTCGGTATCGGACACGGCGGTATTGAAAGTATCATAATGGTGGGCGTTACCTTCGCGGGTAATCTTTCCCTTATATCCATGCTGCAAAACGGCAGCATAAACGCAATCCTTGCCCCTTTGGACGAAGCCTCAAAAGCTCAGGTCATCGGGCAGCTGGCTGTCATAGGTTCTGCAGTTCCCGCAAGTTTCCTGATCGCAAGCTTAGAGCGGGTATTTGCCATCACTTTCCATATATGCGCATCTTACCTTGTATACAGAGCCGTTAAGTATTCAAAGCCCCTGCTCCTTGCAGCGGCGGTTTTACTCCATGCGGCAATGGACGGTATAACGGTAGTGATCTCAAGACTTACGAACTCCACGGTCCTGATAGAAGCCTTCATAGGCGTGTTTACCCTTGTTGTTGCAGTCTTCACCGTAATAGCCTATCGTAAGGAAAAAGAAACACAGGCCTCAGAACCCGCCTGAAAAGGTTATTTCTTAAATCGAATCCATCCGTGTAAAGCTGCGGCGCAGGAAACTGCGCCGCATGTTGCTATGAACACCCAGGAAAGAATACAGTTATCCCAGTTTCCGCCCTTTGTAAGAAGCGGGAATCCCGCCACCGCAACGCTTGTACCCACATAGGTAAGGGAGTTGATGATGCCGCTCATGGTGGCCACCAGCCCGTACTTTTCAAACTTCGCCGGCACCACGCATACCAGGAAGAAATTGATGGCATGCATGCATCCTACAATGAGGGCCGCCAGTGCTACCGTAAGGTATTGATTACCCGTATACACAAATCGGAGTGCACCGCAAAGAACTATTGCGGCGATGAACACCCAAAGAGCTCCCTTTACTTCTTCTTTGACCCATCTGTTGGCGCATATCCCCACCAGCTTCATGCTGATAACACCGATTACGGGAATCATAACGGCATAGAGAATTGCGTAGTTGCTGGGAATCTTAAAGGTATTGCGAAGCAGGGTGGGTACCCAGTCCGTTATGCCGTCTCTGAGCGCCCCCTGGGCGATTATTGCAAGTGCTATAAACACAAAACCCGAACCTAGCAGTGCTTTTGCCGTCAGTTTCGGTTTCTCACTCAGATCGCCGCCATCTTTGCTCCCGGCAAGACCCTTGTCGGTTTCTCTGCCTATCCTTGCAAATCCCACTATCCAGATGATCAGGATCACTTCGGTTATGGCTGCCGAGGAAAAGAAAGTCAGCTTCCAGGAATCAAAGACCCTGAGCCATAAAAGAGATGAAGAAAGATATATGAAGATGGTTCCGCCGATTCCCGCCACATTGACATTAGCCGCCACCGTATTGTATTTCTTTGGATCCAGCATCCCCGCCATTATCCTTACCATGGGAGGCCAAAGCATGCTCTGTGCAAAGCCGTTTACGAACCACACCGCGAATCTGAGCGTCCCGGGTGTAAAGGGCATCAGTATGTTGCATACCATGGTTACAAAAAGTCCACACATGATAAGTCGCTGGGGTTTGAACCTGTCTCCCAGTATTCCGCTGATTATCTGTCCCACACCGTAGGAAATAACTCCGCAGGTCTCCACAAGCCCCGCTGCTCCGGCATTTATACTCTCCGACGAAATGATGGCATCCATCACTATTGAATAATCTTTTCTCGTTAAGTAGCTGGCAAAGTATATCAGGGGACAAAGAAACCCTAAGAGCTTTACCGCCGATGCCGCAGTCTCTTTTATTTCCGTATGATTTTCTTTTTCCATTATTTCACCCCATTGTTGCAGATATGCACTTATCATCCGTTCACGAGGGTATTCTACATCTGTTTTTAACACGTGTAAAGCGAATGTTTAAAAAAAATTAATTTGACCGCATCCCGTTCCCGTGCTTATCCTTGACTTATGATCCGCGATCGGATCAGTAAGGAGGTTACAGCATGTACGTTGCCAATGAAAAGAGATACGAAACCATGAAGTATAACCGTTGCGGAAACTCGGGGCTCAAGCTTTCCGCCGTTTCCCTGGGGCTGTGGCACAACTTCGGTGACACCGGAGTGTACTCCAACATGGAGGAAATGTGCTTCACCGCTTTCGATAACGGTATCACCCATTTTGATCTTGCCAACAACTACGGCCCCAAGGACGGAAGTGCCGAAGCAAACTTCGGCCGCATCCTCAAAGAACACTTCGGAGCCTACAGAGATGAACTGGTGATCGCCACCAAGGCAGGCTACTACATGTGGCCCGGCCCTTACGGTGACTGGGGCAGCCGCAAGTACCTTATCGCCAGCCTCGATCAGTCCTTAAAGCGTCTGGGACTGGATTACGTGGATATCTTCTATCATCACCGTCCCGATCCCGAAACACCTCTGGAGGAGACCATGGGAGCTTTGGCTCAGATCGTAAATTCCGGCAAGGCTCTGTATGTGGGCCTTTCAAACTACGACGGAGCCACACTTGAAAGAGCCACAAAGATCCTTGATGAGCTTAAGGTACCCTTTATAATCAACCAGAACAGATACAATATCCTGGACCGTACCATAGAGAATAACGGTCTTAAGTCCACGGCCGAACGCCTCGGAAAGGGCATCATCTGCTTCTCACCCCTGGCACAGGGCATGCTTTCCGACAGATATTTTAACGGCATCCCCGCCGACAGCAGAGTCCGCACCGATGGAAGATTCCTTAAAGAAGGCCAGATCTCGGAGGAGCTTCTCAACAATCTTAAGAAGCTTAACGACATCGCCGCAAACCGCGGTCAGACCCTTGCGGAAATGGCCCTAGCATGGAACTTAAAGGACAGTGCAGTTACCTCCGTTATCATCGGAGCTTCCAGACCTTCCCAGATCCTTGATAACATCAAGGCCATAGAGAACACCGAATTCTCTGCCAAAGAACTGAAGGCTATAGACGAACTTTCCATCAAGAAATAAGCCCTCTCACAAACCCGTAAAAAATCTTTGCACGGACCTGTGCATACAAAAACCCGATGACCGTAACAGGTCACCGGGTTTCTTTTTTTAAAGCGAAAGGAATTGCTCCAATAACTTGGTGATACGCGTTGCCTCTTCATTGTCCGAAGCCTCGCAGAAAATACGAAGCAGCGGCTCCGTTCCCGAAAATCTGGCCACAACCCAGCTTCCGTTCTTAAAGTACACTTTGCATCCGTCCATGTAGGAGACTCTGTCGACCTCGATACCAAAATCCGGAAGCCGCCTTTCCTCCATGAGTATCTTTCGTATGGTTTCTTTTTTATCCGGACTGAATCTGTAGTTGTTTTCGGTCATGCAGATCTTTCCGCATTCTTTTTCAATATCTTCGTAGATTTCCGAAATCTTCTTTCCGGTCACCGCGATCATCTCAACAAGCAGTGCTGCGGCGTAAACTCCGTCCTTGCCCTTGATGTGTCCGCGGACCGTAAGGCCGCCGGAAGACTCACCGCCGATAACCGCATCGGTCTCGTTCATCTTGGCGGAGATATACTTAAATCCTACCGGAACCTCATAGCATTTCTCACCGAATTTCTCCGCCAGACGATCAAGGGCATGGGTGGTGGCTATGTTCCTGACCACGGGGCCGTGCCAGCCCTTGAACTTAACAAGATAGTAGTACAAAAGCACAAGGATATCGTTGGGATGAAGAAAACGTCCCTTGTCATCGATCACACCTATCCTGTCCGCATCACCATCGGTGGCAAGCCCTATATCGCTCCCTGTATCGAGAACCTTGTTCTGAAGGTCTCTTAAGGTATCTGCGCTGGGTGCGGGAAGCTTTCTTCCGAACAGGGTGTCATGGTTGTCATGGATCTTGATAACCTCGCAGCGTGAGGTATACAAAATAGTTGAAAGCGAAGCCTCCGAAACACCGAAAAGAGGATCGATGCAGACCTTGAGACGCGCCTCCTTAATGGCTTCCACATTGATGGCCGCCAGTATATTGTCGAGGTATTCGTTGAGGGGATATATCTCTTTGATGAGACCGTTCTTTATCCCCTCCTCATAAGGCATGTCCCATACCTCTTCCGGGGGAGTCTCTGCAATGTATCTTTCTATCTCAGAGGTCTGTACCTCGTCCGCATCCCGGCCCCCTTCCGTAAACACTTTGATACCGTTGTACAAAGAAGGATTGTGGCTTGCGGTTATCATCATGCCGTAGGGAAATCCGTGTTTCATGACATAAAACATGATAAGGGGCGTGGGCGAGGATTTGTTCACCAGATAGGTCTTTATACCCTCTTTGGCAAAAACCATTGCACACCACTGCATGGCCTCTTTGGAAAGAAACCGTCTGTCATAACCTATAACCATTCCCCGATCTTCAACGCCTTCCGCTTTCATCTTCCTGCACATGGCCTTGGCCAGCAGCTGTATGTTGCTTTTTATGAACTCATCACCGATGACCGCACGCCATCCGCCTGTTCCGAATTTAATCATCTGTAATCCCTTTCTTTTTAGGCTTATGCTGTTTTACACCCTGCCGATCAGTCGGCATTCTCCACGATAATTTTGGAAATTGCTGCGTAATGGTCCGAAAAATGAGGCTCCGTGATCACGTCAGACTCTAACGCCTTCACATTACCAACGGTCCCGAACACAAAGTCAATGATCTTCCCCGGCTTTTCCTCCGGCTTATAATCGCCCAGAGTCCATATAAAGGTAGGCAGGGGATTCATCTTTGCAGCTTTGTATTTGGTGTCAAAGAAACCGTTCTCAGGGTTTGCAAGAAATCTGTAGGCCTCCGTATCTTCCTCGCAGTTAAAGTCCCCGGTCACGATAACAGGGGCTCCTCCGAATCTCTTAGCCAGTTCCTTTCCTTTTTCCGTGGTAAGTTTCGAGCACAAAGCATTGGTATAGTCATCACTCTTGTGATCGAAGTGAACGTTCATATGGATGTAAGTGATCCCTGTTTCTTTTTCCTTAAATACCCCATAAGAAAATACCCTGTCGTATTTCATGGCATCATGGCCCGGGATCTCAAATCTTGAAGGAACATCGGGGGTGGTGGAATACCACCAGCCGCCGTCATCGATACATTCAAAACGATCCTTTCGGTACATGATGGCCACATACTCTCCGCTTCCGCTTCGAAGCGGCCCCTCCCCGGGCTTATAGGAACGTCTCGTGCCCGTCACTCCGAAAACTTCGGAGGAATTGCAGAACTCAACAATATAATCAAGCCATTCCTGAGTTACCTCGCAAAGCCCGGCGGAATCCGGGTTATTGTCCTCCATCATTTTCCTGAACAGTTCACCCCTGTCCATGTTCATTTCTGTATAAACAATGGGAAATCTGGTGGTGGTCAGCAGATTTGAACTGATGACCGATATATTTGCAGAACGCATAAAACACCTCCGTAACCGTTCTTCCGACATCCGTCTCTAACCCTATTTTGTCCCGGAAGGCGCTGATTTCAATCGTCATTTTCTGTCAAAAAGGCCGTGTGCAAAAAACGACAATCTCTGCACACGGCCTTAAACCGCTTAAACTCTCTTCATTTTTATGACCATTGCTTCATAGGGTGAAAGCTTAAGACCCTTTTCCGGAAGCTTGCCCACACGGCCCGTGACACGCTTGTCAGGGTAGTTGGTAAGCAGCATTTTAGCGGAATGTCCGGCAAAGCCCTTGGGAAGCATAAAGGTTATGGGCTGTCCGGTAAAGGAACAGATCACAAAACAGGAGGTCCTTCCCTTTCTTCGCTCATACATATACACAAAGGGGTTGTCATGGGCATATTCCCTGTAATCGCCGTACAAAAGCACGGAATTGCCTTCCCTTAACTTTACGCACCTTCGATAGTAATTGAGGATACTGTTTTCATCCTTTTCTTCCGCTGCCACGTTGATGGTCTTATAGTTTGGATTAACAAAGAACCAGGGCTTTGCGGAAGAAAAGCCCGCATTCTCCGAATCGTCCCACTGTACCGGAGTTCTGGCGGAATCACGGCTGGAAAGGTGGATCCTGCGAAGTCTCTGCTCCACCGTATCCTTTAAATGATACTTGTGATAGTTGTTTATCGTTGAAACATCCACATAGTCATCAATGGACTTAAGGCGGATGTTGGTCATGCCGATCTCCTGTCCCTGATAGATAAATGGTGTTCCCTTTAAGAACATGTAGGCCGTTGCAAGAGCAGTGCCGCTCTCACGATGGAATTTCTCGCTTCCGTATCTGCTTATGATACGGGGGTGATCGTGATTTTCAAGATACAGGGAATTCCAGGCCTTGTCCGCCAGCTTATACTGCCAGCGGGAAAGGGCCTTTTTAAACCTGATGAGTTTGAAGGGTCTGTGATAATACTCGGTAAACAGACAGTCCGCCATCATGTGATCAAAAGAAAACATCATGTCCATGGACTTGGTATCGCCGCTTAAATACTTGAGGGCGTTATTGACCGTGGTCATGGGGCCTTCACCGATCTGGACCGCACCGTATTCGTCGCAGACCTTTCTGAATTCCGCAAGGTACTCGTGAATGTGAGGACCGTCCTTGTAATTGTGCATGCTGCCTATTATGGGTAAGAAACCTATTCCGTTGGGAAGTCCTTCTTTTTTCGATATAAAGTTTATAACATCCTCCCGGAAACCGTCCACGCCCATGGAAAGCCAAAAACGGAGGACCTTCTTTACTTCCTCTCTGACTGCCGGGTTATCCATGTTAAGATCCGGCTGTTTCTTTGCAAAAAGATGAAGGTAATACTGGCCCCTTACGGGATCGTACTCCCAGGCTTTGCCTTCGAAAATGGAATCCCAGTTGTTTGGTTCGTCACGCCAGATATAGTAATCCTTGTAAGGGTTGTCATCGCCGCCCTTCCGGCTCTCCAAAAACCAGGGATGCTCATCGGAGGTGTGATTGATCACAAGATCCATGATGACCTTCATGCCAAGCTCGTGAGCACGGTTCAATACCTTCTTGAACTGATCCAGGTCACCGTAGTCGGGATGGATGTTGCAGTAATCCGAAATATCATAGCCGAAATCCGCATTGGGCGAAGGATACAAAGGATTAAACCAGATGGCCGTTACCCCGAGGCTCTTAACGTATTCCAGCTTATCGTAAACTCCGTAAAGATCACCGATACCGTCCCCGTTACCGTCCGCAAAGCTCCTGACCCAAATCTGATAGAAAACCGCTTCCTTGTACCACTCTCTTGCTTCTTTCTTCACTGCCATAACTGCCCCTCCATATAGTCTTTGGCTGCTTCGATCTCCTGCTGCAGGTGTTTGTATATGTTTCTGGGTACATCTCCGAGTTTCTTAAAGCCCTCTGCCATATCGGCTGCTGCCGCGATGAGATAATCCGCGGGGTCCTTCTTTCGCTTCAGGTATTCTCCCGAAGCCGCCAGTTCCCTGATCTCGCCGTACCGCTCATAGGCAAGCTTCACCGCATCGTCCCAGGAGATATAGATCTCCCTCATGGCACAGTCTCCCACGGCTGCAACCTTATCCATGTCTTTGCAGATCTCTTTAAGAAGGGCCGCCATGGATCCGGCAGTTTCCTCGATTAGATATCCGTTTCGCCCATGGGTGATACCTTCGGCCGCACAGGAGCCTTTGATCAGCACCGATGCAAGACCGCAGGCTGCAGCCTCACGCACCACGATACCGTTGGTATCGTATGTGGAGGGAAAAAGAAAAAGATCCGCCCTTGTATTTACGGCTCTCAAAACCTCTCTGTCCCTGATGGGGCCCGTAAAGATCACCCTGTCATCAAGGAGGAGATTGGAAACCGTTTCTTTGAGTTCCGGCTCATCGGGGCCGGAACCCACAACCAGCATCCTGAAATCAAGACCTGTTTCTTTAAGTATCTTCAAAGCATCGAAAATAAGTGGAAGACCCTTGTACTTAACTAAGCGCCCCACAAACAGGAACACAGGAACATCGGCGGGAAGATCGTAGGCGCCGGTGGCTGCCGCAACCGCTTCGGGTGAAGCCTTGCCCCGGGCAAAATCCACGCCGTTTGGCATGACACGGTAGTCTCCTTCAAAGCCGAGACTCTTAAGGTTCTCCCCTGCGCCCTCGGAAACCGTCCAGACTTCGTCGCAGGCAGAGATATTGCCTACCATGGCACGAATGGTTTCTTTTTTCAGAAAACCGTCTCCCACGGCACGGGTTATATCTATGTCGAATTTGGTGTGATAGGTGAAGATGACCGGCGCGCCCGTCTCATGCTGTAAGATACGCGCCATAAGAGTGGAGGATGCCGGACAGTGGGTGTGAATGATGTCCGGACCAAACTCCGCGATCTCGTCGATTTCCCGAATGGAAAGAGAATTGCCCGCACGATACCCGTCGATGATCCTTGTGGTATCGATGCTTGGGTAAGCCACAACTTTGTAGGGATACCCGGAATAGTCCGCATCGGGATATTTCGGTGTCCCTACAATGACATCGGCTTCATGATTTTGTGTGAGTGCCCGTCCGTAGTTTAGGACCACGTTGGCCACTCCGTCTATAACAGGCGGAAAAGAATCGTTAAGCAGGCAGATATTCATGGTAATTCCTCCGCGCATATGTATTGAAGAAATCCTCACTACACTTCGGATTTCTCTGAACTAACCGCGCCAAGCGTCGCGCGGACCGACTGTCAAGTTTCTCCGAAACTTGACGTCTCCTTAGCTGCAAGCTGGGTCTCGTGCATCTTAAAGAAGTCGACCCTGGGCTCAAGGAACTTAAACGTATGGTTTGCGGGATCTTCCATCAGGTCTGTAAGGGTTGAGAAGATGTAGTCCCAGTTGTAGATCCGTTCGTCCACATTGAGGTATTCGCGGATCTTCTCGCAGCCGGTAGGAGCGATGGGGTGTAACAAAGCTGTGGCAACCCTGATGCCGTAGAAAGCATCCGCAAGAACCTGAGCCTTCAATTCCATATCACCGTTGGCATCGGCGGTACGAAGATTATTGACAAGGTTCTTGTTCATGTTCCTGATAAGTGTGTCAAGAACGTAGGTGATCTTGTGGAACTGGTGATCGTACATGTTCTGCTCGTAGGTGATGATGGTTTCTTTGTCCTCGTCAAGTACGCTCTGAGAAACAGGCACATTGGGGAGCTTTCCGTCAAAGTCCTTCTGCAGGGTGTAGAAGCAGGTCCTGATGATCTTGTTAAATACGTTGGTCAGAAGATTTCCGTCCTTAAGAACGGGATCCGCGCCGTTTCTCTCTTCCTCGGGAAGGTAGACCTGAGGATCGAAGCTTACGCTCTTGTTGGCAAGACCCAGACTTAAGAAATGCATGCGCATCTGCTCGGCGGTGTAGAACTCAAGAAGGTCCTTGGCCATGGGAGGCTTGATGGAACCTGAGCTTGATGCTTTCTTATTCATGAACAGGATGTGGTTGTTGGGTACCAGGAAGGTCTTTTTAAGGCCCAGGGTTTCCCACATGGCCTGCTGGGCAATGCCGTAGAAAGAAATGTTATCCTGTCCGATGAACTGATAAACGGTAGCGTCCTCGGAATTCCAGTATTTCTTCCATTCATCCTTATCGGCACCCTTGCTCTCAAGATAGGTCCTGGTAAAGGAAATGGGTGCCCACAAAGATTCGGGCCATACCCAGAAGGTCAGATCCTTAAGCCCTTCTTTTTCCGGGAAAGGAACACCCCATTCAATATTGCCGGAAAGGCGGAAAGGAACCAGTGTCTTACCGGTACGATAGTTGATGTCCATGCCCTCAAGAACCTTTCTTGCGGCATCTCTGTCGTCAAGGTTCTTAAACACGAAGGTGTAGGAGTTTTTGTTATCATCCAGCATTTCGTGATCGGGGAACTTGGCACGGAGTGCGTCAAGATCCTCCACGAATTTCTTCTGAACATAGATATAAGGAGGCTTTAAAAATTCCTCGATGGTGGTAAGCATGTATTTGCGGGCATTGCTGTTGGCACGAAGGTCGTCAACATAGGCCTGAATCATGGGAATGCAGTCCTCAAGTTTGTAGTACCAGTTGGTAACGTCCACAAGTTCGGGAGTAAGACCCGACAGTGTGCTGTGAGGATCGATAAGTTCGGTAGGCATGTACTGATGTCCCAGATCGCACTCGTCGGCATAAGCCTTCTCCGACTGGCATCCCTGAATGGGGCACTTACCGATGACCTGACGTCCGTTAAGAAGGCACTTGAACTTGGGATCGAAAAACTGGGGAGTGCTCAGCTTTTCAAGGGTACCTTTCTCATAAAGTCCTTCGAAGACTTCCGCAGAAACTTCCTTGTGGATCTCTCCGGCTCTTCCGAGAGCGGATGCTCCGAAAAGATTAAGGCTTATCTCGTACTTGTCGAGGGTGTCCTTCTGAGCCTCGTGGTTCTTGCGAACATAATCCTCGATGGAGCCTTCAAAGGTTCCCGCTTCCTTGGCCTTTCTGTAGCCTTCAAGGATAGGGGATCCGTAGCAGTCGGTACCGGAAACAAAGATAACGTTGTCAGCGCCGATACGGTCACGCAAAAATCTTGCAAAGGTATCCGCATGAACAAACACTCCGCCGATATGTCCGAAGTGAAGTTCCTTATTGCCGTAGGGCATGCCTGCGGTCACAACTGCGCGCTTGGGAAATACCGGGCGCATCTTGGGTTCTTTAACATATTCCATAAAATTACCTCATTGAAAAACTTTTATCCCTGCTATTTTATTGCTTTTTCTCGTGGTTTGCAATACGCCTTAATATAATCCGCTCGATTCTTATACCTGAGGCGAATATCTTAAGAGAAAGAAGGTGCTCTCCCTTTGAAATATCCGTCTTTGCAAGGGGTACGTATCTGAAGGCCTTCTCGCCTTCGTAGCGCCAGGGCTTGTCATTCCTCCATGCGGTGGGCAGGTTCTCTTCGTCAAGGCTTAAGGAAACTCTTGCTTCTTCCGAGGAATCGTACTTCATGAGCACGTAAACCAGGTATTCGCCGCCGGTGGCGTCGATCCTGTAATTAAGGGTCGGAGCATCCTCTTCATTCCAATGCATGCCACGGCCGCGAAAATACAGGGCAAGGTTTGTCCTGTCGTAAGTCACACCGGTGGAATACTCCCAGTCTCCGGTCTTGAAGGCATAATCCGTACCGTTATATGCCCCAAAGGCGTCGATCACAATGTTGCCGGAATCCTCTGCATAAGGGGTAATCACTTCATTACCGTCCAGCGATGCCTTCCTTCCAAGGCCCATGAGACTATAGTCAGCACAGTTAAGCCTGCCGTCCGGCATAAAAAGTTCTTTTTCCGAAGTGTCTCTTACATAGTCTTTGGAATCCGTGGCATCACTTACATTGCGGCCGTCCACAAAGGACCCAAGGGGGATGACAAATTCGGTGCGACAGCCTGCATAACCGCAGTTTTTCGCCTCTGAAAGATACTCTTCACCGGGAAGATCTTCCGAAGCATAGTCGTAGGTATCGGGGCAAAGGGCACCCAGATTATCCTTAAGAAGGCTTCCGTAATAAAATACGACTTTGTAAAAAGCAAAGTATCGACTTCCGCCGGCGATCCTCACGGTGTGCCTGCCGGGTGCGGGCGTTCCCAGACTGACTGACAGCCTGTCCACGTTGTCAAGAACGTTCTCCGCCCAGTTTCCCCGCCACTCGTCGTTGGATTCGCTTACGATTCGGGTCAGTTTTCCACCGTCTAAGTAAATATCCGCCGAGATTTCCCCCACGGAATTAAGGGAAGGATATCTGTGGATCTGAAGTATGACTTCGGAACCGTCGGAGGTAAAGTCGTATTCGGCGCTTCCGCCCTCGGATATTTCAAGAAGATCGATACAGCCCCGGCCAAGATCCTTGATAACACGGCAGTTTTCTGTCTTGCCCTCCGTTGCGGCCAAAGCTTCGGCCCTTCCCTTCGGTCCGTCCTGATGATCCGGTTCCCCGGGGTCTTCCGTAAGAGGCAGTACGCTTGCGGGATGCATGGCGGCCCTGGGCGGCGGGAAGTCCTCGGGAGTCAGGATACCGTCCCACTTTCCGTCCTTTAATATGGTGTTATAGTAGGTGAGCATATCTCTTCTGAGATCCTCAAAGCCCTTTGAAAGCTCCGCATATCTGCGGCCTGCCGCAAACCTGCCCTTTTTGTTGCAAAGGTCGCTGCGATCTGCAAAATAATACATGGCGGCCGTATAGTACGCCGCATGGATCTTCATGAGCACAAGTTCAAAGAAGGCATCCCTTTCATCGGCAGGAAGCGACTTTGCGAGGGTATTGCCCTCATCAAACAATTCTTTAAGGGTATTCAGTCTGATAGCGGCTTCATTGTGAAGTACGTCCTGGGTAAAGACGTCTTCTTCCATCATCTCAACCTTGCGGGTGTTGGAGACCCGTGCATATCTGTTTAAAAGTTTTGCGGTCTTTCTTCCGATACCGCCGGAAAAATTTCTGTCTATCCAGTCTGCAAGATAATCCTCGGGATCGTTGACCTTGGCGTTCTTTTTCCCGTAATCCCAGCCCAGGCGCAGGAAAAACTCCATCTCCTGCTCCAAAGGTTTCAGAGCGCCCATATTGCAGACCCAGAGTTTGCGGATGCCGTTCTCATATGCTTTGTCCATTTCGTACTTGGTCTGGGCTATCGGGTAGCTGGAAATAAAGAGGTAATGCCGCATTGTAGGGGCCCAATAGGAATTATGATAATAGATGCCGTGGCCTCCCGGGCGTTTCTGCTCCTCGGGGGAAGGATATCTTCGCACATAACCGTAGTTATCGTTGGTCCAGATAAGGGTCACATCCTCCGGAACCTTGAGGCCGCGATCGTAAAGGGTCATGACCTCCTTGTATGGCACAAAGGTGGTGAAGGGCTCGGTGCCGGTAACCTCTTTGAGTATGTCCTTCTGGTCGTTAATGACCTGCTCCAGAAGCTTGACCTTTTTATCCTTAAGTTCCTCCTCGGAATCGGCGGTTAGTCCCTCGGTGACGAAGCCCGAGTCGTGGATACCCCTCATGCCCAGCGTATAGGAAACTTCAAAATCCTTATTCTGTTCTGCAGACTCACGCCAGTATTCCTTGAGGATCTCACGGTTCTTTCCCCCAAAGGAATAATCGTACTTTGCATCGGTGTAGCCCTTTCTCCTAGTCCAGGGCTCCCACTCTCTGTAATTGGAACGCATGAGCATGTCGCAGTGAGAGGTGCCCACCACGATTCCCATACGGTTTGCAAGATCGCCGTTTTCTTTGTTCAGATTAAAGGAATTAACGTGCATGGCGGGCCAGATATAATTGCCCTTGAGCCTGAGTATCAGTTCAAAGATCTTTTCGTAGGTATTGACACCGATGGTAGGCTCCTGCATGTGAAGCCTGGCCCATTTGTCCAGTTCTTCCTCATCGTTGATGAAGATGCCACGGTAGGGGATGGTTGGTTCATCGGAAAAAGCATAATCTTCCGGGAGCATGAACACTTCGCTCCGCTTTACGGGCACATCGGCAAAGTAATACCAGGGTGAAACGCCCAGCATCTCGCTGAGAGTATAGATCCCGTACACCGTGCCTCGGCGGCTTCGGCCCATCACGTGAAGGTTGCCGTTTTCGACACACAGGGAAAGCCCCTCCCCGGAATTGCCGGTGGTCTGAATGAAGATGGAGTGAGCCTTGCCCGCTTCCGTATATCCCCCCGCTTCCCCGGGACAAACAATCTCCGCCTCAGCCTCCAGAGTCTTTTTGAGATCCTTCACAAGATTTCCGGCTGCGATCTTCACCGCTTCGGACTCGTTCTTCCCAAGATAAATGTTGACCTTTTCGTTCTTTTTGATAATGAAATCCATATCTGTACCCTCAGAATAAATGACCGGACCATGTATGAACATTTTATCATAAATGCATCTAAGAAGGGGATTTTATACTTATTTAATTGCTTTGATCGCGGTTAGTGTTGTATAACCATATTAGACAGATAGGAGTATTATATGAAAAAATACGACATTACCGGCATGAGCTGTGCTGCCTGCAGCGCAAGAGTCGAAAAGGCCGTTTCCGGAGTTCCGGGAGTGACCTCCTGCAGTGTGAGCCTCCTTACCAATTCCATGGGAGTTGAAGGCACCGCAGACCCGAATGCCATAATAAAAGCCGTTACCGATGCAGGGTACGGCGCAAGCCCCGCAGGGGGATCCGCAAAGAATGAAGCCCCCGCCGATAAACTGACCCTGGAAAACGAACGGGAGCAATCGCTCCTTAAACACAGGCTCATTCTTTCGGTTGTGTTTCTTCTTGTGCTCATGTACTTTTCCATGGGGCACATGATGTGGAACTTCCCCGCTCCCAAGGTCTTTGACAATCCCGTTTTTCTCGGGATCTTCGAGATGCTTCTGTCGGGACTTATACTGATCATCAACTCCGCTTTCTTTACAAGCGGCTTCAAGAGTCTTTTTAAGGGCGGCCCCAACATGAACACCCTGGTGGCTCTTGGCTCTTCGGTAGCCTTCGGTTTCTCTCTGGTGGAGCTTTTCCTGATGGCGGATGCCCTTTGGACCGGCGACCACATGCGGGCCATGGAACTTGGGGACAACCTGTACTTTGAATCCGCCGCCATGATCCCTACACTGATCACGGTGGGTAAACTGCTGGAGGCAATCTCCAAGGGCCGCACCACCGATGCTTTGAAGGGTCTCATGAAACTTACTCCCAAGACCGCAACGGTACTGCGAAACGGCTCGGAACTTACCATACCCGCGGCTGAAGTTGTTGTGGATGACATCTTCCTTGTCCGTCCCGGCGAGAGCATTCCCGTGGACGGCGTTATAATCGAGGGTTCCACCGGTATTGACGAATCGGCTCTTACGGGAGAGAGCATTCCTGCGGAAAAAGAAGCGGGATCCAATGTTTACGCTGCCACCATCAACCGTACCGGCTTCATTAAATGCCGTGCCCTTAAGGTTGGCGAGGACACTACCCTTGCAGGCATTATCCGCATCATGAGCGATGCCGCAGCCACCAAGGCGCCTCTTGCCCGTATTGCGGATAAGGTTTCCGCCATATTTGTTCCTTCAGTCATGGCCATCGCTCTCGTTACCTTCGTAGCATGGCTCCTGCTTGGCAAAGGCATCAGTTTTTCCGTTGCCAGAGCCATTACCGTTCTTGTTATCAGCTGCCCCTGTGCTCTGGGTCTTGCCACTCCCGTAGCCGTAATGGTTGGAAGCGGTGTGGGTGCAAAACACGGCATTCTCTATAAGACCGCCGCAAGCCTTGAGTCCCTTGGGCGATCTGAGATCGTTGTACTTGATAAGACCGGCACCATCACAACCGGCGCTCCCGTTGTCACGGATATGATCCCCCACGCAGGAATGTCGGAAAAAGAACTTTTAAGTCTTGCCGCCTCGCTGGAAGCAAAGAGCGAGCACCCTCTGGCAGGTGCCGTTACAGACAGGGCCGCAGAACTTGGAATCACCCTTCGTGACGTTACGGATTTTTCCGCCATACCGGGGCTCGGACTTACCGGTACCCTTGCAGGCAATCGTATATTCGGCGGAAACCTTAAATATATTTCAGAAAAAGCAACCCTGTCCCCTTCGGACATAACCTCCATAGACAGGCTGTCTTCCGAGGGCAAGACACCCCTTCTTTTTGCTGAAAACGGAACCTTTGCGGGAATAATCGCAGTTCGCGACAACGTTAAGAATGATTCGGTCGCGGCCATCAGAGAATTAAAGGAACTTGGTCTTAAGACCGTAATGCTGACGGGAGACAATGAGCGCACCGCCCGTGCCATAGGCCTTGAATCCGGTGTGGACGAGATCAACGCAGGTGTGCTTCCCGATGAGAAAAATGCCCATATAGAAAAGCTTAAACAAAAGGGAAAGACAGTCATGGTGGGAGACGGTATCAACGATGCCCCCGCCCTTGTCAGTGCGGATACCGGAATCGCCATCGGCGCCGGTGCGGATATCGCCATCGATGCTGCAGATATCGTGGTGGTAAAGTCAAGGCTAACAGACGTGACCGCAGCCATAAGACTCAGCCGCGCCACCATCAGGAACATACACGAGAACCTGTTTTGGGCGTTCTTTTACAATCTGATCTGCATCCCCCTGGCCGCAGGCGTGTACGGCCTCACCATGAAGCCCATGTACGGAGCCCTGGCCATGAGCCTTTCAAGTTTCTGTGTGTGCATGAACGCTTTGAGACTGAATCTTGCGAAGATCTATACTTCGAGGGCCTCGGAAGCGGAAAAGTCTGCCGGTCCTGCTGCCCGGGCAGTTACGGTAGCCGCTGATACACGGAATGAGGACGGTTCAAAACAGATCATTGAAAACAAAGAAAAGGAGACTGCTGTTATGAAGAAAACCATGAAGATCGAAGGAATGATGTGCGGACACTGCGAAGCAAGAGTGCAGAAGACTTTGCTTGCCATTGACGGTGTTACCGAGGCTTTGGTAAGCCACGAAAAAGGCACCGCAGAGCTGACCCTTTCAAAAGAGGTAGCAAACGAAGTCCTGAAAGAAGCCGTTGAAGCTCAGGACTACAAAGTAACGGGGATCGATTGATCGATCCCCGTTTTCTTTTACTTATCCAAATATGACTGATCCTTGTCAGGATCCTTACCAAACATCTTGTTGTTCCACATGCTGAAATCATCGGGAGAAAAGAACTTAAAGTATATCCCGAGACATACGCCGCCGATGACGGCAAAGATTCCGATCCCCAGCAATACGTAAAGCATCTTAAGACCCCCTTTCAGGTACACCGTTGCTTTGGTCGGCACGGTTTTGTGTGAAGGTTTTTGCGCCCTGTATCTATACTGATTATAGCTTGAAAATACAGGAAATACAAGGTGGAGAGGATGGAGGTTCTGGCACTTCACCGAAGCTTCAACCGATACACCTCGCACTCATCCTCAATACCCTGATATTCAAAACCAAATTTCTTTGCGATCTTTTTGGTGACTTCCTGTTCGGGGTCACATTCTATCACTGCGTCTTTTCCGCTTTTGCGGGCCATTTCTATCATCATTTCCGTTAAGCGCGTAGCGTAGCCGCGGCCCCAGAATTCACGAAGGATAAGCCAACCGAGTTCCATGCTGTCTTCTTCATAGTCATGATAGATAACATAGCCGATAAAATCACCCTTTTCGTTTTCCGCAGTGTATATTAAGGGGTCTTCAGCGAGTCCGCAGTCTTTAAGGAACTCTTCCGTCTGCTCGCGACTATAAGGAGGCTCGATATACTTCATGGTCTCCTCGTCCGAAAGCAGTTTATAAAGGGGGTCTAGGTCCCGCTCTTCCATTTTCCTGATCTTTAAATTCACAGTTTTCACTCCCAAATAACGCGAAACGCCTGCAGAGTAATCTGCAGGCGCTAGTGATCTGTAACGTCTTTATGCTTCGGCAATAGCCTTCATGAGTTCATCGATATCGATGCCGTGAACCATGGCAGCCATTTCAAGGCTCTCGCCCTGAGCTGAAGGGCAGCCCAGACAATGCATACCTGCCTGCATGAGAATGGGTGCAATATCGGGATTAGCGCGTAAGATCTCGCCGATGGTCATTTCTTTGGTAATGTTTTCCATGATTGTTCTCCTTTACTTCATATGATTATAAGATCCTTCAAGCGTCAGTTGAATAACAACAAGAATATAATACCTCTTGCCCCTTTTTTCAAGCAAACACGGTATAAAATATTTATAAACCGACGCTCCGCCTACAGATCGATCTCCAGCTCCACGGGGCAGTGGTCGGATCCGAAGACCTCGTTGTGGATCTTTGCTTCTTTGATCCTGTCCTTGATATCATCGGACACGATAAAATAGTCTATACGCCATCCGGAGTTATTCTCTCTGGCGTGGAACCGGTAAGACCACCAAGAATACACATTGGCAAGGTCGGGATAAAGAAACCGAAATGAATCAACATACCCTGCCGCCAGAAGCTCCGTCATCTTTCCGCGCTCTTCATCGGTAAAGCCCGCATTCATGCGATTGGTCTTAGGGTTCTTTAAGTCTATCTCTTCGTGGGCAACATTGAGATCCCCGCAGAAGATCACGGGTTTCTTTGCCCTGAGGTCGTTAATATACTTAAGAAAATCCCGTTCCCAGGTCATACGGTAATCAAGGCGCTTAAGGCCGTCCTGGGAATTGGGGGTGTAGCAGGTGATAAAGAAAAACTTCTCATACTCAAGGGTGATGACTCTGCCTTCGTGGTCGTGCTCATCGACGCCGATGCCGTAAGTGACCTTCAAAGGCTCCTTCTTTGCAAAGATCGCCGTGCCGGAGTAGCCTTTCTTTTCCGCATAATTCCAGTATTGACTGTATCCGGGAAGGGGCAGATCGATCTGTCCCTCCTGGAGTTTGGTCTCCTGCAGGCAGAAAAGATCCGCATCAGCCTCGTTAAAATAGTCCATAAATCCCTTTTGCATGCAGGCTCTTAAGCCGTTGACATTCCAGGATATCATTCTCATAATTGTTACCTCATCCGATCCGCCGCGATCGGTCTTTACAGTTTATACGCGTTGACAGCTTCGATGACCCTGCAAACCTCATCATCGGTCATCTCGGGGAACAGCGGAAGAGTCACGCAGTGTTTTGCAAGAGACTCTGCATTGGGGCAGTCCCCTTCTTTGTACCCAAGATGGGCATAGGCTTTCTGAAGATGGCAGGGCACTGGATAATGTCTGTTGCACTCGATGTCCCTGTCCTTCATGTAAGAAACGAAACGTTCCGGGTCGCCATCCACCTTGATCTCAAAAAGATGGAACACGGGCTTGGTGTTTTCGGGGTGCCTCTGAAGAGTTACCAAAGGATTCACAATGCTCTCAATATACTTCCTGCCGATCTCGATACGGCGCCTTGTCCACTCGGGAAGATATTTAAGGGAAACCGAAAGCACGGCGCCCTGGATCCCCTCAAGTCTGTAATTATAGCCGATCATTTCGTGATAATAGCGGACATTGCAGCCCTGATTTTTCATAACATTGATATAGTCGTTGTATTCCTTTTTACTGCAGGCCACCGCACCGCCTTCGCCGAAGGCGTAGAGGTTTTTACCGGGGTAAAAAGAAAAACATCCAAGCTCCCCCAGTGTTCCAGTCATCTTTCCTTCGAATTCGGCGCCATGTGACTGGGCACAGTCCTCAACCACCCAGAGTCCGTGTCTGTCGGCAACTTCTTTTACCGCCGCAAAATCAAAGGGCTGTCCGTAAAGGTGGACCCCCAGGATACCCTTTGTACGCTCCGTGATGGCGGCTTCGATCTTCGTGGCGTCGATCTCCCAGGTATCGGGAGTACAGTCCACAAACACAGGGGTCGCTCCGGTGTAGGTCACTCCCCAGGCAGTGGCGATATAAGTGTTGGCGGGAACAATGACCTCGTCTCCTACCCCCACTCCGAGGGCTGCCAGTGCACAGTGAAGCGCGGAAGTTCCGTTATTCACTCCCTGCACATAGGGAACTCCCAGGAAATCCGCGAATTCTTTATCGAACTTATCGGCGAACCTGCCGCCGGAAAAAGCGGTCTCTTCACAGCAGGCCTTAATGGCACTGAGATATTCTTCTTCGTGCTTTTTGTAATCTCTGGTAAGGTCGATCCGTTTAAGCATTTGCTTTTGCTTCCTTTGCTTCTTTTCTGAATCTCTTTTTGAGCATAACCATTCTCTTTAGGTAGTTCTTTATGGTCTTTGGAACATTCACCGTGGTGTTGTAATCCTCCACCCACTCAACGGGCATGTCGATGATGGAAACACCGCTTCGCTCCGCACGGAGCAAAAGCTCCACGGTATAGAACCAGCCTCTGTCCTTGGAGCACTGCTTAACAAGAGTTTTGGCAGTTTCGGTCCTGATAAAGGTAAACCCGCAAAGGGCATCGGTAGCCTTCATTCCGAGATAATGCTTCAAAAGAAAAACAAGCCCCGCCGAAGTGATCTTTCGATACCACTTGCGCCCCCTGGTGTCAGAATCCTTGGAAAATCTGGAGCCGTTGACATACTGAAGCTTAGGGTCATTTTCAAAGAGTTCCACGGTCTTTGAAAGATACTTAAGATCCGTTGAAAGATCTATATCCATATATCCCACGATATCCGTGTCCGCAGCAAGAACGCCGGTCCTGAAGGCGATCCCCAGCCCTCGTTCTTCGATACGGGTATATGTGACCTCGGGATATTTTGCATCCAGCCGCTTCCCGATCTCAGGAGTGTCATCATCGGAACCGTTGTCAACGATCACTATCTTTACGGGGATCTCAATGTTCTTACGAACAAACTCCACACAGTTGTCGATCCCTTTTTCAAGTCTCAAATGTTCGTTTAAAACAGGAAAAAGAACGGTAAGGGTCATCTGTCATTTCCCACCTTTTCTATGGATGATACAAGATATTTCTGTCTCTTGAATACCATGTTCAGCATTGCGGACATGTACTTTAACACTATGGTCAGCATCAGGAATACTCCGAAGAAACCAAAGGACATAAAGCATATGATGGAGGTCCATCCTTCAATGGCGGCCTTGTTTACAAGATAGTCGTAAACCGCATAGGACACGAAAGCCACCGTTGCCAGCAAAAAGAACACGCTTATGACAGTGGAGATCCTCTCTAAGAAATTGGTGAAATAAATAAAGGAATCCATTGCCAGAGTGACTCTCTGGTGAGTCTTCCTGCCGGTTTTGTTTTTGTCGGTCTCCGTGTAGGGTATGCGCTTTGATTCAAGTCCGCAGTTTGCGTAAACGGCTTTTCTGTAGGGAATGTAGTCTCCCATGGACTTGATGCGGTTGATGGCTCTCCTTGAGATGAGACGGAAGGTTTCCGTTCCGATCTTGGCCCTGCCGCGGTTCGATCTGTTGTATATTCCGTAAAAGAGTTTTGAAAAGAGCTTTGACCCCGATGAGGGATAGGCGGACACAATGTCATAGCCCTCCACCAAAGCCTCGTATACATTGGTGATGACTCCGGGCTCATAATCGCAGACCGTAGTGTCAAATTCATACACGAAATCACCGATGGCAACGTCGCGGCCCGCATTCATGGAGGGCTCCAGACCCTGATATTTGCCCATATGGACCACAGAGACCATGCCGGTGGTGTTGTTCTTTTTGGTGTATTCACGGACCAGGTCTATGGTGTTGTCCGTGCAGGCGTCGTCAACACACACAAGCTCATAGTTTTCAAAATAGTTCTGCACCGTGGGGATTACCGCAGAAAGAAACTTTTCTATCTCCGCCCCGCAGTTATTCAGATATACCACAACAGATACAAATTTCTTTTCCATACCGTCTCCAATTTACTGACACAAATATTCGTCCAGATCATAAACCGTGTTGATCTTTCCGGAAAGAACGCTGATAAATACGGGATCCTTGCTCTGACCGCCTCCCGTGTGGACCCTAATGGCCGTGGGCCTTGAATCGTCCACCTCGGAACTTTTCAGTATGGGCTTCATGGAGAAGAGAGACTCTCTGTAACGATACTCATACTCGGACTTGAGATAACGGTTTGCGAGGGCCGACATATAAGGCCAGGCCCCGGCTGGTTTACGGGGACACAGGTTACAGTTTCCCAGAGCCCCCTTCTCGCAGAGGGAATCCTCCGTCTGACAGGAAAATGTGGGGGTGCTTTCGTAACTTGTATTATGAGGGGTGAAGGTAACGGAGGTGAGACTGTGGTATCCCGTCTTTCCGAAGGGCATTATGGAAAAGAAGGGGCCGTCCATGACCGTTATCCCGATATTCTTAAGTTTCTCCCCCGCATCGCAGAGGATGATCTCACAGAGTTCATACTTGATCCGGAACATTTCCTCCGGGCAGACCTTGGCGATGATCTCATTGACGGAAGCATAGGTGGCGTTAAGAAGAAAACCGGTCTCGATCCGATCCGCTCCCTCTGTCTCCACGCAGTAAACAGCGCCGTCACGGCGGATATCTCCAAGCTTTACGTTGTATCTTATCTCAATGCTCTTGATCTTTGCGATCTCATCCAGCAGATAGTCTCTCAAGATCATGGCATCGTAGGTATATTCTTCGGTAAGAAAGGCTCCGTCACACATGCCGGGCTTAAAATACTTCCCCACAGGGATCTCGTCGCATCTGATGCCCGCGGCCCTACAGAATCTCATGAACTGCTCCGCATCGGTCCAGCTGAACTTGGAAGAAGTGGCGTAGATCTGATCAAAGGAATCATGGATGCAAAAGCCGTAATCCTTGCAGAATCTGGTAAAGTACCCTGCGGATTTCATGGCGGTGGTAAGGCTTCTTGGATAGTGATATCCCATATGCACTCTTGCCTGATTCACATATGTGGCCCGGGTAAAAGGGGCACTTTCTTTTTCCAGGACACAGACGGACATCCCCCGCCGGCCGCAGTAAAGTGCCGCGTACAGTCCGTACAGTCCCGCTCCGATTATCACTCTGTCGTACTTTTGCATCGAAAACCTCGAATCTTTACCGATCCGTTAACGGACCGTCACTATATTGTATCATAAAATACAAGCTTTCAAACCCTTTCTTTTTTGCGGACAAAATCGTGAGAATGTATTGAAAAAAGAACATTACCATGCCTTGACCCTTGTATTTCCTTAATATATAATGTGTGTACACTGCAAAATTAATGATTCGATGGATTTTTCCGCCATCATCACTAATACTCATCACAATTTATTTCAGGAGGATTTCAAATGAGACCAGAATGGAAAGATTTTGTAGGCGGCAAGTGGGAAAATGAGATCAACGTACGTGATTTCATCCAGAAGAACTATCATCCCTACGACGGAGATGATTCCTTCCTT
>JAEEGT010000009.1 GCA_016280465.1 Lachnospiraceae bacterium | reverse complement strand
CGAACAGATCTCCGAGTAATCCTCCGCTGCTCTCAGATCCGCTTGAAGTTACCTTGCTCTCCGATGCTTTTGAAGTCTGCTCCGTTTTCTTCTGCTCTTTCGCGTTCTTCGACTGTTCTTTTACCGTCGCGCGCTCTGAGGATACGCTCTTTTCATTCACACCGGTATTTGTTAATCCGCATCCGCAAAGCAGCATGCCTGATATCAGAACACACGCAAAGCGCGCTGCCAATCCCAAATTTCCTCTGTTAAGTTTCATATTCTTTTCCTCCTTGTCATGTGTCGGCTTTTATTCTTGCCTTTCTGTATCTATTACGAGCCGGCATACAAAAAGGTTTTAAAAATTCAAAAAAATTTATTCTGTCGTAACCCACATCATGGGGCGTATACCTAAAGTCTTTGTTTGGAAGGGAAACTCCGTGATCCACCAAGGAGGATAATATACAGCAGCATTCGAACCGGTTACAACATTATAACACGCGCTTCTGACATGATTTCCGGTAGAAGAACCGTCTTCGCTATAAGTAGGACAAGGACCCGACATGCCGGTTCTCAGGATATAGGTTCCGAATTCTTCCCCGATCAGGCTTTCATCAAGATTTACATTTTCGGGATCAAAATCATTATATCCTGTATAATCTTTTTCCCAATCGTAAGCCTGCTGAGTATAAGAAAAGTTCTCAATCCCGCTTGCGGGTGTGGCTTTTGCAAGCATATCCGTCCCGAAACTTTCATAGATGTCTTTATGAACCTTCATATATTTGACAAAATCTTCATCAAAATCCGGAATAAAGATCTTGTCGGTGGTAACGATCTTGCCAATATCTCTGGAAAACGTCTGTCCGACAAACTCCCAACTGATCGTTTCCACATCGACTAATTCGGCACCAAGCGAATAGTAATCCTCCCAAGTGGAGCGGATCTCAGTCTCGGTGATCTGTGCTCTTTCTACTTCCGTGAATGCGGATTCGTAAAAGTCCCCGTTCAGGTATTCTCTTATCCCGCATTCTTTCCAGGTATATTTTACGCCGTCTCCGGGGAATTTCATCATATCTCCGATGGACATAAGGATATATCTGGATAAAAGAAGCTTCTTACCGTTTTCGTCTGCAAGTACCATCCATTCAATGGGCTCAGCGCCGTTTGCGGTATCTCCGTCCTGCTCAAATGTGCCGATTTCTATGAAGTCGCCTACCTTTGCGGTTTGTATTGCCTCTTTAAGTGCTGCAGCACGTTTTTCTTCTTCCGTGAGTTCCACGGAGGCTGTTTCTTTATTCTCTTCCGAAGAATCGGAAATGCCGGTATCTTTTCCGTTTTCAGAGGCCTGAACCGACACGATGGGATCCTCTGTAGAAACCGCTGCGGGTGCGTTTGCATTAATCAGATGATGTATTCCGAAGCCTGCGCCGGTCAAAGCAAGTGCACCTACGGCGATAAAGCCCGCAACCTTGGCAGAAAAGCCTGTCTTGACGGCAACCGCACCTGCTTTTGCAAGTCCCGAGCCTGCCTGGGATGCAGCACCGGCCGCTTCTGCCTGGGATGCCGCTCCTGCCGCACCCGCAGTGGAAAGGGCTTCCAGTTCACCTTCAAGCTGCGAAGCATAGGCACTGTTTTTGAAATAAAGAAGCAGGATCGCGGGAACAAGGCACGCAAAGCTTACTCTGATGCCGTGCTTCTTCTCGTAATCCGCGGTAGCAAGAGCCATTTTCTTTCGCGAATAATTAAGCCTGCTCTTAACGGTATCCTCAGATACGTGCTGAAGGCTTGCGACCTGTTTGACAGAATAGTCCTTAAAGTAAAAAAGAAGCGTCGCCTGTTTTTGCTCAGCGGGGAGTGTATCCACGATATCATCGACAATCTTTAGCATCTCACCCCGCAGATAGGAGCTTTCGGGAAGTGCTTCCTCATCGGAGCCCGAGATCGTGTCCACGAACTCGTTTTCTTCGTCAGACATGTCCGTAAAATTGATGGGGCGCTTTTTTCTCAGGAAATCCTTGCAGGTATTGGCGATTATGGTATCAAGCCAGGGCTGGAATTCGTGGTTCTCATCAAACCTGTCGATATTTTCCATTGCTTTAAGAAAGGCGTCCTGATACATATCCTCGGCATCACTGTCGTTCTTTACATACCGACTTGCAACCGATAATCCTTTCTTTCTGCAGGCCTCATAGAGCTTGCCAAGGGCCTCGTAATCTCCGTTTTTTGCGTCTCTGATTAGAGTATTCATTTTTTACCTCCGCAATTTTTTATTATCCGGTCAAAACGTACGTGCAGTCATTCAATCTGCCCTGCTGTAAATGATTACGGATGAGAAGGGTAAAAGGTTTTAACCTGATGTAAAATTTTTTTAATTGCATCTATTATATCAAAGAAATCGAACATATACTTATATTATAATTATTTTAAAGCGAACGCACATCAGAGGTGAGACAAATGACAAAAGCACTGCTTACAATGGATGACTTTGCAACAAAAAACATACCGGCAATAGTGGATTATCTTGAGGAAAAGCACATACCGGTGATCCTGTTTGCCTGCGGAAAGAACGTGGAAAAGCACT
The DNA here is from genome assembly GCA_016280465.1 of Lachnospiraceae bacterium. GTDB lineage: Bacteria > Bacillota > Clostridia > Lachnospirales > Lachnospiraceae > UBA1258. The sequence goes on along the minus strand of JAEEGT010000009.1, from coordinate 23,866 downwards.
ATGACGAAGCAATTTATGCCATAAAGAAGGGAATCGTTGTGCGAAATCACAGTTACTCTCATCCGAACTTTTCCCACATATCAATTGAAGACGGAATCAAAGAGATAAAGAAGTGCGAGGAAGTCTTGAATAAACTTTATAATGATGCGGGGATGCCCCGTCGTTACAGACCTTTTCGTTTCCCCTACGGAGACAAGGGTGGCGACAATAAGGCTTCGCTTCAGAAATATCTGAACGAAGAGGGATTTGACAAGGTTGACGATACAGCCATCTCCTATCCCTGGTGGAAAGAAAACGGGCTGGACAGGGATATAGATACCTTCTGGACCTTCGATTTTGCGGAGTACAACATAAGACCAAACAGCGGCTTTACTTTAGACGATGTATTTAAAAGGATGTACGATCAGAATCCTAAATCCGGAGCTCCGCTGTTTGCACCGGATTGTTACAATATGCTTCTTTTTCACTCACATGATGAGACTGAAGAAATGGTGCCCGAGTACTACAGAATAATCCTTGATGAGTGTCTCAAAAACGGGATCGAATTTGTGGAGCCGAAATTTATGCGATAAATAAAAGCAAGGGCATATACCCTTGCTTTTTGCTTGGCGTAATTTACTCGGGAAGCATCCATCCTGTGTATTCCAGGATCGTCTGCTTCTCGTTTCTTTTTTCGGACTGAAGCATGTAATTTCGATAGGTGCGGGGGCTCATCCGCATGAGGGCCACGAACCGTCTGTTGAAGGTAGCAATGGATTTAAAGCCTACATTTTCACTGATGGAAAGAATGGGATCCTCAGTGGAACGCATCATATCGCAGGCCTTAAAGATCCGCACCTGATTCAGGTACTCTAAAGGAGCGATGCCCATGATCTGTAAGAACACCCGCCTGAAATGAGTGGGACTTAAGTGTATCAGATCGGCAAGAAATTCGGTGGTTATATCTTCCGCATAGTTTTTGTCGATATAGTTTAATATGGGAGCAATGACAAGGAAGTTATCGGGAGCGGACTCCTCGGAAACGGAGGTGTTGGCACGAAGAACACTGATCTTCCGCCATATGCTCACACAGAGGGAAACCAGGAGACAGCGTGTTATCAGCTGATATCCCGGTTTTTTGTTTTCAAGCTCCCGGATGACACCGATGGCCTGCTGCCAGATCTCCGTATGTTCTTCGGAAGAAAAGATCTGGTAGCCGCTGTCGGAATAAAGCACCGACAATTCCTGCACGCTTACCGATGTGGGCAGCAGTCCTTCAAGGATATGATCCAGGTCCAGATAGATATAGGACCAGCGGCTTGCGGTGCCGGGATCGGAATAGGTGGTGTGAGGAACATTCTTGGGAATGAAAGTTACATCGCCGGCTTTGAACTTATATTCCTTGTCGCAGATCTCCATGGTTCCGGAATCCGAATGGCAGATGCCGATCTCCGGGTAATTATGAAAGTGCAGTCTCCCTGAAGGAACGTCTGAGATCCTCCAGTGTTCCCCCGACAGCAAAAGAACGGGAAATTCCGGCGGGAGAAAGTAACTTCTGTATTCGATTATTGAATTTTTTCTTTTGTTAGACATAAGTTCTCAATTTTAACTGTTTGGAAAATTGGGTTTCTGTTTTGATGATAAACCAATCTATCAAAAAGCACAATGAAAATAACAAAAACCACATGAAAATGTCAAAGTGGCACAAGCCTGATTGGAATGTTTGAACAAATTGTTAACAAAAAACTTGTGAAAAACCAACATATCGGTTGCATAAATGGTCGTAGATGAGAAGTTTTGAGAGCGGATTGAGAAGAAAAGTTGCATACAGACGGACATAATGGAGACAGAATAAACAACCTATCAGTCAGAGAGGGATCATTATGGCAAAAAGAGTGCCTGTACCCGAAGAGTACAAGATCAAACAGGCCGAACTTAAAAAGAGTCACCGCAAGTCAGCGATGAAGGATATACGCCGCGACTGGCAGCTGTATCTTCTTCTTCTCATACCGCTTGCTTTTGTATTTGTATTTAATTATGCGGCTTATCCGGGCCTTCGTATCGCCTGGATGGACTTTAAGCCCGCTCTCGGATTTGAAAAAAGCAAATGGGTTGGCTGGGCCACTTTTATCAAGACATTTAAAGATCCAGACTTTATTACTGCTCTCAGGAATTCCCTCGTATTCAATATCCTGGATCTGGCGGTCACTTTCCCCCTGCCCATAGTACTGGCTCTTATCCTGAATGAATTGAGATATCCCAGATTCAAGAAAGTGTCACAGACCATACTTTACCTTCCCCACTTCCTTTCCTGGGCGGTAATCGGTTCCGTTGCTTATACCATGTTTAAGCCCACCACCGGACTTGTAAACATTTTCCTAACCAACGTAGGGCTCATCGATCAGGGTATTCCCTTCCTCACGGAAAAATGGCACTGGGCAGTCACTTACCTGTTTATCGGTATCTGGCAGTGCATGGGATGGAACACCATTATCTATCTTGCCGCCATCACTTCCATAAACGGTGAGCTTTACGAAGCAGCCATGATCGACGGTGCAGGCCGCTGGAAGAGAATGTGGCACATCACACTTCCCGGTATCCGCAGCACCATCGTTACACTCCTTATCATGTCTCTTGGTCGTGTAATGGGCAGTAACTTCGAAAGACTTAAAGTTTTTGACAATGCGATGGTACGTGACTTCCAGTATCAGCTTGCTATTTACATTTATAATAAGGGTCTTCAGGCATCAAAGTTCAGTATGGCTACCGCGGTGGGTCTCTTCCAGTCCGCCGTTGGTCTGCTGCTGGTACTTATCACCGACAGGATAGCCAAGTCTCTCGGTGAAGAAGGTCTGATGTAATCAAAGGTTAGGGGCGATGTCCATGAAAAAAGAAGAAGTTGTGAGAGGCGCTGAGGTTAACTCCGAAGGAAACCGCGCCATAGTCAAGTTCAGAATCAGCGACTTTGTGATGATGTTCGTTATCACATTGCTCAGTTTAAGCTGTATTTTGCCTTTTATCCACATAGCGGCAAAATCCATCTCCAGTAACAACAAGGTTATAGCCAAGGCAGTATATTTCTGGCCCAAGGAAGCAACCCTTGAAGCATACAAATCCATATTTGCGGACGGCAGTCTGGGAAAATCCATGATATACAGTGTGATCGTTACCCTTATCTTTACCGCATTGGGAATGGTCGTATGTATCTGCGGCGCGTATCCCTTGTCAAGGGTAAGGCTCAGAGGGCGTAAATGGCTTACCTTCCTGCTGATGGTCCCCATGTATTTCGGTGCAGGTCTTATCCCTACCTACCTGCTTTACAGTGATTACAAGCTCCTTGATAACATGTGGGTGCTTATCCTTCCTTTGGTATATTCCGCATACAACCTGCTCATCATGAAGACCTTCTTTATGTCGAGCATACCGGACAGCCTGGAAGAATCCGCGTTTCTTGACGGAGCAAGCAATATACAGATCCTATTAAAGATCGTGCTTCCCCTTTCCAAGCCGATCTTAGCAACCATCTCTCTTTTCTACGCTGTAGGCCGCTGGAATACCTATTCCGACAACATGTACTTTATCCGAAGCGAGAAGTTGAAGATGGTTCAGTACAAGCTTTATCAGATGGTGGCTTCCGCAGCGGAAGCACAGACCACAGCCATGTCGGATGCAGCCGCAGTGACCAGTACACCCGAGGTATTGCAGGCAGCTTCCGTCATGTTCATCACCATCCCCATTATCTGTATCTACCCCTTCCTTCAGAAGTATTTCGTTAAAGGAACCATGGTGGGTGCAGTTAAGGGCTGACCGATCAGTTTTGATAGTTTACCCGTAGGTTCGGGAAATAATAAACTATAGCAAATCAAGAGGAGGATTGATTTATGAAGAAGTTTCTTCAGAAGGCTCTTGCAGTAGCACTTGCAAGTGCCATGGTCGTAGGCATGACCGCCTGCGGCGACAAGACCGGTACTTCCGCATCCGCAAGTGCCAGCAAAACATCTGTATCTGCATCCAAGGCAGATGACAGCACCTCTGCAGCTTCTACCGAAGCAGGTATTGCAGGATGGACCAAATTTGATAACACAGTAGACCTTAAGATCCCTGTATATGACAGAGGCGAAGGCTCCAACGGTGTTAAAGACGTAGTTAACAACGATTGGACCAAGTGGGTTCAGGAACAGTTCGGCGATGCATGGAACATCAAGGTTACCTATGTTCCCATCACCAGAAGCGACGTTCTTACCACCTATGCACTTCTTGCAGCAGACAAGAACCTTCCTACCATCTGCGCAGAGTACGACTATCCCAAGATGACCCAGTGGATCAACGACGGATACCTTGTTCCCTACGATGTAGAATGGTTCAAGCAGATCGCACCTACCTACTACTCCAGAATGGAGAATAGCGGTGTTATCAACCTTACCAATGTCGGTGGTGAAGATTACCTTGCATTCGGTACCAGAGCATACGGTTTCTCCACCTACACCTGGGCTACCTTCTATCGTCTTGACTGGGTTAAGGCAGCAGGCTACGACAAGTTCCCCGAGAAGCTTTCCGATCAGATTGAATGCTATAAGAAGATCAAAGAGTTAGGTCTTTGCGAATACCCTCTGGGCGGCACCAGAGTTACCGGCGCCGGCGTTGACCAGAACCACGGCTACAGAGATTATCCTCAGGACGAAGTACTTTGGGCTACCACCGGTGATTACAACATCCCCGCTCTTGGAACCGAAGCTCAGAAGAGACTCCTTAAGGTTGTTAACGAAGAGTACAACCTCGGCCTCATCGATCCCGAGTTCTACACTAAGGAAGCAGCAGATGCACAGTCTGACTTTGTAAACGGCAAGTCCTTTGTTTACAGCTGCTACCTTTCTTCTACCATCGCACCCCTTGAGTCCTTCTACGCTGAGAATCCTAACGGCGAAGTTGGCCTTATGGTTTGCCCCGGCTATGTAACAGATGACAAGTACAACTGGTCTACCTCTTATCGTGCAGGCCTTAACGTAGGTGCTTACGTTGGATTCTCCAGCATGGCTTCCGACGATGAAAAGAAGGCAGCTGCTATGTACCTTGAGTGGCTTGCTCAGCCTGAAAACCTCTTCACTTTCCAGTGGGGTATCGAAGGCAAGAACTTTGAGTACAAGGATGGCGATCCTGTTGCTATCTCTACCGAAGGCATGGGTCACAACTCTAACGTTGACTACTGGATGCTTGTAGAAGCTATCAAGTCCATCGGCGACATCAACAAGGACTGCGCAGCTATTTCCCCTCAGAACCTTCCTGTAGACTTCACCGCTGACATCATCGCTAACTACAACGGACAGCTTGAAGTTTACAACCAAGGTAAAGCTAACGTAGACTGCTACTTCTCTTCGGCTATCGAAGCAGAAGCTGAATACGCTCAGACTCTTTACAGCAAGTATGAAGAGTACAGAACTCAGCTTACAAAGTGTGCTCCCGAAGAGTTCGACGCTCTTTACGAAGAACTCAGCCAGAAGTACTTAAAGGATGGTTACCAGGCAGTTATCGACGGACGTAAGGCCGCTTTCGAAGCAGGTAACGGTACTCACTTAAGCAAATAATCGTTCATATAGAGAATGATAATCGCGGCTTTCCCGGGAAATCCGGGAAGGCCGCAAATTATTCACAAGAAAGTTTTTTGGAAACTTATCGATCCGTGTTGCATTTCTTACAGTATTCCGAGATACTTATTATAAACGCAGGTGAACGGGAGGAATCACGGCGCCCGGTCATTTCAACCGATAAGTGTTTCGGAATGGTGTAAACCGGCAAGGAGGGATATAATGCTTAAACTTGAATACGATGAAAAACAGGTTGAGGAAGTAATAGACAAGGTTGTCCGTAAGACCATGAACATGGATCTTACCTGGGACTGGCCCTGCGGCGTTGCTTATTACGGAATCTGTGAAGCCTATGAAAATACAGGCAAGAAAGAGTATCTTGATCTTTTAAGAGACAGGATCGACGAACTCATTGACCTGGGACTTCCCAGAGTCTGGACCGTCAATGCCTGTGCCATGGGTCACTGCCTCGTAACCCTTTATAAAGAGACCAAGGAAAAGAAATACTACGACATCCTCATGTCAAAGATCGAATACATTCAAAAGGATGCTCTGAGATTCGGAGACAACGTGCTTCAGCACACTGTATCCGCCAATAACGATTTCCCCGAGCAGGCTTGGGCGGACACCCTTTTCATGGCAGCTTTCCTGCTCCTTCGCGTGGGCGTCATGGAAAAGAACGAGGAAATGATCGAGGATGCCCTGAATCAGTGGTACTGGCACATCAAGTACCTGCAGAACCCCGACACAGGATTCTACTATCACGGCTACAACAACATCACAAAGGACCATATGTCCGGAATTTACTGGGGCAGAGCCAATGCCTGGGCTGCATTCACCATGTCCAAGGTAGGTGAGATACTTCCCGAAGCATATCTGTATCCCAAGTTCCTGGATGTTGCAGGTTCCCTGAACGAACAGCTGGCTGCTCTTAAGACGGTTCAGACAGAAAACGGACTTTGGAGGACCGTGCTTACGGACGAGGGTTCTTACGAAGAGATCTCCGCTTCCGCAGGTATCGCGGCAGCAATGCTCAACAGAGGAAATCCTTTACATTCAAAATATATCAACAAGTCAATTAAGGGCCTTCTTGCCAACGTAAGTCCCGACGGTAAGGTAATGAACGTTTCCGCCGGAACCGCAGTCATGAAGGATATCGAAGGTTACAGAAACATTTCAAGAGACTGGATCCAGGGGTGGGGACAGGGACTGATGCTTGCTTTCTTAAGTAAGCTTCTGGTTTCCTCAAAAATCGAAAAGGACGGAGCTTTATAATGTTTCAAAAGAGTTTCTTTTTCCCGGAAGCCTGCCTTAATCCGGACAGAAACAGTATCTGTGTTTCCAAAGAGGATCTGTATTCTCCCGAGACGGGCTACGGTTTTGTGACCGAAGAAAACAGGGAAAAGCAGGAATTGCTGCAGATCCCGGCAATCTCCAACGGATTTCGGCCCATTAACACCGTCACCAAAAGACCGGTGCCGGTTTGCTTCAAGGCGGATGTACCTGTCCAGGGCAACTACCGGGTGGAGATAAAGGCAGAGAATGACGGCCGGGAAGCACTTATCTTCCTTGAAAGAAGGCGCTTGTATCTACTGGATGATTTCAAGGGCACAAAAACCTTTTCTTTTACCGCCAATGTATGTGACATTATTCCCGAGGGCAAGGGTCGTCTCTATCATGATATGGACCTGGATGTTACCTGGGTGGGAGAGGGTCTTAAGATTCTTTCCATTGACGTGAAAGAAGTCAACTGTCCCACAATCTATATTGCCGGTGACTCAACGGTAACGGATCAGCCTGCGGATTATCCTTATTCTCCGGGTACTTCCTATTGCGGCTGGGGACAGATGCTCCCTGCGTATTTAAAGGATACGGTGGCGGTTTCAAATCATGCCCATTCGGGACTTTCGACGGAGACCTTCCGTAAGGAGGGCCATTACTCTATCATTGAGAGTTATATAAAGCCCGGAGACTATTTCTTTATGCAATTCGGGCACAATGATCAGAAACTTGAGCATTTAAGGGAAAATACAGGCTACAGGGAGAATCTGGTCAGATTTATTCAGGAAATACGTGCAAAAGGAGCTTTCCCGGTGATCGTTACATCACTGGCAAGAAACACCTGGTTTAAAGAAGGCGAGAGTTACAACGATTTACTTCATGCCTATGCTCTTGAGTGTGAGAAAATCGGGGCAGAATATGATGTTCCCGTTCTCGATCTTCATGGGTACAGCATGGATTTAATCATAAAGAATGGTCTTCAGGAGAGCAAAAAGTTTTATTATCCCGGTGATTATTCACATACCAATGATTATGGTGCATATATCATGGCCGGATTTGTTGCCTCTGAAATGAAGCGGGCAGCAGCCGTGGCCAAGGAAGCTCATTACAAGGCTTTTGCGGGCATGATGAGAGAAGATGTTCCTGAGTGGCCAATAGATCCGGAACTTCTGAAGCTTCCGGAAATCGTTGTTTCAGGGAAAATCGAGGAGACAGCAAAAGAAAAATCCTATCAGCTCGAGATGGACAGACTAAACGAAATAATAACTAACAAATAGAGGGACAAAGGAGATTACACAGTGAGCAAACTTCAGGGTGGCTTTACCCTTCCCGGGGAAGCCGGATACGAAGAACTGACACTTAAACTTGCAAAGAAATGGGGAGCCGATGTTATCCGAGATTCAGACGGTACCGTGCTTTCCGATGACATTCTCAATGCAGGTTACGATATCTATTCGACCATCTGCATCATCAGAGATCACAACAAGTGGGCCAAAGAAAACAAAGATAAGTTACAGCAGACTTTTCTTGTTACGGCTCCCGTGACCGCCAGAGGCACAAGCCTTAAGGTGGACCTGATGAAGGATTTCTTTGCGGAGCAGTTTGCGGTCAACGACAAACCCGCAGCCATCAAGTACTGGCAGGTCTATGACAGGACCACAGGAGAGGAGCTTGACAGAGATCTTTGGAGTCACGAAGCAGGTTCTTCTTCCGTAGAGATCAAAGAAGCGATCCCTTACCACAGATATACCGTAAGCTTCCTTGCATACAGGATCTGGGAAGAGATCTCCATGTACAACCACACCACCAATCACTGGGATAAGGAACATCTCATGCAGATCGATCCCAGATACCCTGAGACCCGCGAGTATCTTCTTTCCTGGATGAAGAACTGGTGCGAGACCCATCCCGCCACCAACGTGGTGAGATTTACCTCCATGTTCTACAATTTCGCATGGATCTGGGGTTCAAGCGTACGCAATCCCCATCTTTTCTCAGACTGGGCATCCTATGATTTCACCGTAAGTGACATCGCTTTGGATGAATTTGCGAAAAAGTACGGCTATTCCCTTACTGCCGAGGATTTCGTCAACGGCGGCAAGTTCCATGTGACCCATATGCCCGGTAACGACCGCAAGGCAGACTGGATGGCCTTTACCAATGAATTCGTTATTTCCTTCGGTAAACAGTTGATAGACATCGTTCATGAATACGGAAAGAAAGCCTATGTATTCTATGACGATTCCTGGGTAGGCGTTGAGCCCTACAACGGAAGATTCGAGGAATTCGGATTTGACGGACTTATCAAGTGCGTATTCTCGGGCTTTGAAGTAAGACTTTGCGCCGGAGTTCCCGTAAAGACCCACGAGCTTCGTTTCCATCCTTACCTGTTCCCTGTGGGACTAGGAGGAGCACCTACCTTTACAGAGGGCGGAGATCCCGCTCTTGATGCAAAGAAATACTGGATCCATGTTCGCAGAGCCATGCTCCGTGCAAAGATAGACCGTATCGGTCTTGGAGGCTATCTCCATCTTGTGGAAGGATTCCCGGATTTCGTGGACTATATCGAGAAGATCTCCGATGAGTTCCGTACCATAAGGGATCTTCACGATGCAGGCAAGCCTTACACAGTGCCCGTTAAGGTAAAGGTTCTTACTTACTGGGGCAGACTTCGTTCCTGGACTCTTTCCGGTCACTTCCACGAGACCTACATGCATGATCTTATCCACATCAACGAGGCCCTTTCCGGACTTCCCGTGGATGTTGAATACATCAGCTTCGACGATGTAAAGAAGGGCGCACTTAAGGATGCGGATCTTTTGATCAATGCCGGTCGTGCGGGCAGTGCCTGGAGCGGCGGAGATTCCTGGAAGGATCCCGAGGTGCTTTCTCTTGTGACCGAGTGGGTAGATAAGGGAGGCGTGTTCCTGGGAGTCAACGAACCCTCGGCCGTTAGCGGCACGGACACCTGCTTTGCCCTTGCAAACATCCTGGGAGTAGACAAGGATCTTGGAGACAGAGTTTGCCACGGACACTTTAATTGCGAGGCTTCCAAGGAAAACTGGGTTTCCGCAGATTACGTTGGACGCACCAAAAAGCACGTGTTCATCACCGATGAAGATACAAGAGTCCTGAAGGAGATCGACGGTAAACCCGCCATCACCACTCATCCCTTCGGCAAGGGTCGCGGAATCTACATGGCAGGCTTTGAAGTTAATTTCGTTACCATGCGTATGCTTCTTGACCTGATCCTTGAGATAGCGGGAGACAAAGAAAAGCTTTACATCACGGACAATCGTAACTGCGAGTGTGCTTTTTATCCCGGCTCCGATACAATAATCGTTATTAACAATTCGGATTCGACTCAGGTTACCAGGGTTAACACCAAGGCAGGGGTTAAGGAATACAAGATCGCACCTTACGATACGATAATTGAGAAAATATAGCGGGTAAGATCTCTCCCCTCGGGCAAGCCCCCGGTCGGGAAATCTTGGTTGAAAAAATACGTAAAAGCAAAGGAGAAAATCTATGATCAAAGGATTCAAGATGAAACTTTATCCCGGACAGGAAGCAGAATACGAAAAGCGTCACAATGAGCTCTGGCCCGAGATGCAGGACATGATCCATGAACACGGCGGCAAGAACTACACCATCTTCCTGGACAAAGAAACCCTTACTCTTTTCGGATATATCGAGATCGAGAACGAAGAACTCTGGGCAAAGGGAGCAGATACCGCCATCAACCGCAAGTGGTGGGATTTTATGGCAGACATAATGGAAACAAATCCCGATAACAGTCCCGTAGCCATCGATCTTAAGACCGTGTTCCATCTGGACTGAATACTATCAAACAGTTAAGGATCTGACAGAAACAATAAAGCCGAAGGAATCATTCCTTCGGCTTTTGTATGCTTACATGCAGGAGTTTAAAGATCATTTAAGACCCTCCGGTCCAAACAGTTCTTCGTAGGTTACGGGAATTTCAATGAATCCGCCTGCGTAGGGGCCCATTTCGTAGGGCTCATAGACTATCCAGGCTTTATCCTCCGCAAGCATTATGTAGGTAGTATCTAGGGAAGCAAGGGAGTAGGCTTCATCGTAGACTGACTGGGGATCCGATGCATAGTAGGGCTGCATGTTGCTCTCATAGTCGTATCTTTCGAAGTCTTCCTTTGTCTTTTCGGCAACAAACCGTTTGAATTCCTCTTCTGTTCCGGTGTACAGATCACGAAGGGTGACAATGTCACCGGTTTCCAGATCAAAGAGATACTGTCCGGAAAGACTCTGTCCGTGGGCCCCGCCGCCGTACCAGTAGCCTGTCATGTTCACTGCCAGATATTTGTCATTAATGAAGACTACGTCGTTGACGTTGTAATTCTGTTCTTCCTTGATACTGTCGGGATATTCAAGGTGGTACTCGCACTCGGAGGAATCCGTGTGACTGATGCCTTCGCTGTAGCTTTCAAAGACCTGAGATGCTTTGTCCTTAAGGTAGGAGTTGATCTTGTCCGCGAACTTACTGTATTCCGGATTGAGATTAAAGTACTCTTCGTAGACATTGGCGAGCAGGGTACCGCAATGAGGACATTTATAGCCGTTGGAATAGTAGGAAACCGTTCCGTAGAAAAGAGCGTTGTTCTTTCTGACAGGGCAATAAATGGAAGTGTAGGTCGGATCCGGACTTTTGTTTTCGTGATCGACCCTGGCAAAAGTATATTGACCGTCAATGGGAGCCAAAGCATAAATATTGCCGTTGATGATCGTGAATCCGTCAACACCGGGCTTTGCGTAATCACCGAGGCCCGGGATGTCTTCCTGGCTGTAAAGAAGAGTGCTCTTACCAAGGCGCACATCATAGGAATACACGTACCTGATGTAGTGACCGAATTCGGGGCATTCTTCCAGGACGTAATAAAGTGTTCCGTCTTCGTAGGCCAGAGCTCCGTTATTGACCTTCAGATCCAGAGGAAGCTTCTCAAAGGAACTGGTGGCAATATCATATTTGTAGTAAGTATATTTATAGTCCTCATCCATCTCCGCATATATGATACAGTCTTTGTCGCAGGCGATGAGACTTACCCAGTGATCCGGGAAGTTCCTGAGGGATTCGATATCGCCGTTTTCTTTGAACATAAGGAAGGTATTGTTTTCATTCCTGGAAAGAAAATATCCGGCAGTTTCCATTATCCTTGTGTAACTGGCGGTATAACCGGGAAGCAGGGGTAATTCGGGCTGTCTGGTCATGGTCGCATCGGTAAAGATACTGTTCAGTACCTTGCCGTATCCGGTTTCCGATTTGGTAAAAGAAAACTTTCCGGGTTCTTTTTCGACTTTGACCTCTATGGCAGGTTTTCCGCCTCCGGTGACGGTGTAGTAAAAAGCACCGTTGTAAACTTCATATCCGTTAAGATAGGAACCTTCGTAGCCTGTCTTTGTCCAGAGTTTTTCGACGGAGAGGCTCACGGGGTCTATGGCATAGAGAACTTCCGTATTAGTTCCCGGTTCATCCGAGATATTGTCTATAAAAAGCACGCCGTCCATGGCACCGAGGATGGAGGCATTCTTAAAGTCATATCCCTTATCAAGGAATTTGGAAAAAATCTCTTCCCTGTTGTAAGTAGAGATCCGCTCTCCGGAGGCGTTGACGGTAAAAACATCGCCGGAGAATCGTGAGTAAATAAGGGTGTATTCATCGCGTTCGGCAGCAGTATCGGAGGCCGGGTTGCCGGAAGTGTTATCTGCGGGATCCGAAGAGGTCACGGTCGCTGAGGCGGTCTCACCCGAAAGGGTCCCGGCACCTGCAGAAGGGTCCTTTGATGAAGCGGCCCCCGTGCATCCGGAAGCAGTAAGAACAGCCGCTGTCAGGCCAAGTGCAAGTAATATTATTGGCAGTTTCTTTATCATGGTAAGTCCTTTCTTAACTATTTCTCATTATTCATAAGACCGAAGGTTTTTAAGAGCCAGGTCTTGCAGAGTTCGATCCATTGAGCTGCGGAGGCGTCAAATTCTTTACCGCTCTGAGAGAAGGTGGCGGGAGTGGCCAGTGACAGCCCGTGACCGCCTGTGGGGAACACATGGTATTCAAAGGGAACACCGGCTTTTCTTAAAGCGTTCACAAGAAGCAGGGAATTCTCCAAAGGCACCGAACCGTCTTCGAAGGTGTGCCATACAAAGGAGGGGACGGTCTTTTCGGAAACACGATTTTCCACGGAAACATAGGAAAGAAGTTCCTTGTCGTCCTTTTTATCCTCAAGAAGAGCATTGAAGGAATCCCTGTGGGCAAACTCGCCTGAGGTTATGACCGGGTAGGCAAGGATCATTCCTGCGGGCTTAAGATCGTTTTCTTTTACCTTGAAATATTCAGTAACTTCGGGTCTGTAATATCCCGTTCCGAAGGATGCGGCAAGGTGCGCGCCGGCAGAAAAGCCGCAAAGTATGATCCTGTCGGGATCGATGAAGAATTCCTCGGCATGATCTTTAAGGAATTTTACGGAAAAAGCAAGTTCTCTGAGCGCCGTGGGATAGACCGCGGGAGCAACGCTGTAGTACAGGATCGCGGTATTGTATCCGAGAGAAAGAAACTGGTTCGCGATGGAGTCGGCTTCGCGCTCGGAAGTATATCTGTAGCCGCCGCCGGGAAGTACCAGGACAAGGGGTCTTTCCCTGAGCATAAGCTCCCTTGAAGGTTCGTAGAGACAGAGGTTCATGTGGGCGCCTTCAACGGTTCCGTCCACAGCAACTTTGATCATGAGATTTTTCATGTTTCGCTCCTTTGAAATTAAGGATTTATTGACATTGACTAATGGTAAAAACACACATAGAATTGTAGCATAAGATATTTGCTTTTTAAATCGGAAAAGAGTATTTGAATGAATTACATAGTCCTCGATCTGGAATGGAATCAGTCCGGAACTCCGGAAGGCAACAACGAGAAGATTCCCTTCGAAATAATAGAAATAGGCGCCGTCAAACTCAACGAAGACAAGGTTATGATAGACGAGTTCAGCGCTCTCATAAAGCCCAGGATCTATAAGACCATGCATTACGTTACGGGGAAGCTTGTGCACATCAAGATGCAGGAACTCAAGCACGAGCAGCCCTTCGAGGATGTGATCGGCAGGTTTAAGGAATGGTGCGGTAACGACGTGATCTATTGCACCTGGGGCCCTCTGGATCTTACGGAACTGCAAAGGAACATGAAGTACTACGGCATCGATACTTTCTCAGACGGTCCCTTTGCTTTTTACGATGTGCAGAAACTCTTTGCCATCGACAGCGGAAACAGGGCGGACAGGGTTTCTTTGGAAACTGCGGTAGACAGACTTGGGATCCATAAGGACATTCCTTTCCACAGGGCTTTCAGCGATGCCTATTACACTGCCAAGGTCTTCGGAGTCCTCAAAGGCGAGGAGATCATGGATTATGTGTCCTATGATACCTTTACCCCTCCCCGGGACAAAGAACACGAAGTTCACAGGATATTCAAGGACTACGACAAGTACATAACCAGGACCTTTACCACAAGAGAAAACCTCCTTGCCGACAGGGAAGTAAAAAGCACGAACTGCTATCTTTGCGACAAGATCTCTGCCAAGGAAGTCAAGCTTTTTGCCCCCACCGGGAAATACTATATCGGGGTTTCCTATTGTGAGAATCACGGCTATATCAAGACCAAGATCCGCATCAGAAAGAGCGATGACGGAGGGATCTATGCTGTAAAGACCCAGAGGCAGATTACCAGGGAAGATGCCGAATCCATTCTGGAACGGAGCAACAAGGTTAAAGAAACAAAACCTAAGGGCAGAATTACCAAAAAATCTTGAAAAAAGCCTACAATGTGTTAGAATGCATTGTTGACGACATTGGTTAAGGGTCGCCGGGCGCGGTCAGCGTGCCTGTGCTGCCCTTTTGTATTATAAGAACAGAGGCGATTAAAGTGGAATCATATCTTGTATTTAAGGATCTGGCGATTATCGTTGTATTTGCTAAGGTTTTCGGCATTCTTGCCCGTAAACTAAAAGCTCCCCAGGTTGTGGGTGAGATCATAGCGGGTCTTCTGATCGGACCCAGCGTTCTGGGACTCGTCAATCAAAGCACCTTCTTAAGCCAGATGGCGGAGATCGGTGTTATCCTTTTGATGTTTTCCGCAGGACTTGAGACAAACCTTCACGATCTTATAAAGACCGGACTTAAGGCAACTCTCATTGCCTGTGCGGGTGTGTTTGTTCCTCTTGTGGGCGGTTTCTTTTTATACAGAGGTTTTTACGGCCCGGCAGGAGTGGGAACTCAGGAATTTTACTCCGCTTTGTTTGTGGGTGTAATCCTTACGGCCACCAGTGTGAGCATAACGGTCCAGGCCCTTCGTGAGATGGGCAAGCTCAAGGGATATGTGGGAACCACCATTCTTTCTGCGGCGATCATTGACGATATTATCGGTATCATCGTGCTTACGGTGGTCATGGGACTCAAGGACGGCGGCACGGACGTCGGAATGGTCGTGGGCAAGACCGCACTTTTCTTTGTATTTTCCATCGGTGTGGGCTTCATCATCTATCAGATCTTCAAGGCCATGGATGCAAGATACCCTCACACCAGACGTATTCCCATCATGGGACTGGCTTTGTGCCTTGCCATGTCCTTTGTGGCAGAGAAGTATTTCGGTATTGCAGATATCACCGGTGCTTATGTAGCGGGTATAATCCTTTGCAACGTGCGTGATTCCGAGTACATAGCCGAGAAGATGGACATTAACTCCTATATGCTTTTCGGGCCCATTTTCTTTGCAAGTATCGGACTTAAGACGGACATCAGTGAAGTAAACATGTCCATAATCTGGTTCTCCCTTGCTTTTGTGGCTGTGGGTCTTCTTTGCAAGATCGTGGGCTGCGGACTGATGGCTAAGCTTTGCAGATTCACCTGGGCCGATTCCTTAAAGATCGGCGTGGGCATGATGACCCGTGGCGAGGTTGCCCTCATTACGTCTCAGAAGGGTCTTTCCGTGGGATTGCTTAGCCCCGTATACTTTACGGCGGTCATTCTTTTGATCATATTTTCGTCGATCCTGACGCCCATCATATTGAAACTGCTTTATTCCAAAACGGATACTCAGGAGGGTCCAATACCTTCCAAGCAGGCGGCTTAAAGGCCGGGATCGTGCGGATACCGCCCCGGAGCGGTCGACGCCTTGAATTTCAGGCACCGCTGTAACAGCGGATCATTAAGGAAACGGATTTACATGAAAGAAACAGCAAATCAGGATTTTACCACCGGATCCATTCCGGTCAAGATGGTCAGATTTATGCTCCCTATCCTGGGTGCCTTGGTCTTACAGGCAATGTACAGTGCCGTGGACCTTATGATAGTGGGTCACTTCGGTACCACTGCAGGTATTTCGGGGATCGCGACCGGAAGTAACGTATTGAATCTGTTTACCTTCTTTACTTCAAACCTTTCGGTGGGTGTTACGGTCCTGTTGGGCAGATATCTGGGAGAGCACAGAGAAGACAGGATCGGAAGACTGATCGGCGGTGCGGTCATATTCTTTACGGGACTTTCCGTTCTTTTTTCCGTGATAATGTTTGCTTTTGCCCGTCCCATCGCAAGTCTTATGCAGGCGCCGCCGGAAGCGGCAGATCTGACGGTCCAGTACATCAGGAACTGCGCCGTGGGCTTTATCTTTGTGGTGTTCTACAATTTTATCAGTTCGGTGATGCGTGGAATGGGTAATTCCAGGCTTCCGCTGATCTTTGTGGCCATAGCGTGTGTTGTTAATATTTTGGGAGATCTTTTGCTGGTGGCTGGACTTAAGATGAATGTTGTGGGAGCCGCTCTTGCAACGATCTTTGCCCAGGCGGTCAGTGTCATCCTTTCTGTCATCATTATCTTTAAGCAAAGACTTCCCTTTAAGATCACACGCCGTGATTTTTGTATAAACGAGCAGATAAAGCTGTTCTTCATGATAGGTCTTCCCCTGGGTTTTCAGGAGATCCTTACCAACGGAACCTTTCTTGCTCTTTGTGCTTTTGTCAATCATATGGGTCTTGACTGTTCTTCGGGGTACGGTGTTGCCCAGAAGATCCAGGCCTTTGTAATGCTGATACCCATCGCCATCATGCAGTCTCTTGCTTCCTTTGTGGCCCAGAACGTGGGGGCGGGCAGGGAAGATCGCGGACTTTCGGCCCTTCGCTGGAGTATGGGGATCGGTGTGCTGGTGGGACTGGTGGTCGCCGTGGGTATTTTTATCAGGGGCGATATAGTTGCTGAGATCTTTTCCGACGACGCGGCGGTTGTGGCCAGGGCCTTCGAGTTTATGAAGGGATTTGCTCCCGAGGCATTCCTTACCAGCGTGCTTTTCAGTTTTATGGGTTATTTCAACGCACACTCCAAGTCATTTTTTGTGATGCTCATGGGAATCCTGCAGTCACTGGTCGTAAGACTTCCCCTGTCCTATTACATGAGCGTAAGACCCGGAGCGAACCTGACGGGAGTCGGAATGGCCGCTCCCACCGCAACCGTATTCGGTATCCTTCTGGGACTTGTTTATTATCTGTATCTTCGTAAAAAGAAAGTGATCGTCATCAACAAGGAGGTATAAAATGCCCAATCCGCAGGATCTTTTTAAATTAATGGGAATGAAGAACCAGTTTGAAAGCAATCACCCCAAAATGGTGTCTTTTTTCAGAGATATGGCCGCTAAGGGTATCAAGGAGGGGTCGGTCATCGAGATAACCATCATTGATGCAGAGGGTAATCCCACCACCGCCAGTATGAAGGTTCAGGCTTCAGACCTTGAAATGATAGAGACTCTTAAGAACATGAGACAGTGATCGTAAAGCACCCGGGAAAGTCTGTTGCATCAGAGTGTTTTTTTGCAGCAGCACGATCCGCGGGTGCTTATTAATTCCCGTCCGCTTTACACGTGTAAAAACATCTTGAAAAAGCGCTGAGATGTTATACAATCAAAGGGAAGGTGTTTTGCAACATACGCGCAAAAGAAAGGGCAAAGACTATATGGAATTTATACTGAAAGACGGTAAGATCCGCTTTGAGCGGGAAGGCGAGATCGGTGAGATCAGCGCCTGTCACGAAGGCTGTATCAGGTTCAGGGCAACGGCTTCTTCAAAGCTTCCCGATGAAAACTGGACATTGGAACCTGTTGAGACTCCGGCTAAGGTCTGGAAAGAGGGGAGATTTGCTTTTCTTTCTACCGGAAACCTGAAAGTGATGATGGAGGATAACGGCAGGCTTACATTTTTCGAGGGAGACAGATGTATCTTGAAGGAACAGCCGGAGCAGACCTTCGGTTATTCGTTCAGAAATTACAGGAGTGTGGGAAGCGGACTTTGGAGGACAAGATTGACCTTTGAGCCAAATCCCGATGAAGATTTTTTCGGTCTCGGTCACGAGCGTATGAACTGCTACAGCAAAAAAGGCTGCAGCGTGGATCTTCAGCATCTGAACACAAAGACGAGCATACCCTATGTTTATTCTTCTCTCGGCTACGGTTTTCTTTGGAATCATCCGGGCACCGGCAAGGCTGAGTTGTCAAACAACAGGACCAGGTGGAACGCGGATTGTGCCAAGGGCATAGATTTCGTGGTACTTTCGGGGACACCTGCGTCGGTCTGCGAAAAGCTTTCGGACCTGACGGGACATGCGCCTAAGATGCCCGAGTGGGGAATGGGCTTTTGGCAGTGCAGATTAAGATACGAAACCCAGGACGAGGTTTTGCGAGTGGCAAGGAAATACAAAGAACTGGGTATCCCGGTGTCCGTTATCATAGTGGACTATTTTCACTGGACGGAACAGGGGGATTACCGGTTCGATCCCAAATACTGGCCGGATCCCAAAGCCATGGCCGACGAGCTTCACAAAATGGGCATTAAGCTCATGGTCTCCATGTGGCCAACCATCAATGAGCACAGCGAGAACTACAGATATATGCTGGAACACAACATGCTCCTTCGAACCGCTTCGGGAAGTAACAGGGTGTTTGATTTCTACGGTCCCCAGGCGGAGATCGATCCCAGTAACCCTGCAGCAAGAGAGTATGTCTTTAACAGACTTAAAGAAAACTATCTGGATAACGGAGTGGATGGTCTTTGGTTTGATGAGGCGGAGCCGGAGATCCATCCGGAGCATTTTGACAACCTGATCATGTATGCAGGCCGGGGCGATGAGGTTGCCCTTCTTTATCCTTACTATTATTCGCAACTTGTCTACGACGGCATGAAGAAAGCGGGCAGGGATGATATCATCACCCTTACAAGGAGCGCCTATACCGGGGCGCAGAGATTCGGAGCCCTTGTCTGGTCCGGAGACATCCTTTCCTCCTTCGAAAGCCTTGAAGAACAGGTAAAGTCAGGTCTTAACATGGCAATGTGTGGAATACCCTGGTGGAATACGGACATCGGCGGTTTCTACGGCGGCAACATCGAATCGGACTATTTCAGAGAACTTATAGTCCGCTGGTTCCAGTACGGCCTGTTCTCGCCGGTAATGAGACTTCACGGTTCCAGAGACGGCCATGACAGATCCAGGGACATCAAGGAGCCCACCGGCGGAGATAACGAACTTTGGAGCTTCGGAGAAAGAAACCTTGAGATCCTCTCAAAGATAGTCAAGCTTCGCTACAGGCTGATCCCCTACATAAAGGAACAGATGAACAGGGCTTCGGAGAAGGGTTATCCCGTTATGCGGCCCATGTTCTTTGATTTTCCCGACGATCCGGAATGCTACCGCACGGGAGATCAGTATATGTTTGGTCCCGACATTCTTTTTGCACCTATCGTGAAAAAGGGGCAGACGGACCGTAAGGTATGGCTTCCTGAGGGAGAATGGATCCTTACCAAGGACGGCAAAGAGTACAATGGTTCACAGTGGGCCTCGGTTCATGCGGAAATACAGGAATTTATTGCTTTTGTAAAAAAAGGCGCCAAAGTATTGGATTGTTTTAATGAATAGAAAACGGGGGTATAAAATGCGTATTGGGAGTCTTAAAACAAATCATCTTGTGAACCCTGTGGGTTACGAAATGAGTAAGGTGAGCTTTTCCTGGATAGTGGAAGAAGCAAAGGGGAACCGGGCGGTCTCCGCAAGGGTGAGAGTTGCGGAGGATGAAGCCATGACACGGATCCTTCATGACAGCGGCGAAAGAGAGGATATCAGCTCTCTCGATTATGATCCGGAGATAGCGCTTAAACCGGGCACTGTTTATTACTGGCAGGTAACGGTAAAGGACGATGCGGGGGACTGTGGGGTCAGTCCCGTCGCAAGATTTGAGACCGCGGCAGAATTTACGGCGGGCAAGTGGATCAGGGCTCCGTTCGACAAAGAAATCCAGCCTCTGATCAGGAAAGACTTTGCTCCGGAAAAAGAAATTTCCGTGGCAAGGCTATATATATGCGGCCTGGGACTGTACGAAGCATATCTGAACGGTGAAAAGATCGGGGATGAATTCTTTGCACCTTACTGTAACGACTACAGTCTCTGGATCCAGTATCAGACCTATGACATTACGGAGCTTGTTAAAAACGGAGACAACTGTCTTGGTGTAATGCTCGGAAACGGATGGTACAAAGGGCGCTTCGGATTTGAGGGAGATACCCGTTGTCTTTTCGGAGATACCTGCAAGTTAAAGGCGGAGATACATCTTACATACGCTGACGGGACAAAAACTGTCATTCCCACAGATGAAAGCTGGCTTGCGGCTCCTTCACCGGTGCTTTCGAGCGGTATCTATGACGGTGAGGTATGGGATGCCCGTAAGGAGATAAAGGGCTGGTGTGAGCCCGGCTCCGTTCCGGCAGAATTTGAGAAAACCGCTGTGACGGAAGGAAGAGATGACCTTCTGACACCAAGATTCAGCCTGCCTGTCAAAGTAATGGAAACGGTTAAGCCCGATAAACTGATCAACACTCCCGCCGGGGAACAGGTCATGGACTTTGGTCAGGAAATCACCGGCTGGGTAGAGTTTTACTGTGATGAACCTGCGGGTAAAGAAGTATTTTTCCAATTCGGAGAGCTTTTACAGAACGACAATTTCTATAACGGGAATCTGCGTTCCGCAAAACAGGAATATAAGTATGTTTCCGACGGTACACCCAAGTGGGTAAGGCCTCACTTTGCTTTTTACGGCTTCAGATTTATGAAGATCTGCGGAATTTCGGAGATCAGGCTTGAGAATTTCAAGGGCCGTGTTCTTTATTCCGAAATGGAACGGACCGGCGTGGTGGAAACTTCGAATCCCAAGGTAAACCGACTGATCCTCAATGCTCTCTGGGGGCAGAAGGGAAACTATCTAGACGTGCCCACGGATTGTCCTCAGCGAGATGAGCGTATGGGCTGGACCGGGGATGCCCAGGTCATTTCACAGACGGCCTGCTTTAACCTATATACACCTGCTTTTTTCAGGAAATATCTTTATGACATGAAGAAAGAGCAGCGTATTTACGACGGCGCCGTTCCCTATGTTGTTCCGGATGTTTTCAGGGAGATCGAGCAGATACTTGAACCCGGAAAGCCCTTCGAGAAAAGAATGGGTGCCTGCGCCTGGTCCGATGCGGCAGCAGTCATTCCCTGGACGGTTTACAGGACCTTCGGAGACAGGACTCTTCTTTCCGAGCAGTATGAGAACATGAAGTCCTGGGTGGATTTCGTTAGAAAAATTGATAAGAGTACCGGTGACAGATATCTTTGGGCCACCGGTTTCCATTACGCTGACTGGCTGGCTTTGGATAATTACCACACCGGCTCACGTTTCGGCGCTACCGATAAATTCTTTGTGGCTACAGCATATTACTATTATTGTTCAACTTTGACCGCCAAAGCCGCAAAGGTTCTCGGAAAATCCGAGGATGCTGTATACTATACCGATCTTGCGGAACATATCAAAGAGGCATTTATAAATGAGTACTATACAAAGACAGGGCGTCTTGCGGTGGACACCCAGACAGCTCTTGTTATGGTCCTTTGGCTCGATCTGATCCCCGAAGGGGCCAAAAAGCGTCAGGTGGACAGGCTCATAGAAAAACTCAAAGAAGATAACATGCACCTTACCACAGGGTTTGTGGGAACGCCAATTCTTTGTCCCATGCTGACGGAGAACGGCTATTCGGAGATCGCGTATACCCTTCTTTTAAACGAGGATTTTCCCGGATGGCTTTATGAAGTCAATCTTGGAGCTACCACAATCTGGGAGCGCTGGAATTCCGTTCTTCCCGACGGTTCCGTCAGCGATACCGGCATGAACAGCCTGAATCACTATGCATACGGATCCATTGTGGAGTGGATCTATAGGTATATGTGCGGTCTGGATTACGATGAAAACAATCCGGGATTTGCAAGGTTCACCGTAAAGCCTTATACTGATGAGAGATTCGACTGGGCAAAGATGTCCTACCGTTCCGCCAAGGGACTTATCCGCTGCGAATGGACAAAGAAAGACAACGGGTTCCTTTATACGGTTGAGGTTCCCTTTGATTCCGAAGGAGAATTTGTCCTTTCCAAGGATGCGACGAGCGTTACGGTTAACGGTTCTTCATCGGATATCCGCAAGGCGGGGGAAAAGATCAGACTTACCAAAGGAACCTATACGATATTCTGTGCTTAAAGAAAGGGGGCGGATGGTTTAACCATCAGCGAAACAATTGAGATCAACACAGGGTTTTTCACGCAGATACGCCATAATTCTTGCAGTGCTTTTGCTGTTGATAACGGCAGAGCTTATTTTCTTCGGAACAAAGAAAGAGGGCTACCACATAGACGAAATGTATATGTACGGTACCGCAAACAGCGAATACCTGCCCTTTCCACATCTGAATTATGATGGTTACAGGGTCAAGGATTGGATGCTGGAATACGGTCCGGGAGAGAGCCTTTTACAGTTTTTCCGGAATATTGGCCGTGATTTTTCTATTCTAAGGGAATCCGGTTTTCATCTGAAAGATACGGAAATCTATTCACAATACCTTGTCGCCAAAGCAAACAGTAATGATATGTACAGACCGGGCTGGGTTACGGGGGATTTCTTCCGTGACTATGTCTCAGTATCAAAGAGTAATACATTTAACTATTTTTCGGTCGTATATAACTACAGGAGAGATACACACCCGCTTTTGTACGGGGCATTGCTTCATACAGTCTGTTCCTTTGCTCCCGGGGTTTTTTCAAAGTGGTTCGGACTTGGGTTAAATCTCTGTATTACCTTACTAACCGTGTTGCTTTTGTATGTGACCGTACGTAATTATCTTGGAGGCAGGATTCCGGCTATACTTGTTGCTGCTTGCTACGGACTTAGTGCAGCTGCGGGAGATATTGCCCTTTATATTCGAATGTATTCTTTGCTCACTCTCATGGTCGTGGGATCTCTTTATGCGCATTTAAGACTTCGTGAATCAGGCTGGGAATGGACAAAGAAAGACCGACGGCTCCTTATTTTCTTCACGGTTTTCGGGTATCTTACCCAGTATTATTTCGTATTTATCGCTTTTGGAATAGCAATGGCATCTGTAATATCCATGGCTGTTCGTAAAAAGAAAAAGAGTATCGTAAGATATATACTGACCATGGCTATTTCGGGTGTGATCGGTATTGCCCTGTGGCCATTCTCCATCAAGGCTGTATTTGGCGGGACCCGCACCGGCGATACTTTCGGGGCATTGTTTAATATGTCGGATACTTTTTATCGCCTTAAAGCCATGCTAAATGTCCTGACATATCATACTATGGGAGTTCCCGGGTGGGTCTTTCCCTGTCTGCTTCTTGTGATCGTGGCGGTCCTTATTACGGTCAGGATATTGAAAAAAGAAAAAGGATACAGCAATGCCGCCGAAAAAGCGGCCTTGATCGTTACTCCCGTGACAGTATACTTTCTGTTTGTTTCCAAAGTTGCACCCTACCTTGTGGACAGATACATCATGTGCCTTTTCCCCTGGGTCAGTGTTTTGTTGATCTGCGGCATGTATCTTCTTTTTCGCAGGTTTGTGGCAGAAATAAGGGTACGGACAGGGCTGATCATCGGTTTT
>JAEEGT010000085.1 GCA_016280465.1 Lachnospiraceae bacterium | reverse complement strand
GAACTTCCTTGATGCCGAAGTTGAGGTTAACGGTGATGTTGCAAGCCTTAAGATCGCAGGCAAGGCAATTCCCCTTCCTCCCGCTAAGTCCAAGAAGCTTATCGAGGGTGGTTACAACGGAAAGACCGTTGTATTCGGTATCCGTCCTGAGGATGTTTACGATTCTCAGATGTTTATCGAAGCATCTCCCAACAGCGTATTTGAATCAACCGTTAAGGTATACGAGCTTCTCGGTGCCGAAGTATTCTTATACTTCGATCTTGCTGAGTTCCCTATCACCGCAAGAGTTGATCCTCGTACCACTTCCCGTCCCGGCGACAACATTAAGTTCGCTCTCGACGTTGAGAAGATCCACGTATTCGACAAGCAGACCGAGCAGGTTATTACCAACTAGTCTCTGTAAAGTCAGACATGAAGCCCCGACCACAAGGTCGGGGCTTTTTTTATTTTTCTTTAATTACATAATAAGAAGCTCTTAATTCCCAGTTCCAAATCTTTATTGTTCTGTCGACTCTGTATACAATGTACTCATAAAGGAGATAACCTGTAGCGAACGGTACGTTCGCAGAAAGGAGCTGACATGATTATCTTATTTACTGTTGCAATGATCTGGTTTGTTGTTAAAGTGCTGTGCCTTGGAATCAGACTGATGTGGAATATATCAAAATTCTTTGTGGGGCTCATTCTTTTCCCTGCAATTTTGATCTTCCTGTTTGTGATCGGTGCGGTTTACATTGCAATGCCTCTGCTTTTGATCGCAGGTATCGTTGCATTGATCGCCGGTGCACCAAAGAGCGGAACTGCCGAAACGGTTTAACGATCGAATGAATAAAAAAACACCCCGCCACTGAGCGGGGTGTTTGCGTACTGAACAATTATCCTACGTAGAAGAACTTAACTATAAACAGAAGTGAAAGTACATAGGTGAGCCAGGATACTTCTTTTGCCTTGCCTGTGCAGACCTTGATGAAGGAGTAGGTTATAAGGGCAAGACCGATACCGTGTCCGATGGAACTGGAGATGGGCATTGCAATGAGCATTATCGCTACGGGGATCATCTGGGAGAAGTCCGAGAAATCGATAAGCTTTAAGTTGCTGACCATCAGGAAGCCTACGTAGATAAGTGCCGAGGATGTAGCTGCGGCGGGGATGATACCTGCAATGGGTGCAATGAACATGCAAAGCAGGAACATGAAGCCTGTGGTAACTGCGGTAAGTCCCGTACGTCCGCCTGCTTCAACACCGGATGCGGATTCAACGAAGGTGGTAACGGTGGAGGTACCGGTAAGAGATCCGGTAACTGTACCTACGGCATCAGCGAGAAGGGCTTCCTTCATCTTGGGCATGCGGCCTTCTTTGTCCAGCATTCCTGCGCGACTTGCGGTACCAACCAGTGTTCCGATGGTATCAAACATATCGATGATGCAGAATGTTACGATAAGTGTGGTAACGGTAACCCAGCCGATCTCAAGGAATCCCTTGAAATTAAGGGAGAAAAGAGTGGTTTCGGCGAGGTCGGGGAAAGGAGGCAGGAAGGATGCTCCGATGAGCTTTTCGAAGGGGTTTCTTCCAAGGAAGATAGCTTCGCCTGCCCAGAATACAACGGATGCACCGAGCATACCGTAAAGTACCGCACCTTTGATCTTCTTGTGATCAAGGAAGATTATAAGGAAAAGACCCAGGAACATGGTCACAACGGTGAGCACCATTTCGGGATATGCATCACCCATAGCGTTGCTTGCGTAATTTGCGGTAAGTGCTCCGAAGAAGTCTTTCATTACATAGAAGGCGGAACCTTCGGAATTGTATACGCCGGCGTTGGAGCCAAGTCCGATATTCATAAGCATCATTCCGATGGCGGGTCCGATTCCGAGACGAACGCCCAGAGGAATGGCTTCAACGATCTTTTCACGTACATTTAATACGGAGAGAATGATGAAGATGATACCCTCGATGAGGATAATGCAAAGTGCTGCGCGGAAGGACTCAAGATAGGTAAGTCCGGTGATGGCAACAATGTTTGACACAACTACGGCAAAGAAACTGTTAAGTCCCATACCGGGTGCCATTGCGAAGGGTTTGTTGGCCACAAAACCCATAAAGAGCGTTCCGACAGCGGAAGCAATACAGGTAGCGAGGAATACACCGTTCCAGATTGCCTGGCCCTGGGAACCAAAGCCTGTTAAAAGATTGGGATTCAGGGCAATGATGTAAGCCATTGTCATGAATGTGGTAAGACCGGCAATGACTTCGGTTCTTACCGTGGTGTTGTTTTCTTTGAGTTTAAACAACTTTTCCATAAAGAAGCTCCCTTCCTGAAGAATAGATATTGGTTTCTTTTGCCTAAACAGACGCAAAAGAATAACGATGCATGCCCGGTAAAGGGTATACACCGCTTTACAATCTATTTTCACACATGAAGCACTCAAGGTCAAGACCGCCCGGGGGTAAAACCTTGAGAAATCGCATTTTTGTGATATAATAAAACAAAAGCACCAGCGGAGGTTTAAATGATTACCGGTCAGATTATTCAGGGAAGCATTGACGATCTACATACAATAACGCGCACCGATTTTTGTGTATATGACTTGGAAGGGCTTACGGTTGCATCCACATTCGAACCCGAGGATCTTTCCAGAAACTTTGTGGAAGCCTTTGCGGCTTCTCCGGCGGATTCGCAGGTTATCGGTCGCTATCATCTTTTAAAGATCTTTGACGAGGGCGAGATAGCTTATGTTCTTGTGGCTGCCGGAGCCGGAGACGATGTTTATATGGTGGCGAAGATAGCGGTTTCCCAGATCCAGACTCTTATCGTAGCCTACAAAGAGCGCTTCGACCGAAACAATTTCTTCCAGAACCTTATGATGGACAACCTTCTTTTGGTGGATATCTACAATCGCGCCAAGAAACTCCACATCGACGTTAACGTTAAGCGCGTGGTGTTCCTCATAGAGGCGCTGATCGAGCGGGATAACTCCGCCATGGAGGTTTTAAAGGGCCTGTTCTCTACCCAGTCAGGGGATTATCTTACAGCCATCGATGAGAAAAATATCATTCTTATCAAGAATGTGGAAGAAGCTAACGACTACGATTCCCTCATGGATATCGCAAAATCCGTGGTGGATATCATAAACACAGAGGCCATGCTGAAGGTCAGGGTTTCCTTCGGTACCATGGTCAATGAACTTAAAGACGTTTCGAAATCCTACAAAGAAGCCAAGATGGCTTTGGATGTGGGCAAGATCTTCTATGCCGAGAAGGATGTTATCTCCTACGGAACTCTCGGTATCGGCCGTCTGATCTATCAGCTGCCCGAGAATCTGTGCCATATTTTTATCCAGGAGATCTTTAAAGACGGCGAGGCTTTCTCCATTGACGAGGAGACCCTTACCACAGTCAATAAATTCTTTGATAACAACCTGAACGTTTCAGAGACTTCGAGACAGCTTTTCGTACACAGAAACACTCTTGTGTACCGTCTTGAAAAACTGGAAAAAGCAACGGGACTTGATGTACGTACCTTTGATGACGCTCTCACCTTTAAGATCGCCCTGATGGTTGAAAACTACATCAAATACCTTGCTTCCGAAAACTAAACGCCCGTATTGTCAAAGGCGGGAATAAAGCTTTCCTTATCGGTTCCTTTTTCCTGTGTGTAGGCATTTTTGACACCAAGGTTAAGAGCCGCATTCACAACTTTTTCGTATTCATAGGTCGTTAATGTCCGCATTAACGACCTGTATTTTTTTTCTCCGGCTCTTGCAGTTCCGGCATCGCAGGGGAGGTTCACCAGGGGAGTATATTGCCTCAGGAGACTTAAATAAATATCATCCCCGAAATGTTCGTAAAGATACTTAACGATCCGGACAGCCTCATCGGCATGATCGGGGAGCACAAGAACACGAGCCACAATTCCCTTTGTAAGCATTCCTTTATCGTTGAAAACCGGCTTTCCCACAAGCTCAAACATCTTGTCAAAAGCAGCCTTGGCACGGGCAGGATAGTCTTCGGCGAAAGAAAAAGCATCTGCGGTATCGGAATCCATGTATCTAAAGTCAGCAAGGAAAATATCAACGGTGTCCCTAAGAAGGTCAAGAGTCTCAGGAAGTTCATAACCGCTTGTGTTGTATACAATGGGAAGGGACAGGCCTTTTTCTTTTGCCTGTCTGATGGAATCTATGATGTGGGGAACGTAGTGGGTGGGAGTCACCAGATTTATATTGTTGGCACCCTTAGCCGCAAGTTCAAAAAAAATCTCGGAAAGTCTTTCGACGGATATCTTTTTGCCGGATTCCCCCCGGGATATTTCCCTGTTCTGACAGTAAACACAGTTAAGGCCGCAACCGGAAAAAAACACGGTTCCGGAGCCTTCCGTTCCGCTGATACAGGGCTCTTCCCAGTAATGAAGGGCGGCTCTTGCCACAAAAAGGTCCGAGGACTCATGGCAGCGGCCCGTAATTCCGTTATTTCTGTTGACCCCGCACCTTCGCGGGCATAATTCACAGGAAGTATATTCAGGATACATTTTAGTTTACGTTGGCGGGCCCCGGGTTGACACAGGTTTGTGACCGACACCCGGATCCGCAGAAAGAATAGCACATATGCTGAGT
>JAEEGT010000084.1 GCA_016280465.1 Lachnospiraceae bacterium | reverse complement strand
GGGGATCCCATGAATCCTGCTACGAACAGGTTCTGAGGCTTGTCGTACAGATTCTGAGGGGTATCTACCTGCTGGATAACGCCATCCTTCATAACTACGATTCTGGTACCAAGGGTCATAGCCTCGGTCTGGTCATGGGTAACGTAGATGATGGTGGTTCCGAGTTTCTGGTGAAGCTTAGCGATCTCGATACGCATCTGTACACGAAGTTTAGCATCCAAGTTGGAAAGAGGTTCGTCCATCAGGAATACCTGAGGCTTACGAACGATTGCACGTCCCATGGCAACACGCTGTCTCTGTCCACCGGAAAGAGCCTTGGGCTTACGATCAAGGAGGGGAGTTAAGTCAAGGATCTTAGCTGCTTCCTTAACTTCTCTGTCGATGTCGTCCTTGGGAACTTTTCTTAACTTAAGACCGAATGCCATGTTGTCATAAACGGACATATGAGGGTACAGAGCGTAGTTCTGGAATACCATCGCGATATCTCTGTCCTTGGGCTCAACGTCGTTAACGACCTTGTCACCGATCTTCAATTCGCCGGAAGTAATATCTTCAAGACCTGCGATCATACGAAGTGTGGTGGTCTTACCACAACCTGAAGGTCCTACGAAGATGATGAATTCCTTATCTGCGATTTCGAGGTTGAAATCCTTAACGGCTTCGAATCCGTTGGGATAAACCTTGCAGATGTTCTTAAGTGATAAACTTGCCATAATTTTCCTCCTGTATAACGTGGGCATACCCCACATACAATCTGTTTACAGTATAAAGAAATTAACGGTCAATTACCATACTCTATTTGCCACAAAAATTGTGTCTGCATTTGTAAAAATTGCTGTTTTTAAATCATTAAAAAAGGGCCTGTGGTCAACTTACCGAACACAGACGCCCTTCTCTATACAAATTGCCTAAGCCTGCTGTTCGCCCTCGGCGGACTCTTTCTCGTTGAAGAAAACAAGCCTGTTCTTACCGCGCTTCTTTGCTTTGTACAAAGCCTGATCCGCCGCCTCGTAAAGTCCCTTGAAGCTCTTTCCGTCTTCGGGATAAAGCGCGGCACCGATACTTGCGGTTGCTGAATACTTAACGTAATCCCCGCCTGCCTTAAAGTCATGGAAGAAGCTTGTCAGACGCTCCGCCTGTTCTTTTACCTCGGATTCCTTGACATCCTTAAGGAAGATGATGAATTCGTCACCGCCGACACGGCCTATGATATCCGTAACTCTGAATACGGAACGGATCTGGGTTCCGATGGTCTTAAGCATCAGATCGCCGAAAGCATGACCCATTGTATCGTTAATCTTTTTGAAATTATCCACGTCAAAGATAAAGAACATACCGCTGCTCTTGGGGTGCTCGTCGATATATTCCTGGATCTTTCTCTCGGTGGCAAGCTTGTTGTAAAGCTCCGTGAGCAGATCCGTATCGGCCTTGTCTTCCAGTTCGCGACCGTGTTCTTTGTGCTTGATGGAGGAAGCCACCAGGGTTCCGAAAGCAAATAACGAAAACAGCACGATCACTACCGAAAGTCTGATGACAGCGCTCTGGGTGGCTTTAAAGTCCGAAGCGATCATCTTGTTCATATAGAACTGCCTGAGTCCCAGGGTAAGTACCATGTCGGTCTCTTTGACCGGCACGCTGACTATGGTCCTTGCATCGTTCTTTACTGTGGAAGAAACGGCACATCCGCTCAAATTTGAAAGCTTTGTTTTGTAAAGTGTAAAGTCCTCCACATCGGCACCGCCGGATACAACGGAAAGAATGTTGGGTGAAGAAAGGAAGACGCTGTCCGTGTCATTGTATTTGTCGAATGAAGCAAGTACCGTTCCATCGTTTGAGATAAGTACAAGGAACATATACTCGGTATAGGCAAAAGAAGCAAATTTCTCGGAAATATCGTTCAGGGAAGCAATAAACACAAGATAGGACGAATCGCTGAAATGGTATATAAGCGCGTAGGAATCATGCTCAAGGTATTCTCCTGCATGAAGGACCCTCATGGTAACGCTCATGGGCTCACCGCCGGAAAAACCCGGAAGATCCAGATCCCCGGAATAGACACCGTTTTCGTCATAAACCGCAGATCCGTTCTTAACGAAAACAATATGAGAAAACATGGTGTTAGCCATGGTGTTTGTGAGATACTGGAGGATCGCCGACTCCGAAGCCGCAGGAAGAGACTTATAAAGGGCATTACCTGCAACATTGGCCGAAGAACGAAGCTCATCGAAAACAAAGGCCCACTCAGTGACCCTGTGGATCAGCTCCTCTCTGCTTCTTGAAACCGACGACTTCCTGCTGTTATAGGCAAAAGAACCAAGTAAAGCAACGATTATCAGGATAAATGCCAGGTCCACCGCAACCCAGGATATCAGTGTGCTTTTTGACTGTCTACCTGCCGTCATCTCCATCCTCCGATATAGCATCACGGTTTGCTTTGGAATCTGTACTCTCCGAATCCGCAGGCTTTTCGGGATCTGCCGCCTCTTCGGTCTCGTCCGTGGCAACGGTCCATTCATAATCGCCTACGGGATCCTCTGTCTCAGGTTCAAAACGCTTGAAGGTCTTGCTGTAAAGCATTGCGCTGAAATAAGCCGGAGCACCGAAGAAAAACAGTAAAGCCAGAGGGATGATCTGATAGATCAGGCAGGCTGCCGGCGGGATAAGCATGATAAGGATCATGAGGACGGTCTTGGGAAGCACCAGCACACTCATGAGGAAAGCGTTCTTTACGGTACCCCTGATGGTATTCTTGAAACGGGCAAGAACAGGGTAAGTAAAGGTAAAAGCAAATACAAACAGAATGGATGCCAGGGTAACGCCTCCCAGCACCAGTGTACGCATGACACCCTGAAAACTGTTGATCAAAAAGAAATCCCACCAGAAAAAGTAAACGATGATCAGGTAAACGGTGGAAATGATGGCTCCCTGACGGAAGTTTGATTTAAAGGATTTGAAAAACTGTCTGGTAATGTATCCTTCTTCGCCACGGACCAGCTTAAGGCACACGAAATGAAGTGCCGTAAGAGCGGGACCCACAGGAATCGCTGCCACCAGAAGGATAAGGAAGTACAAAAGCGTACCCTGGGGCGACAGACTGAATTCACCCGTCGACATGAACATGGGATACCCGACGACTATGGCGGGTAAAAACATTACCATGGTGAGAATATTAAGCCACAATATATCCGTCATGCGGCTTAAGAACCGCATAAGAGGACTGTCCAGATTAAAGAGTTTCATTACCTCAACCCCCTGCAAGACCGTTCTGTTTGCGAACGGCTTCATAATTATCTTTTAGTTTTTCGTACATGGAAAGCATCCGTTTGTTCTCTCTTTGGACCGTTTCCATGATATCGTCGTAGGAATTAATGAATTTGCGGACTATCTCGGAACTGAGCTTTCCGCTGGCGGACTCCGACTTCAGTATTTCGATCACCTGCGGTTTTTCCTTGGGCTCACGATAACTTCGCCTGCTTGTAAGACCGGTGATGGTATCGGCAACCTGCAAAACCTTCTGTACCCTGGTCATCTGGGTGTCATTAAGGCCCCTCGGATAACCTTTGCCGTTTCCGCGCTCGTGATGAGTATAAACTATATCCACAACTTTGTCATCAAAACGTCCGCGCAGGATATTGTCAAGTATCTCCACGTGCTTACGCATGACGATCATCTCTTCATCGGTAAGTTTGCGGGGTGCTTCGATTATATCCCGGGGAACGGCGCACATGCCTGCATCGTGAAGGATGGCCGCATAGTGAAGCGCTTCTTCATCTTCCATGGAAAGATCCAGTTTTATGGCAAGCTGACTGCAGATATTCTCGCAGGTCACCACATCGAGCATGGTATATTCGCTCCGGAATCCCACGCAATACATAAGACCGTCCAGAGCTCCGCGCTTTTCTTCGTTGGTAAAGATCAGGTAAGAAAAGAGTTCGTCCAGTTCCTTAAGGTATTCGTCGGTACCGATACGCCCGAAGATATCGTATTTCTTCTGGGCATGAAAAAGAAGCTCCAGTGCCTTGGGTGAATATCTGGTCCCCTCGTGCTTTTTGAAGGAATACATATCAAACCGGCTTCCGAGAAGATTGTAATATATGTCAGCCTTCTCCGCCACATTGAGACAGGCTACGATATCTCTGTACTCGTAGTCCATTTTGGAAACGATACTGAAATCCGTGTGGTGGTGAAGAAGGATCTTTGCTTTATCCTTGAAGGGCATGAGGTAAAGCATAAAAAGATATCCGTATATGCTGTGGGGCATGCAGTCCTTGGCTTCGTAATTAAGGGTCTCATCCCCCATGTTGGTCTCAAAGGCGCCGATGTCGTGAAAGACGGCGGTCATGGCAAACTCCGCCAGTTCATACATCTCGTACCTGTTTTGGTCCCGAAGCATGGAATAAAGGATGTACGCCGTGCGCTGCCCGTGATTGATGATACGGGGATCCAGGCATTTCAAAACATCCCGCATGATATTGTAGATATCTTTGCTGTGAACTAAGTTCATCTGCACCTCTGATGCTAAGTTATGATCTCCGAAAGACAGACCATGGGGACAAACGTGATCCCGTCAGCCATCTGCAGGCTCGAAGTGGCTGTAAATCCGATCCTCTCGTAAAAAGGAACTCCGTAGGGAGCCGCATTGACACTCATGATACAATTGCCGTTTTTCATCAAATCCTTTTGCAGGAAAGCCAAAAGCGCGGTACCGATCCCCTGCCTGTGAAAACTTTCTTCCACAAAAAGAAGGGAAATGTGCCGCTGTCCGCGGATAGAGGCTATGCCTACGATATCGCCCTCTATCTTGGCCACCGCCAGCCGGTATGTACCCGCCAGAAACATCTGCTTTAACAGATCACCGCTGATGAAGTTGAAAAAGTTTTTCGTGCCGACCTTACCGTATTCTCCCGCCTCGAACTTGAGAAAAGTTCTCCAGGCCAGTTGCATCGCACTTTCCCACTCGGATTCTTCGGCATAGGAGATCGTAAAATCCGGCCCGGTCAAGGGTTCGTTATCCATTGATAGATGTCGTTGTATACCTTGTCTTTATCGGTTTCGTTGAGTAACTCGTGACGGTCTCCCTCGTAGATCTTGAGGGTGACGCGCTGCATGCCCTCCGAAAGGAACTGGTCGTATACCTTTTTGGGACCCGCACCGTAATCTCCCACGGGGTCTTCGGCACCGCTCACTATCAGCACCCTGAGCGTGACAGGCATCTTGGAAAGGTTTGCTTTCTTGTGAAGTCTGAGTACCAGCTCAGACAGGGTCTTAAAGCCGTTACCTGTAAAAGTAAATCCGCACATGGGATCCTCAAGGTACTTGTCCACTATGGCGGTATCCTTGGTAAGCCAGTCATATTCGGTCCTGGGGTTCTCGATCCGCTTTAAATATGTGCCGAAACTTGCCTTGTTGATAAACTCGGAAGGCTTGGCCGCTCCGCCGAAGAAGGATACGATGGCGGAAGTGACCTTAAGTCCGATGCCAAGGTACTTGGGCTGCTGACCGGTACCCATTATGATGGCTCCGTCAATGCCCTTGCCGTATCTGAAAAGATAATTTCGAAGGATAAAGGATCCCATGGAATGACCCAGGATATAATAGGGGACTCCGGGATATTTCTCCTGTGTAAGCTTCTTTAATCTGTGTACATCACGCACCACTACCGTAGCGGGATCCTGCTTGCAAAAGTAACCGTATCTTCCGTCGGTCACGGTCTTGCCGTGTCCCAGGTGAT
>JAEEGT010000083.1 GCA_016280465.1 Lachnospiraceae bacterium | reverse complement strand
GTATTACGGCACGAGATCCAATCCTTATTTCAAACCCGAATGGTCTCCGGGAGAATTCATTTCACACTTTTACTTTTGCAATATAGCGGCTGTAAGGCGCTCTGCTTTCAGGGATCTGGACTGGAGCGGAGAAAGCACGGGCGCGGCCTTTGTTTATCACAATCTTTCCAAGGTGATCTTTGCCAATGAATTCAATGCAAGGAGCAGCGTGGTAAGAGCCGAGGGAACCCTTATTCATGCCGCGGACTATTCAAACAACCTTATCACCGACAGGTTTGTGCGGGAAAGCGCAATGCGTCTTTCCAAGAGCATGGATTCCAAATATGATATATCGGCCGTTATTTTAGCTGAGAACAACCTGCAGCGACTTGAGAAGACTCTGGAGTCCCTTTCTTCTTCCGCTGCTTTCGGAAAACTTAAAGTCGAATATATAGTGGTCGATAATATGAGTTCCGAGAGCATCAGAAGAAAGACTGTGGAGCTTCAGTTAAAGTACGGCTTCAGATATGAATACATGACGGAACGCAAGTCCCGCCAGGAACTTAAGAATCACGCCCTGAGGGTTGCCGAAGGAAGAGTCGTTTTCCTTACATCGGACAGGGTGACCTTCCCCGAACCGGAACTTTTGAGCGAAATGTATGATCTGACACTGTTCAGACTAAGCGGTGCCGTGGGAGCCAAGCTTGTGAGGACCGGAGCCGGGGAGATCGTTCATGCCGGTATCGTGTTTACCGCTCTCGGCCCCATGTATAAGCTTCGCGGGCTTTCCGACAGCGAAGATCATGGTGAGGGTTATAACCGTCATGACAGAAACGTGCTGGCCGTTTCCTTTGAGTGTGCCATGCTCAGGCGCGATCTTTTCGATAAGATCGGCGGATTCGATACGGAACTTACTTCAGAGTATTCGGATGCGGATTTCTGCCTCCGTCTTTACGAGGCAGGTTACTACAATGCGGTCTGCAATTCGAAACGGGCGGACTACGATATCTTTGATGAAGAGATGCCTGTGGGAGCGCTCTTGAGCCCGGAGGTTTCTTTTGCCGACAGGCTGAAGTTTTATGCGGAGCATCCCTATATCAAGGTGAGAGATCCCTTCTATAACATGAGGCTGTTGAGGGACAACTCGGATCCCAGGATACTTCCGGCCTGTGAGTTTTCCTTCGAGGATTCCGTGGAGAGCGCGGAGCGTATTTACGTGTCGGATTTTGCGGGAATGAGCAGGTGCACCGAACTTGAGATGACGGTGGAATTTGCAGGAAGTCTTGACAACTTTACTTTTTCCGATGACGGAAACGCACTGTATATGCAGGGATACATGCTGATAACCGGGGAAAATAACGCAAGGTATTTAAAATATATACTGTTAAGGTCCGATAAAATCGAGTATTATATTCCGGTAAGAGGTTGCTATCGCTCCGACTGTCTGCTTAAGTATCCCAATGAAAAGGGGATACTGCTTTCGGGCTTTGCGGTCAAGATCGAAAAGAAACTGTTACCTCTCGGAACCTATCAGGTAGGGGCCATGATGCAGAAGAAACATTTCAGGGAGAAAGCAGTCAATTACACAGATTCATATCTGGTTAACAAATAAGTTTTGCGGTTGATCCGGGAAAGGAATGCGATGAACGCTAGAGAACAATTTGATTATTGGGTTTCAGACCCTTATTTTGACGAGGATACAAAGAAGGAACTTTTAAGCATTAAAGACGATGCCAACGAGATAAACGAACGCTTTTACAAGAACCTTGAATTCGGTACCGGTGGACTTCGCGGCATCATCGGTGCGGGAACCAACCGCATGAACGTGTATACCGTGAGAAAAGCCACCCAGGGACTTGCAAACTACATCCTTAAGCAGGGAACGGCGGATAAGGGTGTTGCCATCGCCTATGATTCACGCCGCATGTCTCCCGAATTTGCGGATGTGGCTGCTCTTTGCTTAAATGCCAACGGGATCAAGGCTTATGTTTTCGATTCCTTAAGGCCCACCCCTGAGCTTTCTTTTGCATTGCGTACAAAGGGCTGTACTGCAGGTATCGTGGTCACTGCCAGTCACAATCCTCCCGAATACAACGGATACAAGGTATACTGGGAGGACGGCGCACAGGTTACCGCCCCCAGGGATACGGACATTATCAACGAAGTAAATGCGGTTACGGATTATGCCGAAGTTAAGACAATGTCTCTTGAAGAAGCCAAGGCAAAGGGACTGTATATCGTGATCGGCAAGGAGATCGACGATCTTTACATGGAAGAACTTAAAAAGCAGATCATCCACCCCGAGATCATCAAGGAAGTGGCCGGCGATATTAAGATCGTATATTCACCCTTCCACGGGACCGGTAACATTCCCGTACGCAGGATCCTTAAGGAACTGGGCTTTAAGAATGTATATGTTGTTCCCGAACAGGAACTTCCCGATCCCGATTTTACAACCCTCGAATATCCCAACCCCGAGGATCCCAAGGCCTTTAAGCTTGCGTTGGAACTTGCAAGGAAAGTGGGAGCCGATGTGGTCCTTGCCACCGATCCCGATGCCGACAGACTGGGAATCTATTCCTATGACACAGAGTCCAAGGATTATGTTCCTTTTACGGGAAATATGTCGGGAATGCTCATTGCGGAATATATCTTAAGAGAGCGTACCGCACTTAAGATCATGCCCAAGAATCCCGCCCTTGTTAAGACAATAGTTACCACCAATCTTGCTGAGCCCATCGCAAACAAGTTCGGTGTTGAGATCATTGAAGTACTTACCGGATTTAAATACATCGGTGAGCAGATCAAGCTCTTTGAGCAGAATCACAACAAAAACTATGTATTCGGTCTTGAAGAGAGCTACGGATGTCTTGCCGGAACACATGCAAGAGATAAGGATGCTGTGGTTGCCGTTATGTGTCTTTGCGAAGTTGCCGCATGGTGCAAAAAGAACGGCATAACCCTTTGGGATCAGATGCTTAAGATCTACAAAGAATTCGGATACTTCAAGGAGGACCTTTACACCATTACCCTTAAGGGTATGGACGGCTCCAATCAGATTCGTGAGATAATGACGAAACTCCGCAATAATCCTCCCACATCCTTCGGTGCATGGAAGGTGTTAAGAGTTCGTGACTATGACAATGATACCATAAAGGATCTTACGGACGGCTCGGTTAAGCCTACCGGTCTTCCCAAGTCCAACGTGCTCTACTTCGACCTTACGGATGATGCATGGTGCTGTGCAAGACCTTCGGGAACCGAGCCCAAGATCAAGTTCTATATGGGAGTTAAGGGAACGGACCTTGAGGATGCTAAGCAGAAGGTTGCCGAGCTTACCGCAAATTTAAAAGCAGTACTGTAACAAGGGATTATGGGTAATATTTCGAAAACCATACGTTATCTTAAAAGAAACGGCATAGGGGATACCTTATATGCCATCCTGGAACGCCTCCTTCCCCAAAGGGGCGTTCCTTTTGATACACAGGTTTGTAACGGGAACGGGATCGAAACGGAAGTGCCGGGTGAGCCGGTGCTCTTCAGCATCCTTGTGCCTGTATACGAGACCAGGGAACCTTTTCTTCGTGCAATGATAGAGTCCTGCCTGTCACAGACCTACGGAAACTTTGAACTGATCCTTGCGGATGCTTCGGCGTCCGAAACTCCGGGCAGTACCATCCGGTCCTACAAGGACCCCAGGATCCGGTATATAAGACTTACGGAAAACTACGGCATTTCAGAGAACAGTAACAGGGCTCTGGAAGAAGCAAAGGGCGATTACTGTGTACTCCTGGATCACGACGATCTGCTGACGGCCGATGCACTGGCTGCCAATGCCGCACAGATCCTTAAAGCCCAAAGCGAAGGCACAGAGCCACTGTTTCTTTATTCCGATGAGGATAAGTGCGATGAGACCGGTACAAAGTTTTTTATGCCCCATTACAAAGAAAAGTTTAATCTGGATTTACTTATTTCCAATAATTATATATGCCATCTGGCGGTAATAAAGACTTCACTCTTAAAGGAACTAGGATTCCGCAACGGTTTTGACGGAGCCCAGGATCACGATCTTTTTCTCCGCATAGCAGGCAGGGTTCTTTATAAAAACAACCGTTATGATAAAGCGTCTGAGAGCAGCATCGTCCATATCGGACGAATACTGTATCACTGGCGAAGCTACGGAGAGTCTACGGCTTTCGATCCTGCCAGCAAAGACTATGCCTATAATGCGGGACTTAAGGCTGCGGGAGAATTTGCCAAAGAACACTTCGGCGAATGCGAGGTTAAGCATCTTAAGCATCGCGGATTTTATGATGTCAACATTAAGGATGATATATTTTCGAAAAGACCTGAGCTTGCAGCCTGCGGAGGTATGGCCGTAAGAGGCAGCCGCGTGGTCACGGGACTGCTTCGCAGTGACGGCTTTGATCCCTACGCCGGTATGCCCCGCAGATTCTCCGGGTATATGCACAAAGCGGATCTTAAACAGGAAGTATTCGCTCTTGATATCAGAACATTGAAGGCGGCTCCCGCCTTTGAAGATAAACTGCGATCTCTTAAAGAAGAATTCGATTCCTGTGTGCGTTCGCAACATCTTACGGGCAGAGCACTGGATGGCAAAGCGGCGGAACTTGGACTTAAGTTTGGCGAATTTGCATCGGAACAGGGGAAGGTCATTCTTTTTGATCCCACACTAAATGTAAGGTTAAAGGGCAGAGCATGAGCGATAAGACAGAAAAGATCGGCAATGTTATATTGAACCTGAATGATTACAGCGGCAGCGATATCTATTCCGACGGAGACATTGAGGACAGGCTTCTTTCCATCGTCAGAGAGCATAAGCCCTCGGAGTTTGACGGTATCATAGAGAGTGAAGCAAACTGGCCGGTCCTTTATCATCTTTCAAAGAAACGTGAAAACATAGTTGAGTGGCTGGATATAAATAAGAGCCAAAAGGTTTTGGAAGTAGGCTCCGGCTGCGGCGCCATTACCGGAGTTTTGTCACAAAAAGCCGGTTCCGTGACCTGCGTAGATCTTTCAAAGAGAAGAAGTCTCATCAACGCCTGCAGACATTCCGATGCGGATAACATTGAGATCCGGGTGGGAAACTTTACCGATGTTGAGCCGGGACTTCCCTGTGATTTCGATTACATCTTCCTTATCGGAGTTTTTGAATACGGTCAGTGCTACATCGAGGGTGAGAGACCTTTTCACACCTTCTTAAACATAATAAAGAAACACTTAAAGCCCGGAGGCAGGATCGTGATCGCCATCGAGAACCGCCTGGGACTTAAATATTTTGCGGGGTGCAGGGAGGACCATCTCGGTACTTTCTTTTCCGGTATCGAAAACTATCCCTCCAAGAGCAATGTAAGGACTTTTTCGAGACCTGTTCTCGAGAGCATCTTTAAGGACTGTGGCCTCAATGAATATAAGTTTTACTATCCCTATCCCGATTATAAGTTCCCCATCACCCTGTTTTCGGACGAACGTCTTCCCAAGACCGGAGAACTGGTGAACAACGACCGGAATTTTGACAGGGACAGGTTTTGCTTTTTCGATGAAAAGAAAGCCTTCGATGCACTGATCAAAGACGGCCTTTTCCCTGTTTTCTCAAATTCCTACCTTGTGGTACTCGGAGAAGCTCCGGGTGTGGACTATGTCAGGTACAGCAATGACAGACAGGACAAATATGCAATTAAGACCGTGATCTCCGGCGCCGATAGCCCTGCCGTAGAAAAGATCCCTCTGGAAAAAGAAGGATTCGATCACATCCGTAAACTTTCCGAATCCTGTAAGAGACTAAAGGAAAAATACTCAGACGGAAAGCTTTTGGTTTCGGAAGTCTCTGTATGTGAAAAAGAAACTCCGGTGGCAATGATCCCCTTTGTAAAGGGCAGAAATCTGTCCGAGATCTTCGATGAACTTTCGGAAAAGGGCGACGAGGAGGGCTTTAAGAAGCTTTACCGTGAATTTAAAGATCGTATCGGAGGCAGGGAAGACTACCCTTACTGCGACAGGGATATGGTCTTTTCCAATATTCTCGTTGACAAAGATACCTGGACCCTTATCGATTACGAATGGACCGTAAATGAGGCGATCCCTGCCCGAAGACAGGCAGCCAGAGCCCTTTACTGTCACGCGCTGGAGCGCGGTTTTGCGGGCTTCGAGACCATGGACTTTGTGATAAGGCTTTCGGGACTCAGCCCTGAGGAGTTTGATTCCATAATATCCGAAGAGGTCAGGTTCCAGCGTGAAGTCAATGGCCCCCGCCTTACCATGGGCCAGATAAAGCAAAAGATCGGCAACGATACCGCAGATTTTAACAGGTTCGAAGAAGAGATCGCAGCCCGGGCAAAGAAGCTTCGGGTGCAGATATACACAGACCGCGGTGCAGGCTTTTCCGAAGCGGATTCTTTCTTTGTAAACAATGCCGTGATAAAGGACAATTCCATTGAGTTTAAGATCGAATTTACCGGTGATGTCAGGGCGCTTCGCATAGATCCCATGTCGCTGCCCTGCGTGGTTTCGGTAAGATCCTTCAATCTCAATGATGAGTCGGTGCTCCCTTACCTTAAAAGAAAGCTCACCGCCAACGGTAAGCGGCTTAAGTCATCAAAGACCGGCTTTGTTTTTGCCACTTCGGATCCCGGCATGACCCTTTCTCTGGCGGATACCAAACTAAGGGATAAAAACACCCTGGACGTTTGTCTTGGTTACAGCCTGCTGGATACGGATCTGGCCGATGCGGTTTCAAACAGTATAAAGATAATCTTCTGACGGGAGTCCTGATGAGCGGTATCGGAAGAAAGCTAAAGGCGCCTCTTTACGGCGCCGCATACATAAAATACAGCCATGAAAGATCAAAGGCTCTCAGAAAACGGGAGGCTTTGATCAGTGCGGACCTTAAGGACGTGAAAGCGCCGGAAGGTGCCGTCAGAGTGGTTTCTTTTGCCGGGATCAGGGATTTTTTTAATGAATTTATGATCCGCGAGCAGGGGCCTGAGATCCTGGTGTTTGCAAAGGATCCTCAAGATCTTACGGATACAGCCCCGGGGACATTTGCTGAAGCCTTCGGGAAACTTAAGGATACCCTTATACTCTATGGGGACAGTTTAAAAAAAGGGGCTTCTCCCACAGAGGCTTTTTTCAGACCCGACTGGTCTCCGGACTTTTTCCTGGATGCCTTTTATATCGGCGGCTGTTTTGCAATGAGAACGGAAGCTCTTCGGGGTGTTATCAAAGATACGGACTTCGATACCAAGGCTTCGCCGGAAGCTGCGGCCTTTAACCTGTTCGCCCGCGCGGCTGCGCACTCGGGAGCTTTTAAGAAAGGCCACGGTGCTTCGGTGGGCCATATCCCTGAGATACTTTACTTTGAGGATTTTTCATCGGAGGCTCCCCTTTATAAAAAAGCGGCGGGGGCTGCAGACAGCGAGCTTCTTAAGATATGCGGTGCTTTTACCGATCCCGAGCTCTTTAAACCGGGAATCTCGGCTCTTATCCTTTCAAAGGATCATCCGGAACTTTTCATAAAGTGTCACGAGACTTTGCGTGAGTGCTCCGAAGGCACAGAACTTCAGGTCATACTTGTGGACAACGGAAGCGGTGATGAAAACCGCCGCAAGCTGTCAGAGTACTGCTCCGAACAGGGAATCAGATATATTTATGAGCCCTGTGACTTCAATTTTTCAAAGCTTTGCAATATAGCGGCCAAAGCGGCGGAGAAGGACTTCCTTCTTTTCTGTAATGATGATGTGGAGTTTAGGGATCACCTGACCCTATTTAAGCTTGCACAGACCGCTGCAAGAGACAGGGTGGGACTTTCGGGATGCAGGCTTCTTTATCCTGACGGCCGGATCCAGCATGCGGGGGTCTTCAACGTTAAGCCGGGCCCCATGCATAAACTTCAGTTCAGAGAAAACTCCGGCGACCTGTACTTTGGTATGGGCTCATCGGTCATAAACGTAATGTCGGCAACTGCAGCCTGTGTCATGGTGAA
The DNA here is from genome assembly GCA_016280465.1 of Lachnospiraceae bacterium. Taxonomy (GTDB): domain Bacteria; phylum Bacillota; class Clostridia; order Lachnospirales; family Lachnospiraceae; genus UBA1258. The sequence continues at coordinate 2,178 of JAEEGT010000083.1, read as the reverse complement.
AAAGCAGGTCTTTGACGAAGCCGGAGGCTTTGATGAGGAACTGGCGGTTGCTTTTAACGATGTGGCCCTGGGCTTTAAGATCTTTTCACTGGGTTACGACAATGTGTGCCGCAATGACATATCCTGTATCCACAAGGAGTCTGTCACCAGAGGTAACGACGCTCTTGACACAGCCAAGATCGCCCGTCTGATGCGGGAAAGAGATCTGCTTTATGCTAAATTTCCGGAATATAAAGGGTACGATCCATATCTTAACCTTTATCTTGACAATACAATTCTGGATTCGGGCTTTATCCCCGGACCTTCCGGTGATGAGCCTGACCGGGTGACATTAAAGCCCGTCACGGACAGAGCCATAAAGGAACTTGCTTTGTCACAAAAGGATGATCCGGTCCTGAACGTGGGTATCGAGTATTGCGGAAGGGAATCGGACTATGTCCGGGGCGGATCCAAGGATACCCTTATCCTTACGGGCTTTTGCTTTGTGGGAGGGTTCGATAACTGTTCCGTGTGTAAGAAACTCGTTCTTCGCTCCGAAGGAAGACTATACGAGGCTTACCTAAACAACCGCTTCAGATCTGATATCGAGAACAATGTACCGGATCAGAAGAATGTTGCTTTTGCGGGATTCTCCGTCTCGGCAGACTTTAACGCCGTCTGTCCCGGAACCTACGAAGTCTGTATCCTTGCTTACGACAGATTTTCGGGATTAAAGCTTCTTCGCGACTCCGGCCGCAGATTAATAAAGGAATAGAAAACATGCAGGAAGAATTTGATTACAAAGCCGCCTACGAGCGGGAAAGACAGCAGAATATCAGGCTCGGTGAGAAGATCGTGTCCTTAGAGTCACAGAACGCCCTGCTTTCCGCCAAGGTGGACAAACTGAAGAACAGCCTTGTTTACAAGATCTATTCGCCCTTTAAAAAACTGTATCTCAGGGTAAGACATATATTTACATCACTTAAAAACTGCGGAAGCCCCGCGGGCGTGGTAAGGAAACTCAAATACAGGAGCAGACAGCGCAAAGCCATGGCCTCCTACGGTACCAAGGGTTTCCCTGATGCTGAAAAAAGAAAGGCACAGTCGGAGTTTGAGTTTGAGAACCCCGTTAAGATAAGCATTCTTGTGCCTCTTTACAATACAAAGCCCAATTTCCTCAAGGAAATGATCGAGTCCGTTACGGGCCAGACTTACCAAAACTGGGAGCTGTGCCTTGCGGACGGATCCGACGATGCCCATGGCTTTGTGGGAGAAAAGTGCAAAGAATATGCATCGAAGGATCAAAGGATCCTTTATAAAAAGCTGGCAAAGAACGAGGGTATCTCCGGTAACACCAATGAGTGCCTGAAAATGGCTACGGGGGAGTATATCGGTCTTTTCGATCACGATGACGTGCTTCATCCCTCGGCTCTTTTTGAGTATGTCAAAGTCATAAACGAAAAGAATGCCGACTTCATCTATTGTGATGAGGTCACCTTTAAGAACGGAAACTTCGAGAAGTTCCTTACCATGCATTTCAAGCCGGATTATGCCATTGATAATCTTCGGGCCAACAACTATATCTGTCACTTTTCCGTATTTAAGAGGACTTTGCTCGAGGGTACGGAACTTTTCAGAAAAGAGTTTGACGGAAGCCAGGACCATGACATGATACTGCGCCTTACGGACAAGGCAGAGCGGATCGTTCATGTACCCAAGGTCCTCTATTACTGGCGCAGCCACAGCGGAAGCGTATCTTCCGGTATCGAAGCCAAGACCTATGCCATCGAAGCGGCCAAGGGTGCGGTGGCAGATCATTTGCGCCGCCATGGATTCTCGGACTTTGAGATCACGTCTACCAGAGCTTTTGAGACAATATTCAGGATCCGCTATGCCCTCCTTGCAACGCCTAAGGTTTCGGTGATCATTCCCAACAAGGACCACAGGGCAGATCTTGAACGCTGCATAAAATCTATAACCGAGCGCTCCACTTACCCCGATTATGAGATCGTTGTTGTGGAGAACAACAGCGAGACCGAAGAGATCCGCCAATACTACGACGAACTCAAAAAAGATGCCCGAATCAAAGTGGTTGAGTTTAAAGGCGAATTTAATTATTCCGCCGTCAATAATCTGGGTGTAAGAGAAAGCACGGGAGAGTACGTTATCCTTCTTAATAACGATACGGAAGTCATCACC
>JAEEGT010000082.1 GCA_016280465.1 Lachnospiraceae bacterium | reverse complement strand
TGTTTATCTATGTTGGCGGAGAGTCTGACGAGTGGGTGGAGGATGCCCTTAAGACCGCCGTTAACAAGGATATGACGGTTATCAACCTTCTGGAGGCGCTGGGTGACAGGGTTAAGGCTGAGGAGATCGTAGAGGGCATGGAGCACGAGCATGATCACGATCACGATCACGAGGAAGGCGAAGACCACGATCATGAGCATGAAGAGGAGACAGACGAGCATGTATGGCTGTCCTTAAGGAATGCAGAGATCCTTTGTGATGCCATTGCCGATGCTTTAAAGAAGATCGACAGTGCCAATGCGGATACATACGATAAGAATGTCAATGCTTATAAAGAAAGATTAAATGACCTTGACGGGAAATATACCGATGCGGTAAATGCGGCTTCCGTTAAGACCCTGCTTTTCGGCGACAGATTTCCCTTCAGATACTTCACAGACGATTACGGTTTGAATTATTATGCGGCATTTTCCGGCTGCTCCGCCGAGTCCGAGGCAAGCTTTGAGACCATTCTTTTCCTTGCGGGCAAGGTAAGCGAGCTTAAACTTCCCGCTATCATGACCATAGAGAGCGCCAACGGACGCATTGCGGAAACGGTCAAAGAAAACACGGATACCAAGGATCAGAAGATACTTGCTCTTGATTCCATGCAGTCGGTTACCTCCAAGAATGTGAGCGAGGGAGCCACCTATTTAAAGATCATGGAATCAAACCTTGAGGTCCTTAAGGAAGCGCTTAAATAGAACCATCAACAAACGGAGAAAGGCACGATATGTCATACATTACGGCAACTGACCTGGAAGTCGGTTATGAAAGACCTGTAACACAGCCCATAAACTTCAAAGTGGACAGGCAGGATTATCTTTGCATCGTGGGTGAAAACGGTGCAGGCAAAAGCACCCTAATGAAGACCATCCTTGGGCTTATACAGCCTGTGGGTGGCGTGGTAACGACGGGTGACGGGCTTACCAAGAATGATATAGGCTATCTTCCACAGCAGACCGTTGTCCAGAGGGATTTCCCTGCGTCTGTACGGGAGATCGTGCTTTCAGGCTGCCAGGGTCGTGCCGGACTCCGTCCTTTTTACACAAAACAGGAAAAAGAACTTGCCGTTAACAACATGGAACGCATGGGGATCTCGGAACTTAAGGACCGCTGCTACAGAGAACTTTCCGGAGGCCAGCAGCAGCGTGTTCTTTTGGCGCGTGCACTTTGTGCCACGGGGAAGATCTTAGTGCTGGATGAGCCTGTTTCGGGCCTTGATCCCAAAGCTACGGCGGAGATGTACGAGCTTATAGGAAACCTTAACAAAGACGGCGTGACCATAATAATGATATCTCATGACATAAATGCGGCCCTTCGTTATGCCACGCATATCCTTCACATAGGGGCGAAAGTTTTCTTCGGAACCAAGGAAGATTATCTTCACAGCAGCATCGGCAAAGAATTTCTGGCAGGTGACAATAATGATTGAAAAACTGATACAGTATCTTGAATATCCCTTTGTAAGATATGCTCTCATCGTGGGAGTTTTGATAGCCCTTTGCTCTTCTTTACTGGGAGTGACCCTTGTATTAAAGCGTTATTCCTTTATAGGCGACGGACTCTCTCATGTAGCCTTCGGAGCCATGACGGTTGCATCGGTGATGAATCTTACCAACGATATGCTCCTGATCCTTCCGGTGACCGTGGTCAGTGCCATCCTGCTCCTTCGAAGCGGCAAGAATGCCAAGTTAAAGGGAGATGCGGCCATAGCCCTTATTTCCGTATCAGCCCTTGCCTTCGGCTATCTTTTGATGAATCTTTTTTCCACCTCCTCAAACCTTTCGGGGGATGTGTGCACCACCCTTTTCGGATCCACTTCCATCCTGACCCTTACAAAGAAGGAAGTTATCCTCTGCGTCGTGCTTTCCCTTGCGGTGGTGGCAGTATTTGTATTATTCTATAACAAGATCTTTGCGGTGACCTTTGACGAGGATTTTGCCAAGGCTTCGGGCATGAAAGCCAATGCCTTCAATCTTCTGATAGCGGTGATAATAGCGGTCATAATCGTGCTTGCCATGAACCTCGTGGGTTCTCTGCTAATATCCGCACTGGTCATCTTCCCGGCACTTTCTGCAATGAGACTGTTTAAGAATTTCAAGGCAGTTACGATCTGCTCCGCAGTTGTTTCTGTGGTATGTTCCTTTGCGGGAATAGTGATCTCCATCCTTGCGGGAACTCCCGTGGGCTCAACAATAGTTGCAGTGGGGGTCGGAGTGTTTGCGATCTGCTCCGTTCTCGGAAGGATCATGGGCAGATAATCCTTTTGAGACTGACGCATATTATTACTTTTTTGGGAGACGGCAATGAAAAAGAAAATGGGGTTGATCCTGAGCATAATGGCGCTTTGCCTGATGACGGGATGCGGAAACAATAACACTGCGGAAACGGCACGGCGGGTAAATAACCAGAGTAAGACCGTGAATGATGTCCTGCAGGAAGAAATGGCCAAGGAAGACGCCAGGAACGTTAAAGACGATACTTCGGCCGCAAGCAATGATACAACCGTGAAAGCTGAGAACACAGACAATCCGGATATCAAGGCCGATGCGCCTGCAGCATCGGATCCTGAAAAGGACGCTGATGTGGATAATGCCACCGGGACTTCGGAACAGGTCTCCTCAACTGATGAAAGTTCACAGTCTGAGGGTTTAACGGATCAGGGCAGTAACGGCGAGACGGAAGCAGTCCGGGACAACACACCCATCGCTGCCGCAGACATAAAAGCAGGAGACACGGTGGATGTTGACCTTACCAAACTGTCAAGTACAATGGTCTATTCCGAAGTGTTGAATATGATGACTTATCCCGATAATTATGTGGGGAAGACCGTAAGGATGTCAGGACTTTTTGCTTCCTACCATGATGATGCTTCGGGTAACGACTACTATGCCTGCGTGATACAGGATGCCACCGCCTGCTGTGCCCAGGGTATAGAATTTATCCTGAATGAGGATTATTCCTATCCTGAAGGATACAAGGAGATATGTGTGGCAGGTACCTATGACACCTATTGGGAGGGAGAGTTCCGCTATTGTACCCTGAGAAATGCCACCCTTGAATCGGAAAAGGACGCAGCAATCGAATAAAGACTGTTACACCCCGTGCCTTTCAGGTTTCTATTGACAAACGGTGCGGGGTGTTTTATTATTTAGTCAGAAAACGTTTTCCGAAACGATCTTTTAAGTTTGAAACGGGAAACGAAGGAGGCATCATGATAGGAATAAAGGATGTGGCCAAGCGCGCAGGGGTGGCGGTTTCCACCGTATCCAAGGTGGTTAACGATTATCCCAATGTCAGTGAGGCTACCAAGAAAAAAGTCAATAAGGCGATCAGAGAACTGGGATTTGTTCCCAATGCGGTGGCTCAGGCACTTTCTTCCAAACAGCCCGGACGTATCGCCATCATCATGAACGATACCATTCAGTCGGCGGTGGACGAAGTGGATATGCAGTATCTTGCGGGTGCTCTGTACAAGGCAAGGGAAATGAACCTTGATGTGGTGACCCTGTTCTTTTCCATGATCAGAGACAAGAGCATTGACGAGATCATCACCTACCTTCGCTCCCAGAAC
>JAEEGT010000081.1 GCA_016280465.1 Lachnospiraceae bacterium | reverse complement strand
TTTGATTACTTTGCATTTCTCGCAAATCGGTTTTACAGAAGATCTTACTTTCATAACGTCCTCCTTTCAGTTCTCCTGCGGTCACAAAAAGACCGAGTATCATCATATCACAACAATTTCTTTGTTGCAACAATGAATTTCACTATTTTTCAGTTATTTCATTTATCTCTCCAGATGATGCGTCCCTTGGTAAGATCATAAGGTGAAAGCTCAAGGGTAACGCGGTCTCCGGGAAGGATCCTGATGAAGTTCTGACGAAGCTTTCCGCTGATGTGTGCAAGCACCTGGTGACCGTTTTCAAGTTCAACCTTGAACATGGTATTGGGAAGCTTCTCGATTACTGTTCCTTCTATTTCAATAACGTCGGACTTGGACATTTAGTTCTCCTTTTTGATTAATCCTTTTTCAGTGTAAGTATCTCGGGATCTCCATCCGTGATAAGAATGGTGTTTTCGTAATGTGCTGCGGGTGAACCGTCCTCGGTAACTACGGTCCAGTCATCATCAAGCCAGCAGACTTCGTAACCTCCCATGGCGATCATGGGTTCAATGGCAAGTGTCATGCCGGGCTCAAGGCGTATCCCGTGCTTTTTCTGACGGAAATTGGGAATCTGGGGATCTTCGTGAAGGCTTGTGCCTATGCCGTGACCCACAAGGTCTCTCACTATTCCGTATCCGAAGGGTGTTACATAATCATCGATGGCATTGGAGATATCATAGAGATAATTGCCTGCTCTTGCCATTTTGATCCCTTCGAAGAAGGACTGCTTGGTAACATCCATAAGCTTCTGAACATCCGGTGCAACCTGTCCCACACCGAAGGTTCTGGCCATATCGGAATGATAGCCGTGATAGATGAGGCCGCAGTCAAGACTTATGATATCGCCTTCAACAAGCTTGCGCTTCTTGCTGGGGATTCCGTGCACCACCTCTTCGTTGACCGAAGTACAGATGGATGCGGGATAACCGTTATAATGAAGGAAGTTTGGAATACATCCGTAACTGCGGATAAGCTTGTCTCCTTCCACGTCGATGTCCTTAGTTGTAATGCCCGGTTCGATCATCTTCTCAAGCTGTGAAAAAACTTCGCTCAACAGCCTGCAAGATTCACGCATGAGTTCGATTTCCCGGGGAGACTTAATCGTTACTGACATATGACCTCCAATCCTATCCAAGAATGGAAACAATTCTCTCAAAGACTTCATTCATCGATACCGTCCCGTCAACTTCTTTAAGAATACCCTTATTCCCGTAGTATTCGATCAACGGCTGTGTCTGCTTATGATATACGTCAAGTCTGTTCTTAACAGTCTCGGGCTTGTCATCGTCTCTTAATATAAGAGTGTTGCCGCATTTGTCGCAGATGTTTTCTTTTGCGGGGGGTGCGAACTGTACATGATAGGTTGCACCGCAATTTACGCAGGCACGTCTGCCGCCCATACGATTGATGATGTTCTCATCGGGAACGTCAACGTTGATGGCAAAATCAACCTTGTCACCCAGTTTGGTGAGTTCCTTGTCAAGAACCTCTGCCTGGGGAATGGTACGGGGAAATCCGTCCAGTACGTATCCGTCCTTGCAGTCATCCTTTGCGACTCTGTCCAAAAGGATCTTAACGGTAAGTTCATCGGGAACAAGAAGCCCTTTGTCCATGTACTGCTTTGCTTCTTTGCCAAGTTCCGTACCGTTCTTTATATTTGCTCTGAAAATGTCCCCTGTAGAAATATGGGGAAGCTTGTACTTCTCACAGATCATTTCCGCCTGTGTGCCTTTGCCTGCACCGGGCGCACCCAACATAATTATTTTCATTGCTTCCTCCTAATGTGTTAATGGTTAAAGTGTCCGGTTTTACATGTCCGGAAAAAGAAAATCGGATGCTTTAGCAATTAACGCACAATATCGGAGCAGGACAAAACCTGCTCCGAATATGCAAAATGCGTTTCTTATTACTGATTCAAAAAGCCCTTGTAGTTTCTTACAAGCATCATGCTTTCGATCTGGGTAAGTGTTTCAATGATAACGCTTACGATAATGATAAGGCTGGTACCGAGGAAGGTAACCTGCGCATGTGCTACTCCGTAGAAAACATAAGGGAGAACACCGATGATCATAAGACCGATAGCGCCGATAAAGATGATGGCGTTAAGGATGTTTGTAATATAATCGCTTGTGGACTTACCGGGTCTGATACCGGGGATAAATCCGTTGGACTTCTTTAAGTTGTCCGCAAGTTCGATGGGATTGAAGGTAATTGAAGTGTAGAAGTATGCGAATACGACTACGAGTATGCAATATACCAGAAGACCCACGGAATATACGGGGTAGTCTTTGTTTACCCAGTAGGTTGAATTCAAACCTCTGAGGATATAACTCCAAACTCCGGTTCCTTCATATCCTGCAAGGGATGAGATGATTCCGGGAGTCTGCATAAGACTGGATGCGAAGATGATCGGCATAACACCTGCGGTATTTACCCTGATGGGAATGTTTGAAGCGGTGGGGCCGCCGATCTTGGATCCTGCGCTCCTTCTTGCGTACTGTACGGGGATCTTGCGGATGCCTGAGTTAAGAAGAACAACCAGCATGATCATAAGTACAAGGATTGCAAGGATGATAACGATGGCAAGGATCTGGGTTGCGATACGCTTTCCGAATACGAACTGATCGAAAAGGGAAGACATATCACTGGGAACTCTGGCGATGATGTTTACCAACAGGATGATGGAAATACCGTTGCCGATTCCCTTGTCGTTGATTCTTTCACCGATCCACATTACAAAAGCACTGCCTGCGGTAAGAGCAACGATGACGGTAATGATGTCAAGTGCGTTGTGGGACTGCTTTAACAGACCCTGATTGCCGAAGGAAATTGCCATTGCGGATGCTTCGATAAGTGCAAGGCCGACCGTAACGTAACGGGTAATGGAAGCGATCTTCTTTCTTCCTTCACCGCCTTCTTTCTGCATCTCCTCAAGAGCGGGGATAGCAATGGTCAAAAGCTGCATGATGATCGAAGATGTGATGTAGGGCGTAATGTTAAGTGCCAACAACGACATATTCATAAACGAACCGCCGGTAAAAGCGGCAAGGAAGTTGAAGGAATCTCCGAGATTCTGCTTCATCCAGTCGGCAACGAATGCCGAGTTCACACCGGGAATCGGCAATTGACAGCCGATTCTCACGATGATGATCATTAATACGGTAAATAACAGTTTATTACGTACTTCCTTGATTTTGAATGCGTCTCTAAGTTTTTTGAACATTAGATCACCTCTGCAGTTCCACCAAGCTTCTCAATTACTTCCTTAGCGGATTCGCTGTAAGCATTTACCTTAACATTGAGTTTTTTGGTAAGCTCACCGTTTCCAAGAAGCTTAACTCCGTCTGCAGGGTTTTTGATGAGCCCCTGTGCCATAAGTGCTTCAACGTCAACGGTTGCGCCGTTCTCAAACACTTCCAATGCACTGATGTTAATAGCTACGATTTCCTTGTGGTTCCTGTTCTTGAAACCTCTCTTGGGAATACGTCTGTATAAAGGCATCTGACCGCCTTCGAAACCGATTCTGGGAGCTCCGGAACGAGCCTTCTGACCCTTGTGTCCCTTACCGGCAGTCTTGCCGTTTCCCGAACCGTGTCCACGACCTCTTCTAAAATTATCGCTGTGTTTAGAGCCTTCTGCGGGCCGTAAGTTAGATAACTCCATTGTGACACCTCCTTTTTATTAAGCTTCTTCTACCTTAACCAAATGTCTTACCTGCCAAACCATGCCTCTAACAGCATCGTTGTCAGGAAGCTCTACCGTGTGGTTAACCTTGTGAAGTCCAAGTGCCTCAACGGTTGCTCTGTGCTTGGGAACAGCACCGATAGTAGATTTAACCAATGTAACTTTGATCTTTTTAACCTTCTTAGTTGCCATGTTCGCGCCTCCTTAAGCCAAAATCTCGTTTACGGACTTACCGCGGTTTGCAGCAACCTGCTCGGGTGTCTTTAACTGGCTTAAACCTTCGATGGTAGCAAGAACAACGTTCTGCTTGTTGTTTGAGCCAAGAGACTTGGTACGAATATTCTTGATACCTGCAAGTTCGCACACGCTACGTGCGGGACCGCCTGCGATAACACCGGTACCTTCGGGAGACTTCTTAAGAAGAACGGTAGCCGAACCGAACTTTCCGATGTAGTCGTGGGAGATTGAATTGTTCTCGTCAAGAGCTACGCTGACAAGATTCTTCATGGCGTCCTCTTTGCCTTTGCGGATAGCTTCGGGAATTTCAGCAGCTTTTCCAAGGCCGGCGCCTACGTGACCGTTACCGTCACCGACAACAACCAGAGCTGTGAAACGCATATTACGTCCGCCCTTAACAACCTTCGTAACACGCTTGATGGAAACCACCTTCTCACTGAACTCCATGTTGGTTGTATCTATCATAGTACGTTTCATGTGATGCTTTCTCCTTCCTTAGAACTCAAGGCCGGCTTCTCTAGCCGCCTCTGCCAATGCTGCCACTTTACCCTGGTAAATAAAACCGCCTCTGTCGAAAACAACGGTCTTGATACCTTTTTCAATGGCACGCTTTGCAATCACGGTTCCAAGATATGCAGCAGCGTCAACATCGTTTGTTTTCTTAAGTTCAGCCTGAACATCTTTTTCTACTGTGGAGGCTGCAACCAGAGTCTTTCCAACCGTATCGTCGATAACTTGAGCGTACATGTGGTTATTGCTTCTGAACACCGCAAGGCGGGGTCTCTCGGCAGTACCTGCAAAACGGTTGCGAATTTTTAAGTGTTTTTTAACACGGACTTTCTGTCTTGATTCTTTTGTAACCATTTTCACACTCTCCTTATCTATTTCTTACCGGTCTTGCCGACTTTACGTCTGATGACTTCATCGGAATACTTGATACCCTTGCCCTTATAAGGTTCAGGTCTTCTCTTGTCTCTGATTTCGGCCGCAAACTGTCCGACCTTTTCTTTATCGATACCCTTAACGGTAATGATGTTACCTTCTACTACGGTCTCGATTCCTTCGGGATCGGTCATCTCAACCGGATGAGAATAACCAAGGGAAAGGGTAAGCTTCTTGCCG
>JAEEGT010000080.1 GCA_016280465.1 Lachnospiraceae bacterium | reverse complement strand
TGCAATGGGCGAATATTTCATGAACAAAGGCAAGCATGTGCTTGTTATTTACGATGACTTAAGTAAGCACGCGGTTGCATACCGTGCACTTTCCTTACTTATCCGTCGTCCCCCCGGACGTGAGGCATATCCCGGAGACGTATTCTACCTTCACTCAAGACTTCTTGAGAGAGCTGCAAAACTTGATGCCGAGCACGGCGGCGGTTCACTTACCGCTCTGCCCATCATCGAGACCCAGGCAGGTGACGTTTCCGCATATATTCCCACAAACGTTATCTCCATCACGGACGGACAGATCTTCCTTGAGACCGAGCTTTTCCACTCAGGCGTTATGCCTGCGGTTAACCCCGGTATCTCCGTATCCCGTGTAGGCGGTAATGCACAGATCAAGGCAATGAAGAAAGTTGCCGGAACCTTAAAGCTTATTTATTCTCAGTACAGAGAATTACAGAGTTTCGCACAGTTTGGATCGGACCTTGACGCAGATACAAAGTCCCGTCTCGATCAGGGTGCGCGAATCGTTGAAGTGCTTAAGCAGAATCAGAACTCTCCCATCGCGGTTGAGAAGCAGATCGCCATCATCTATGCGGTTACCAAGAACTACCTTTCAAAGGTTGAGGTTGCCGATGTTAAGGATTACGAAGCAGGTCTTTACGACTTCCTTGATGTAAATCCCGAAGGCGCTGCGGCAATGACCGAGATCTCATCCACAGGAAAGTTAGAGCCTGAGACGGAAGAGAAGCTTAAGGCTGCTCTTGAAGCTTACACAAAGGATTATACCGACAAAAAATACGGCAATTGATTAGAATGGGAGGAATGACATGGCTGCAAACATGAAAGCTGTTAAGACGCGGATCAAAAGCGTCCAGAGCACAATGCAGATCACAAAGGCTATGGAACTGGTGGCATCCTCCAAATTGCGTAGAGCCAAGGAACGTTCGGACAACTGCAGACCTTATTTTGAGGAACTGTATGACACATTAAAGACCATAGCGGCGGGAAACCTTGATTTTTCCTCGGTTTACGCCAAGGAGCCCACTTCGGCAAGGGTAGTTTATGTAGTCATCGCAGGTGACAGAGGTCTGGCAGGCGGATACAATTCAAACCTCTTTAAATGTCTCGAAGCCGATGCCAAGGGCAAGGAATATGCGATCCTTCCCATAGGAAAGAAGGCTGTTGAGTATTTTAAGAGGAGGAAAGCGGAGATCATCACCGAGGACTTTGCGGAGATCGGATCCATTTCGGTCGGCGACTGTTTTGAGATCGCAAGGATCCTTTGCAAGGAATTCCAGAGTGACAGCTGCGGAAGCATCAAGCTCGTATATACGGAGTTTGTATCGATGCTCTCCCAGACGGCACATGCCGTTCCCGTTCTTCCTTTAACGGAGCTTACCGAATCCGATGTGGAAAAAGAAAGCATCCGCGACATAATCCTTTACGAGCCCGAAAGTACGGAAGTGTTCAATGCCATCGTTCCCGAGTACCTTGCCGGAGTCATCTACGGCGCGGTAGCGGACAGCTTGGCCAGTGAGCTGGCAGCAAGAAGAACGGCGATGGAATCCGCATCAAACAACGCTGCGGATATGATCGAGACTCTGAACCTTCATTACAACAGGGCCCGTCAGGCAAGCATTACGCAGGAGATCACCGAGATCGTCGGAGGAGCCGAAGGAGTTTGATCTACCGTTTTTACGGTATTGCATTTTAGTTTCACTATAAAAACAAAGGAGATTCGTAAATGAGCGACAAACACATTGGCGAGGTTGTGCAGGTCACAGGTCCCGTTCTCGATATTCGTTTCGATCACGACCATCTGCCCGCACTCTTAAATGCCATTGAAATCGATCACAACGGCACAGTGCTTACTGCCGAAGTAGCTCAGCAGGTCGGTGACAATACAGTAAGATGTATTGCAATGAAATCCACCGACGGTCTTGTAAGAGGTACAAAGGCTGTGGATACCGGCGCACCCATTTCCGTCCCTGTCGGCGAGAAATGTCTTGGTCGTGTATTCAACCTGCTCGGTGAACCCGTTGACAATCAGCCCGCTCCCGATATAGACGAGAGATGGTCCATCCACCGTCCCGCACCCAGTTATGAGGAGCAGGCAACTTCAACAGAGATCCTTGAGACCGGTATCAAGGTCGTAGACCTTATCTGCCCCTACGCAAAGGGTGGTAAGATCGGTCTTTTCGGCGGTGCCGGAGTTGGTAAGACCGTTCTTATTCAGGAGCTTATCCACAACGTTGCTACCGAGCACGGCGGATATTCCATCTTCACAGGTGTCGGAGAGCGTACCCGTGAAGGTAACGATATGTACAACGAAATGAAGGAAAGCGGAGTTATCGAAAAGACCGCGTTAGTGTACGGTCAGATGAACGAGCCCCCCGGAGCAAGAATGAGAGTCGGTCTTTCGGGTCTTACCATGGCTGAGTATTTCCGTGATGTTAAAAATCAGGACGTGCTTTTGTTCATCGATAACATCTTCCGTTTCACCCAGGCCGGTTCAGAGGTTTCAACACTTCTCGGACGTATGCCTTCGGCCGTTGGTTATCAGCCCACACTTGCAACAGATATGGGTACTCTTCAGGAGCGTATCACTTCCACAAGAAAGGGTTCCATTACATCCATCCAGGCTGTATACGTACCTGCGGACGACTTAACCGACCCCGCTCCCGCAACAACCTTCACTCACCTTGACGCTACCACCGTTTTGTCGCGTGATATCGCAAGTATGGGTATCTATCCGGCAGTTGATCCTCTTGATTCCACAAGCCGTATCCTTACCCCCGAAGTTGTCGGAGACGAACACTACGAAGTAGCAAGAGCCGTACAGAAGGTTCTTCAGAGATATAAGGAACTTCAGGACATCATCGCCATCATGGGTATGGACGAACTTTCCGAAGAAGACAAGATGACGGTTAACCGTGCAAGAAAGGTACAG
>JAEEGT010000079.1 GCA_016280465.1 Lachnospiraceae bacterium | reverse complement strand
TATGTATGCACATGCGGCCGACTCGGCTCTTGCATCGATCTTGCCCGATACAAGCACCAGTGCTGCTGCCATGAAGGCAGCGAAGAATTTCCTGATACTCTTCTTCATAAATGTCTCCTCCTGTATATAGTTTGCCTCCCCTGTAAAAAGAACGGATATGTTCTTAAAACAAAAGGTACCGTGCAGAGACCTCTGCACAGTACCTAGTTTAAGATATTGCCTTTTTTTATTTAACCCAAAAATTTCGACATTAAAACATGAAAAATTAGATACGTTCGAATACAGGCATGTAATCTATGGGAGCAGCAACGGTTACCCTCCTGCCGCCGTCAAACACTTCACCGGTGCTTGTAAGCTTCCATTTACCCGCAGGAAGATAAACCTCCCTTTCAAACTCATTAAGCTTAAATATGGGAGCGCACAGATACTTTGATCCGAACATATACTGATCTCTTAGATCCCAGCAGGTCTCATCCTTAGGGAACTCGTAGAACATGGTTCTTATAAGGGGAGAACCGTTCTCATGGGCTTCATCGTAGAGGGACTTGATGTAGTCGTGCATCTCAATACGGATATCATAGTATTTCTTCATGATGCGGTAATTGTCCTCACCGTAGCTCCAAAGTTCATTGGGCTGACCGGTGTGAAGATATCCGCCGCCAAAATCCCTGTCATCGAGAGCCGGGATATTGTAGGGTCCTCTGTCTCCGTGCATACGAAGGACTGCGGAATATACCGCAAACTGATACCAGCGGATAAGAAGCTGCCTGAAATCAGGATCGTTCACATCGTCCGTCATGAAACCGCCGATATCCGTGGTCCACCAGGGAATTCCCGCAAGGCCCATGTTAAGGCCGCACTGGAGCTGATCGTAAAAGGCTTCAAAGGTGCTGGGAACATCACCGGACCAGACTACGTTACCGTACTTCTGGCTTCCGGCCCAGGCGCAGCGAAGCAGATTCACCACGGTTCCGTCCTTTAAGTTCTTCATCTCATCGTAGAACACACGGCTGTACATTTGGGGATACATATTGCTTATCTCAAGTGCGGGGCCGTCACAGTAGCGATAGTTCTCAAAGTCATAGACACCGTAGTCTGGCTCGGAATTATCAAGCCAGAAACCGTCTATGCCGTAGTCGTAATAGTTCTTTTTGCAGACTTCCCAGACGTACTTTCTGGTCTCTTCGTTAAAGACGTCGATCTCCACGCAGTCTCCCTGATAGTCGTAGGTCTGTGCAGCACCGCGCTCTGTCTTAATCAGGAGGCCTCTGTCCATCATGGGATAGAAATTCTCGGATTTACGGTCTACGGAAGGCCATACGGAAACAATGACCTTGATCCCCATGGAATGAAGCTCGTCCACCATAGCCTTGGGATCCGGCCAGTACTTGGTATCAAACTTCCAGTCACCCTGCAGCGTCCAGTGGAAGAAATCGATGACTATCTGGTCGATCTTAATGCCTTCCTTCTTATAGGCCCTTGCAACCTCCAATACTTCGTCCTGGGTGCGGTATCTGAGCTTACACTGCCAGAGTCCCATGAGGTTTTCGGGATAAAGAGGCGCACGACCCGTTACCGCCGTATAGTTGTTAAGGATAGCCTTGGGATCTTCATCCGCGGTGATCCAGTAATCCATCTGCTTTGTGGAACGGGCAATCCACTCGGTATAGTTCCGGCCGAAGGTCACGCTTCCCACTGCGGGGTTGTTCCAAAGAAGTCCGTATCCAAGGGAAGATACCATAAAGGGCACGGAGATCTGGGAATTACGCTGGGCAAGTTCCAGGATACAGCCCTTAAGATCCATATAGGACTGCTGGTACTGTCCCATACCGAAGATCTTCTCTCCGTCGTTGGCTTCAAACTTAAGGTTCAGGGAATGACCGGTTCCTCCGATGATGCCCTTCCATTCGCGGTTTATGGTCTTAAGGCAGCGACTCTCTTTGGAAAGGGTTCCGCCGTAAGACCTGTAATATTCTCTCAGTATCAGCTTATCATCCCTGTAAAAAGAAAGGATACCGGCATAGCTTATCTCTGCTTTGACCCTGCCGTTTGTTATGGAAGCATGGGTATTTTTGCAGGCACCGAAGCCGTCTCCGCTGTATTCCACCTCGAAGAATTCGATCTTTGGCTCCGACTTTTCGGGTTTCTCCGAAAGAGCCCAGTCACGGTCCGTAAACTCCCTTTGCATGGTGGCACGGACTCTTAAGGCGTTCTTTCCCCAGGCTTCGATCCTTAAAGTCTCTCCTCCCTTTTTAAATACAAGTACATTTCCTTCTTTTTCAAGTGACATGTTATTCTCCTTCTCCATCACTGTTGTTTCTGAGGCGGTATGGCAACTGAAACGGTGGTACCCTTTCCGGGAGTACTGTAGACCGTTACGCCGTATTCCTCGCCGTAGGACAGCTTGATCCTTCGGTTTATATTGTACAGACCTATGCTGCTGGTCCGTTCTTCTTCCTTGTAACTGCCGAGACGTTCATTAAGGCTCTTAAGCTCTTCGGCATCGATACCGCCGCCGTTATCGGAAATATCGATCTTTAACACCCTGTCGTCGACGGAAGCCCGTATGGTGACCATTCCGTCGGATTCTATACCCTCAAGGCCGTGGATGACGGCATTTTCCGCCACAGGCTGG
>JAEEGT010000078.1 GCA_016280465.1 Lachnospiraceae bacterium | reverse complement strand
TAACGCCCTTTAATTCGCAGCCGGACTTGGTCTTGTTAAGCTCGGTCCTGTCCATGTCGTTCTTTTTAACGGTCTCTGCGATATAGGCTTCGACTTCGTCGCGGTTCTTAACTCTGTCGAGAAGTCCCTTAACGATCTCACCCTCGGGAGCAAGTACCATGAAGGTGATTCCGTAGATGGTCTCGATACAGGTGGTGAAGATGGAGAACTTGCCGCCGCCGACGATATTGAATTCAACCTCAACACCGGTGGATTTACCGATCCAGTTTCTCTGGATGTCCTTGGTGGACTCGGGCCAGTCTATCTCGTCAAGGCCGGAAAGCAGTTCTTCCGCAAAAGCAGGCTGGTCGATGACCCACTGCTTCATGTTCTTACGAACAACAGGGAAACCGCCGCGCTCGGACTTGCCGTCGATGACTTCGTCGTTAGAAAGAACGGTACCCAGCTCTTCACACCAGTTTACGGGCATGTCGATGTATTTTGCATAGCCGTCTTCGTAAAGTTTTTTGAAGATCCACTGAGTCCATTTATAGAACTTGGGATCGGATGTAGCGATCACTCTTGACCAGTCATAGTCAAAGCCCAGTTCTTTGAGCTGACCCGAGAAGGTCTCGATATTCTTCTGGGTGAAGCCGTCGGGATGCTTGCCGGTGTTGATGGCGTACTGCTCTGCCGGAAGGCCGAAGGAATCGTAGCCCATGGGATGAAGAACGTTGTAACCCTGCATACGTTTCATTCTTGAAACGATGTCGGTTGCGGTGTAGCCTTCGGGATGTCCTGCGTGAAGGCCTACGCCCGAAGGATAAGGGAACATGTCAAGGGCGTAAAACTTAGGCTTTGAAAAGTCCCATACGTCTGTCTTGAAGGTTTCATGTTCCTGCCAGAATTTTTGCCACTTGGGCTCTATCTCTTTGGGATTATATACTTTGTCGCCGTTTTTCATTATATTATACCTTTCTCAAAATACCCCGCCGATGGCGCGGGGCTAAGTGGATTTGCGTCTCTTTACGTACGAGGACGTTTTGGTATACCCCTCGCATGAAAATCCGCTTCGCGGATGGCGAGGGGCTATGTACTCCTCAGCTTTGCTTCGGAGTACGGTATGCGGATAACAGGACTTGAACCTGCACGCTTGCGCACCAGAACCTAAATCTGGCGTGTCTGCCAATTCCACCATATCCGCTCAATTTGGTCATTGTCACGCTTTATGAGACAACGACCTATTATATTCCACTAAGGGAACAGAGTCAAGATATGGTCAGATGCCCAAAATGTCGGATTCATCGGCATTTTCGTCGGCACTGATACGTTTTCCGATCTCCGCCAGAATCATTTTATGCTCTTCACACACTGCCTTGAGTATGCCGTTGTAAACATCGGTCTTACCCATGTCAGCCACACTCCAAAGCTCCGAAAGGAGCCCCGACAGGTGTCTTGCTCCGGCAGCGCGACTCATGTTTGAAAGCTGCTCTATCACAGGTTTCGCATCTGCCGGTTCCGATTCGGTTATCTGATCCACCATTGCGCCGGTCTGATCGTAGTAGATCCGCAAAACGCGGCTAAATATCTCTTCGTCTCCCCACAATTCATTAAGTCCGTCTTCGGGCTTGAAGACCACTTCTCCCTTGCGCTCACGTTTCTTCAGCGCAAGTTTGGATTCGTCCTTGATGTAAACTATCTTCTCCTTGGGAAGCCACTTCTGCATTACATAACTTAAATGCTTCATAACTATGGGCTTTGACAGGAAATCGCTCATACCTGCTTCGAAGAACAGTTTCTCAATTTCTCCGCCCGTATTGGCAGACAATGCGATTATGGGTGTTTTGTTTTCGCCTTCCAGCTCCCAGATACGCTTGGCAGCCTCAATACCGTCCATGCCCGGCATCATATGATCCATGAAAATGATGTCGAACTTTGCTCCGCCCGCCACGATGTCTATGGCTTCCGCTCCGGAATCCACATCCACGATCTTGGCTCTGAAGGTTTCAAGCAATGCTCTGGCTACCTTCAGATTTACACGGTTATCATCAACGATCAGAATATTTGCATCGGGAGTCACGAACTTTGAATCCCGGTCTGTTGTAAATTTCTCTCTGTCCTTGCTGCTCTTGAGGATCTCAAGTATACCGAAAACATCGAAAGGCTTTCGTAGGACGGGATATTTCTCCCTGTGATCTCTCTGATCCACCTCACCGATATCCAAAAGTTTCACCGGCACTGTGGCAGGTGAGATCCTGGCAAGGATATCCGCCGCAGCCTTAAACATGTTGCTGCAAACGATGAAAAAGTCGATCTTTACTGTGGACAGCACACCTTCCGCCTCGGACTCCCTGAATACCCTGCGGACCGACAGGCCCATTTTCTTTAAGATATTCTCCAGGCTGTCGGCGTAATGGATATTGTCGTCCCAGATAAGGAAATCAAGTGCCAGGTTCTTGTTCTTCTCCACATCGACGATGGGCGCATTGTCAGGTGTGACACGCTGTCTCAGTCTGGCGGTAAAAACAGAACCCTTTCCAAGTTCACTGGTAAAAGAAATGGAACCGCCCATCATGGTGGCAAGTTCACGGCAGATGGTAAGACCCAGACCCGTTCCCGAGGGAGTTTTCTTGATAACACCCGCCTGACCGAATTTCTGGAAGATCTTTTCCTTGTCGGAATTGGCTATACCAACGCCCGTGTCCCGAACGGCAAAAGAAATATCTATGGATTCCTTGGACAGCCGCTCATAGGAAACCGTTAGGGAGATCAGGCCCTTGGCCGTAAATTTAACCGAATTACCCAAAAGATTTATAAGGATCTGCCTGATGCGGACTTCGTCACCGATAATGGTCTTGGGAAGCGTGGGGTCCACGTCCACCACAAAAGCCACGGGTTTATCCGCCAGACGAACGGAAATGATATTCTTAACATCATCCAGCAGTGTCTCGATGCTGTATTCTTCCTCGGTAAGGTTCATCTTGCCGGCATCGATCTTTGAAAAATCCAGGATATCGTTAACCACATCCAGAAGATTTTCGGAGGAGCTCTTGAGAATACTCAGGTAACTTCCGGCGGTTTCTGAATGCTCTTCCTTCATAAGAAGTTCCGTTGCACAGCAGATGGCATTCATGGGGGTACGAATCTCATGGCTCATGTTCACAAGGAAATCCGCCTTGGCATTGGCCTCGCTCAAAGAAACCTGGCTCTCGTCCTTTATCCTGTCGATCATCTGGCTCTGCTCTTCAATGGCCTTGCCGGAAGCATTTAATGCCATAAGCAGTGAAACAGCCACGATCACTCCGAGGATCAGCGTACAGAAAAGTATTATGGCGCATGCAAGTTTATACGGGTTGGAAGGTTCAGGCATAAAAAAGTCCATAAAATGGACTATGGCTGAAACAGCAGCCATAAAAAGAAAACAGAATACTGTAAATCTTCGCTTTTTCCCCTGGGTTGTGTTAGCCGGTGCCTTCATATGATCTCCGATTAATTTCCGAACGACTTTCGAAATGCAATATTAATAATATATTATACTTTGTTTTTTGTGAGAAAAAAAGAGAAAAATACCATGAAGGCATCGATTCCCGGGAAAAAGAAAAAAGGCGGACATCTATAAGATGTTCGCCTGTCCATGAGCCACCCGGGACTCGAACCCGGGACAACTTGATTAAAAGTCAAGTGCTCTACCACCTGAGCTAGTAGCCCATATTGAATTGCGTCTCGTTACACACGAGGACGCTCTGGAAAAATCTAACGCGCCCCACTACATACGAGGACGCTTTAGTATACCCCTCGCATTAGAATTCGCTACGCGAATAGCTCGGGGCTATGTACTGCTTTGAGCTTCGCTCAAATCAGTACGGTAACTGGGCTAGGCAGATTCGAACTGCCGAATGCAGGAGTCAAAGTCCTGTGCCTTACCGCTTGGCGATAGCCCAAAGCTTATTTCTCCGCTATACCCAATTGGAGGGTGGCTAGAGGGACTCGAACCCTCGGTCTCCAGAACCACAATCTGGCGCGTTAACCAACTACGCTACAGCCACCATCGTGTACCGTTTGTTCGTCAGAACGGTTATTGTTTGCGTCCCGCTACATGCGAGGACGTTTTGGAATACCACAACGTGCCCCTCTACGTACGAGGACGTTTTGGTAAACCCCTCGCAATAAAATCCGCTTCGCGGATGGCGAGGGTCTGCGTATTGTATCGCACAAAGTGCGATGCAATACGATATGTGCCCGAAGGGATTCGAACCCCCGACCCACGGCTTAGAAGGCCGTTGCTCTATCCAGCTGAGCTACGGACACAGGACAGTTCCTGTCACGCCATTGCATGCAATGACATGACGAAAAGCGGGTGATGGGAATCGAACCCACGTGTCCAGCTTGGAAGGCTGGTGTTCTACCATTGAACTACACCCGCAAAACGGTGTGAAACAGATTATACGATGATAATCGGGGTGACAGGATTCGAACCTGCGACCTCCTGGTCCCAAACCAGGCGCTCTAGCCAAGCTGAGCCACACCCCGAAAAGGACCTTAAATCATTTCACATTTTGTGACGCACGTTTGATTATATTATAAGGTTTTTTAACTGTCAACAAAAAAATGACTCAATTTTTTGACAGGTCTTTACAGGTATTTTATGGTAAAGCAAAGGTCCTCATCTTCGCCCATCTCAAGTATGACATAAGATGGTTTTCCGTTTGACTGCCTGGGCATGGATATGCTGCCCGGGTTAACGGCCCAGATGCCGTAATCCTCATCAAACTCCGCCAAAGGCCTGTGAGTATGCCCGAAAAGCACCACGTCGGCACCCCTGGCAAAAGCTGCGTCCAGTACCTTCTCTGTACCGTAGGAAACTCCGTATCTGTGTCCGTGGGTCAGAAATACATGGTGTGAACCTATATCAAATTCTTCTTCCGAAGCAAGAGATGTGCCGGACCACATGTCGTTGTTGCCGGCAACCATCTTTAGAGGGCAGGAAACAGCCCTTCTGTAAACTTCACCGTTGCCGTGAACATCACCGCAGTGGATCAGCATGTCAGGCTCGCCTTCTCTTGCAAGTATATCGAAAAAATGTCCGTCATAGCCGTGGCTGTCACTTATTATAAGTATCTTCATGTTCCTTTATCACTTCCCGCATAAGTCTCAATGCATTTCCTCTGTGGCTTAAGGCATGCTTTTCACAGGGCTCAAGCTCCGCAGTTGTGCAGCCCCTTTCCGGCAAAAAGAAAATGGGGTCGAACCCGAAACCGTTGCTCCCTGCGGGCTTACGGGCGATCTCACCCTCAACGGTACCTCTTACCACCCTTTCCAATCCATCGGGAAATACTGCCGCTATGGCACATACAAACCGGGCCGTTCTGTTTCCGGATCCGGAAGCGTCCACTCTTTCTATAAGGTTTTTGTTCTTTATATCATAGGAAGTATCCTTGCCAAGATATCTGGCGGAATAGATCCCCGGTTCACCGTTCAGGCAGTCTATGCAAAGTCCCGAATCATCCGCCAATACCAGTACATTCTTAAGTCCCGCCTCTTTGGCTGCTCCGAACACGGTCTTAGCCTTTATCAGTGCATTGGCCTCGAAGGTATCGCCGTCCTCCACGATCTCGGGATCGAGACCCGCTTCTTTCATGGACCGGATGGTATGCTCCGACTTAAAACCCGCCAGGATCTCCCTTATCTCTTTCATTTTATCTTCGTTGCCCGTGGCAAATATAATATCCATACTTATTTCCTTAAAGCCTTGTCCAGCCCCTCCAGTATCCCTTCAGCCATCTTGGAGATATACGTGCCGTTAGTCAGAAGCGATGCTTCATCCTTATTGGACATATAGCCCACAGACAGGTTGGCTGCGGGAACAGTCAGCTTTCCAAGGATCTCATCCTCAAAATCGTCTTTTAATTCCACTCCCCTGTTGGAAACGCTCATGCAGGCATTCCTGAGTATAAGGTCTGCAAATTCCGCATTGGAGATACCCTCACGGTACAACAGACCGTTATATTCCGCCCGCATCCCGTAAGTACGCTCATCGGCAGAATCCACCGCCGCATGAAGTCCGAGATAATAATCCGCCCCCAGTTTTTCGCAAAGGGAAAGTCTTTCTTTGTCCGAAAGGTCGTAATCTCCGGTCCGCAAAAGTACTACCCTGTAGTTTCTGTCTTTGGAAAGACGCTCGATCTTGTCCGCCAGAGCCATCAGGATGTCCTTTTCCTTGAGATTGCCCACCATTATGCCGTTGCTGCTTCCGCCGTGATCCGCATCCACCGCCACAACGGTTTCTTTTTCATTGATTGGCGTAAAATCCAGGATCACTTCCCTGTTTTTATACACCGCATCGCAGATACACATTTCATCAAGGGAAAAAGAAAAAGTTACCGAGTCCCCGTCATCCGAAACCGTAAGCTTTTGAACGTGTGACATCTTGCCCGAGGGCGTGTTGTCGAGGAAATACTCACCATGATTTCCGCTCCAGGTCAGATTCACAAGATTTTTGTCATATCTTTGCTCGATGGAAACATTGTCGTAAGAGGGCATTGCGGGGCACTTAAGGACCACATCCCCGGGAGCGGACGACTGTGTGACACTTCCAAGATCCAGTGTGTGGGAATATACCTGGACCTTTTCCTCTTCCACCGTATCTTCGGTCTTTGAATCCTCAACGATAACAGCCTTGCCCGCAGCATAGGTAAGCATCGATGCCATGGACAGCACAAAGGCCGCGGTAAAAAGGATCAGTGAGAGTTTTGTTAAGTTTTTTCTGGGACTCCGTCTGTCTTCCAAATTTACCTTCTTTTTTCGGGCTTTTTACCCATGAACGAATAAAAGTATGTCTTCATCATTCCGTTGTATATCTTCCGGTTTTTATCGGCTTTACGGCCTATTGCGGACTCTGCATTCTCATAGGAAGTGATCATGAACAGGGACCAGTCGTCAAGGGCCTTAAACCGCTCACCGAGAGTACCGTAAAGAGCCGGCAGTGCCGCCTTGTCCTCCAGGCGCTCCCCGTAAGGAGGATTGGTAACGATAAAGCCGTATTTCTTGGGCTGATGAAGGTCTTTGATGTCCTGCTGCTGAAAATGTATGTACTTATCAACCCCCGCAAGGCGCGCATTGGCCCTTGCAGCCTCGATAATGCCGTTATCTATATCATATCCCTTAATATCGGTTTCAATGTCCAAATTGACCTCATCCCGGGCTTCTTCGAAGGCATCCCTCCAGGTGGAGGCCGTAATGAGATTCCCCCAGTTTTCGGCAGTAAAATGCCTGTTCATGCCGGGAGCTGTGTTGGTTGCCATTAAAGCCGCTTCGATGGGGAAGGTTCCGCATCCGCAGAAAGGGTCCACCAGCACACGGTCTTTGTTCCAGGGGGTGAGCATAAGAAGGGCCGCTGCGAGGTTTTCCGCTATGGGAGCCTTGGAGGTGAGTTTTCTGTAGCCTCTCTTCTGCAAGCTTACGCCGCTGGTATCAAGGCCGACCGTGACCATATCGTTAAGAAGGGTCACGCGGATAGGATAATCCGCCCCGGTTTCCTTAAACCACTCAACCTTGTATTTTTGTTTAAGCCGCTCCACGATAGCCTTCTTCATTATGGACTGGATATCGGAGGGACTGAAAAGGGCGCTTTTGATGCTTGCGGCTTTTACCACATTGAACCTGGCGTCAGCGGGGATATAATCCTCCCAGTTAAGGGCTTTGGTGCCCTCAAACAGTTCATCGTAGGTTGTGGCCTTAAAGGACCCTACCTTTATAAGAACGCGCTCCGCCGTGCGAAGGCCTATGTTTGTACGTGCCAGGGTCTCTTCGTCACCCTCAAAAAAAACACGGCCGTCGGTACCGCCCGTAACATCATAACCAAGATCGTTGATCTCTCTTTTAAGTACGCTCTCAAGCCCGAAGTGGCAGGGAGCGATAAGCTCGTATTTTCTCATAGGTAGATGATATGACAACAACCATAAGGTGTCAATGAAAAGAAAACCGGGGCGGTTTCCCGTCCCGGTCTCTTTGTTCAGTCATTGCGCCTTTAAAGGAGCAAAAATCAGCCAAGATTATTTCTTAGACTTGAAATCGTTGTACTGCTTGGTGAACTCGTCGATAACCTTCTGAACGCCTGCAGCCTGAAGTGCGGACTTGTATTCAGCGATCTTTGCATCAACGTCAGCCTTTGCAACGCCACCGGTCTCAAGAAGGAAACCGTACTCAGCGTGAAGTGCCTTACATGCGGTGTACTCTGCGGATACTGCAGATTCATCAAATCTGAAACCTGCTGCGCAAGAGGTCTGTGCGGTTCCGTTGAACTGCTTGTAAGCGCCTGCAAAATCAGCGGGTGATCCTGCTTCGGGAGTGATAACAAGTGCGGAAACAGATTCCCACATGGAGTGGTTGTACTTCTTACCGGACTTAACAACCTGGCCGTTGTCGTCTACGCTCCAGTCTTCGCCCTGGATACCATAGGTGTAAAGGTCAGCAAGCTTCTTGTCGGTGTAAAGAAGGCCAAGGAACTCGATGCACTGCTTTGCCTGCTTGTCGTTGGTGTTTGCGGTTACGCAGTAGCAGGAACCGAGTGCGGAGTTGGAGTGTGCCCATCTCTGGGTAAGAGGGTTGATAACAACGTCCTGACCGTATCTGTTGTTAGCTTCTGCATTGTTGGGAGTATCGGTCCACCATGAAACACCCCAATCCTTGGACTGAGTGGTCTGGTCGGTTACAACCTTGGTGTACTCGTCTTCATGAACGTAGCCCTTGTCTCTCCAGTCTGCGATGAGATCTGCAAACTCTTTGTATTCGGGAGTGTCAAGAGTGAATACTACGCTGTCGCTTGCGCGGTCAACTGCAACGAAGTTGCTTTCTGCTTCACCGGTGAAGAAATCGAACTTGTCGATATAAAATCTCCAGAACATAGCACCCTTCTGAAGAAGGAAGGGATACTTAAGTCCTTCAGCCTTGAACTTTGCAAGAACGGGCTCAAGATCCTGAAGCTTGGAAATCTTGGTAACATCAACGCCAAGCTTGTCAACAACTTCTTTACGATACATAAGATCGTAGCCTTCTACGTTGTCCTTGTAAACAGGTACAAAGTAGTTCTTGCCGTCAAACTTGGTAGCTTCCCACTGACCTGCATCCATGGAATTGTAAAGAGCGGTACCGGGAAGGAGTGAGGAAATGTCCTTAACCATTCCGTTAGCAACGAGTGCGGAAGTCTTGATCTTGCCCTCTTCCCAGGAAGCGGTCCAAAGAAGGTTAACTTCCTTGTTAGCTACAGCATTGCCGGCCTTTTCAACATATTCGCCGGACATGATCTCTCTGATGGATACTTCGAAATCGCAGCCCTTTTCGTTAAGGTACTTGTTGATCTCGTCTTCAACCTTCTTAACCTGACCTTCGTCTACAGCTTCGAGGTTGAACAAAGCTCTTACGATGTTGATCTTGGTCTTCTTGGAGCCGCAGCCTGCGACGGAAAGAAGGCCGACTATCATTGTCATTACGAGCAATGTAGCCAGAATTTTCTTTTTCATATAGTCCCTCCTATATAAGATGAATTGGTGTATATATTCAAAGGCTCAGCCCTTAAATATCGATGTTTAGCCCTTTACGGAACCTACGGTAAGACCCTTTACAAAATATTTCTGGAAGAAAGGATAGGCCACCATAATGGGAGCGATTACAACAACTACCGTAGCCATGGTCGCGGAGTTCTTGGGGATGTTACCTCCCATGGCGTCTCGCACCGCCTGGGGCACATTGTTGTTGTTTAGCAGGAAGTCAATGTTCTTTTGGATGTTATAAAGCAGTAACTGCAGGGGTTTCTTTGCGTTCTTGTCAATGTAGAGAACCGCGTTCTGCCAATCGTTCCAGTAAGCGGTCGCCATCATGAAGCCTACTGCCGCAAGGGAAGGTTTCATAAGGGGAAGGCAGATACCGAAGAAGGTCCTGTACTCGCTGGCGCCATCGATCTTGGCGGCCTCCATGAGTTCCGCAGGGATACTGTTAACGATATAGGTTCGCAGTATGATAACGTTCATGGTTGTGACACACAGAGGAAGTATCAGCAAAAGAAGGGAATTCTTAAGGTGATAATATCCGGTGAACACTATATATCCTGCCAGCTGACCACCGTTAAAGAGCATGGGGATCAGAAGGTAAATGGACAAAAACTTTGCAAGTCTGAATCCCGGACGGCTGATGGAATAAGCATACATGCTCATGAACAGGAGTCCGATAAAGGTTCCCGCAACCACTATGAAAATGGTGACCGCATAGGAATTAACCAGCTGTGTGCCGTACTTCAGCACGGATTTCATACCGTCAAGGGACCACTCTGCAGGGAAAAAGCTGTATCCGTTGGCCATTATGGCTTCCTCGGATGTAAAAGCAACTATGAATACTAACAGGATGGGAAGCAGGCAAAACAGTGTGTATACTAACAGGCACAGCCCAAGTACAAGCTGTCCGGGCGTGACCTTGATCTTATCTTTGACAACAGGTTCTTTCATGACGTACCCCCTAAAACAGTGAATTCTCAGGTGAGATCTTTCTGACCGCACCGTTGGCGATGAGCATCATCACAAGTCCCACAACAGACTGGAACAGGCTGGCCGCCGCTGTAAATCCGTACTCAGGGCTTGAAAGGATCGCACGGAGCACGTAGGAATCGATAACCTGGGTGGTGCTGTAAAGAGCACCGCTGTCTCTCGTTACCTGGAAGAAAAGTCCCGTATCGGATCTCATAACGTTACCTACGGAAAGAAGGAGCATTACGGTGATCATGGGTACCAGGGAAGGAAGGGTGATGTGCCAGATCTGCTGCCACTTGTTGGCGCCGTCGATCTGAGCAGCTTCATAATAAGTAGTGTCGATACCGGCAAGTACGGACATGTAAAGCACGGAGCCGTATCCCACGGAGTTCCACATCTTAACAATGGTGAGGATCACGATCCAGTAGGTAGGCACGGAATAAAAGGAAGTATTCGTGCCGAGGATCCTGTTTATGAGTCCGTTATCGCTTGCTATGAATGCATAAACGATAAACTGGACAGCCGCATAGGATATGAAGATCGGGACGATCATTATAGTCTGCATCACGCGGGCCAGTCTTTTGAATATGAACTGGTCCAGCGCGATGGCAAGAACTATATTTAAGAAGGTTCCGATTGCTGTAAAGATCACATAGTAAAGAAGGGTGTTTCTTGTCATCCTGTAAAAGATATCTTTACTGGTAAAAAGAAACTTGAAGTTTTCAAATCCGACAAATTTACTGCCGAAGAATCCCTGCATGGGCTTGAAATCCTGAAATGCCATCACTATACCGCCCATGGGAACATACATTATAAAGAAAAGAACCAGGAAGCCCGGAAGTGCAAACAATACGAAGGGAAAGTTTTTCTTCGTGTTGTACCAGAAGCCTTTCTTGCTTGCGGGCACCGGTGCATTCATGTCTGTATTAATTTTTGCCGCTTTGGTCTTTGCCATTGACAGACCCCTTTCAGATCAGGCGATTTCGTGTGTTACGAAATCGTTTTCGAGTGTTTTCAAAAAAACAAGACTGAACTTTCGCTCGCCTTTCATTGTCATAATATACATTCCGATCAGTCGTGTCAATAGTTTTTTATACATTTTGACTAGTTATTTTTCTGACAATGTATTTTTGCCCGGCATCCGCTTCGTCATTTTGCCACCGTCTTCCTATAAAATGCCGTAACGGAACTCATGATCCTCCTCGTCATCTGTTGCTGTCGGTTTCCAATATGTTGCTTTTTTTCGGGAAATCGGCGAAAATAAGCAAGTTTAGTCTTGTTATTGAAAAGGGATTGCTGTATACTATATCCGCGAAAACGATTTCGAACAGAGGTTATCTTCATGGTATCGCTTAAAGACATTGCCAAAGCCTGCCATGTCAGTCCTGCCACTGTCAGCAAGGCGCTGAACAACCAGAGTGACGTGAGCGAGCAGACCAAGAGCCTGGTACGCAACATGGCCAAGAAGATGGGCTATTTCCCCAATTCTTCCGCCAGAGCTCTTAAGACCAACCGAACCTATAACATAGGTGTTCTTTTTGTGGACGAGGCCGAAAGCGGACTTACCCATGACTACTTTGCTGCCGTTCTGGACAGTTTTAAACGCGGTGCCGAAGATGCCGGCTATGATCTGACTTTCATAAACAGCCGCAAGAACCGCCACGACGGCATGTCCTATCTGGAACACTGCATGTACAGAGGTTTCGACGGCGCACTGATAGCCTGTGTGGATTTCTACGATCCCGAGGTTGCGGAGCTTGTAAACAGCGGACTTCCGGTCATCACCATCGACCACATGTTCAACGGCCACTCTTCCGTTTTTTCCGACAACGTCAAAGGAATGCACGATCTTGTGACCTATATCCTTTCCAAAGGGCACAGAAAGATCGCATATATACATGGTCTTAAGTCAGCGGTTACCGACAGCCGTCTTTCTTCTTTCCATAAGACACTTTATGATGCGGGCATCATCGTCCCCGATGAATACATAAAGGAAGCTCCCTACAGAAACACCGAGGAAACTGCCGCAAAGACCCTGGAACTGCTGAACTTAAAAGATCCGCCCACCTGTATTCTGTATCCCGATGATTTTTCCTGCTATGGCGGCATCAATGCCATCAAGGAAAGAGGACTTACCATCGGTGAGGACATTTCCGTAGCGGGCTACGACGGCATCCGTCTGGGGCGCCACATAGAACCGCATCTGACAACCCTGAGGCAGGACACCAAACGCATCGGCTTAGAGGCCGCGAAGAAACTGGTAAGCCTCATTGAGCAGCCCCGTACCACCATTGAAGAGCAGATAATGATCGAAGGCGAGGTCTACGAAGGCAAAACCCTTAAAGACCTTACCCGGTTACAATAAACCACCACCCAAGAAAGGAGTGTGCCCATGAAATACGGCCATTTTGACGATCAAAACAAAGAATACGTCATCACTACACCCAAGACTCCTCTGCCCTGGATAAACTATCTCGGAACAAAGGATTTCTTTTCCCTTATTTCCAATACCCAGGGAGGATACAGTTTTTATAAGGATGCAAAGCTTTTAAGACTCACCCGCTTCCGTTACAACAACGTGCCCGGTGACTCCAACGGCAAATACTATTACATCAAGGACGGCGAGACCGTGTGGAACCCCGGCTGGATGCCCACAAAGACCGATCTTGATTCCTACGAGTGCCGTCACGGTATCGGCTACAGCAAGTGGAACTCTTCCAAGAACGGTATCAATGCTCAGGTTCTTGCTTTTGTTCCCACCGACGATACCTGCGAGATCAATCAGCTCAAGCTTACCAACAACACGGATCACGTTAAGGAGTTGAAGCTCTTCTCCTATGTTGAATGGTGTCTTTGGAATGCCCAGGACGATATGCTGAATTTCCAGCGTAATTTCTCAACGGGCGAAGTTGAAGTCATCGATTCCGCAATATACCACAAGACCGAATACAGAGAGCGCCGCAATCACTACGGCATCTACTTTGTGAACACAAAGATCGACGGCTTCGATACCCAGCGTGAGGATTTCCTGGGTGCATATCACGATAACTCCGATCCCGAAGTTGTTTTTGAAAAGGGTGCCTGCACCGGATCCATAGCTCACGGCTGGGCTCCCGTAGCAGTTCATCAGATCAATGTGACCCTGAATCCCGGAGAGACAAAGTCCTTCGTGTTTGTGTTGGGCTACTGTGAAAATCCCGACGATGACAAGTGGGAAAGCAAGAACGTTGTCAACAAGAAACCTGCCAAGGCTTTAATGGACAAGTACTCAAGCGATTCCGCCGTTGAGGCTGCTTTTGCCAAATTAAAGGAATACTGGGACAACCTTCTTTCCATCTATACCGTTGAAAGTGCCGATGACAAGGTTAACCGCATGGTCAATATCTGGAACCAGTACCAGTGCATGGTAACCTTCAACATGTCCCGCTCCGCTTCCTACTTTGAGTCCGGAATCGGCCGCGGCATGGGCTTCAGAGATTCAAACCAGGATCTTCTGGGCTTTGTACACCTGATCCCCGAGCGTGCCAGGGAGCGTATCATCGACATCGCTTCAACCCAGTTTGAGAACGGAAGCGCATATCACCAGTATCAGCCCCTTACCAAGCGCGGAAACTCCGACATCGGATCCGGTTTCAACGACGATCCTCTGTGGCTCATTGCAGGTACTTCCGCATACATCCGTGAGACCGGCGATCTTTCCATCTTAAAAGAAACCGTTCCTTACGACAATGATATGTCCAAGGCCACAAGCCTTATGGAACATTTAAAGAGATCCTTTAACTTTACCGTAAACAACAAGGGACCTCACGGCCTTCCTCTTATCGGCCGCGCCGACTGGAACGACTGCCTTAACTTAAACTGCTTCTCAGCTCATCCCGGTGAATCCTTCCAGTGCTTCGGTCCTTCCGAGGGACCCGTTGCGGAATCCGTATTTATCGCCGGAATGTTCGTTAAATACGGTGAAGAATACGCACAGCTGGCAGAACTTCTGGGCGACAACGCCGAAGCTGAGCGTGCCCGCAAGGAAGTCAAGGTCATGTACGATACCGTACTCAAAGCAGGCTGGGACGGTGAATGGTTCTTACGTGCCTACGATGCTTATTCCAACAAGATCGGTTCCAAGGAATGCGAAGAAGGCAAGATCTTCATCGAAAGCAACGGCTTCTGCTCCCTTGCCGGCATCGGTGTCAAAGAAGGTCTTGCGGAAAAAGCACTTGATTCCGTTAAGAAACACCTGGACTGCAAATACGGCGTGATGATCTTACAGCCCGCATATACCGTTTATCACTTAGAGCTTGGCGAGATCTCCTCTTATCCCCCCGGATACAAGGAGAATGCCGGAATCTTCTGCCACAACAATCCCTGGGTTTCCATCGCAGAGACCGTTATCGGCCGCGGCGACAGAGCCTTTGAGATCTACAAGAAGACCTGCCCCGCTTACACCGAGGATATTTCCGAGATCCACAAGACAGAGCCCTATGTATACTGCCAGATGGTTGCAGGTAACGATGCTTACATCCCCGGCGAAGGAAAGAACTCCTGGCTCACCGGTACCGCAGCATGGACCTTTGTAAATATCTCCCAGTACATTCTGGGCGTATATCCTACCCACAAGGGCCTTTCCGTTGATCCCTGCGTACCCGCAGGCTTCGGCGACTTCAAGGTTACCCGTAAGTTCCGTGGTGCCACCTACCGTATCGACGTTAAGACGGGCGGTGCTCAAAAGGGTGTTAAATCCCTTACCGTTGACGGCAAAGAGATCGCAGGTACCGTTATTCCCTTCGAAGAAGGAAAGAAAGAATACAACGTACAGGTAGTGATGGGTTAAGCACTTTTCCCCAAATCAATAAACC
The DNA here is from genome assembly GCA_016280465.1 of Lachnospiraceae bacterium. Lineage (GTDB taxonomy): Bacteria > Bacillota > Clostridia > Lachnospirales > Lachnospiraceae > UBA1258. The sequence goes on along the minus strand of JAEEGT010000078.1, from coordinate 1,227 downwards.
CCGTGTATCGATGGATACACGGGGTTTTTGTTTGCTCTCTTATGTAACAGGAACGCTACTTTTTCAAATGATACAGGTTACAGTGATATTTCCCGAAGTTTTTGTCCATATACCCGGTCACGGTATATCCCCGGGCTTCCAGGTCCTGTCTGTCGGATTCGGGCATCACCGGGTCAAAGAATACCCAGACATCTGAGGCTGTTTCCGGAATATCCCGCAAAGATCCGTATACGGGGCTTTCGGGGAAATAGTGTTCAAATACCGTCCAGGCCAGATGCTTTACGCCCACAGAAACAAGACCGGTCTCTTCGGTAGTTTCTCCCATGATTTCAAGGACCTCCGCTGTGCAGGCATCCTGAACCTTAACTTCGCTTCTGTATTGCTTAAAATCAAGAAGACCAAATAACAACGTTACGGCAAGAACAATAACGGTAACAGATGCCCTGACGGCTCCCGCACCTGTGGATAACAGCTCGTCTTCTTTCTTTTCGCAGTCTTTACCTGCAAGAAAGCTGCTCACAAAAACACCGAGCATCATAAGGAGCACCGGCATCAGCGGATGCAGATACCTTACCTCCAATGCGATGGGATTAATGAAAAAGTACATAAAATAGGCAAAAGCAATGGTAAGGACCACAGTAATTGCATTGGCAAAAAGCGTAAGATCCGCAGGAGCGGGCTTTCTCATCTTTGGTTTACATAACTTTACCCTTCCGTTTTCAACCGTGATCACATTAAACAGGGTCAGGCAATAATAAACCGCCAGTATGATAAACACCGGATAAAGGAACTTACCCACATGCTCTCCACCCAGCATAAACTTAAACATGTCGGAAAGGTGTTTGGGTGTGGTGGCCCAGCTTTCGGCAACCGCCCCCTTACCCTGCCTTAAAAGCACATACATCCAGGGCGAATAAAGCAAAAGATACGCCACGATGGAAACTGCGCCGTAAATCCAGCTTTTGCCCTTTTTTACCAGAAAATACACCAAGGATACCGAAAAAAGCAGTATACCCGTGGTTACAAGGCCGTAGTAATGAGTGTATGCCGCAAGTACTCCGAAAATCACCAGGGGAATAAAAAGCTTTGCATCCATGGTCTCAAACATTTTCAGTGAAAACACGGTACATATAAGCACAAGCATGAAGCAAAACTCGTACATGCGGATCTCAAGATTATATTCCGCTCCGGATCTGCTAAGACCCATAATAAAGAGGATCAGGTATG
>JAEEGT010000077.1 GCA_016280465.1 Lachnospiraceae bacterium | reverse complement strand
GATCTCCATGGTGGAAGGTGTGCCGTACTCAGCGATGGGCACGCAGCCTAAAGAGATAACGGCTTCGGGCATGATAGGCTGGGTAAGGGGAATGCCAGCAATGGCAAAGCTTGTTGCAAAGGTGGGGTGAGCGTGAACTACGGCTCCCACATCGGGACGCTTCTCATAAACCCTCATGTGCATCTTGATCTCGCTTGAAGGTTTAAAACCGCGGTTTGCCTGGATCACATTACCCTTTTCGTCAACCTTGCAGATAAACTCGGGAGTCATGAAGCCCTTGGAAACACCGGTGGGTGTGCAAAGGAACTCGTGATCGTTCAGTTTAACGGAAATATTGCCGTCATTGGCTGCAACCATGTTACGGTTGTAAATGCGCTTTCCTATGTCGCAAATCTGCTTTTTGATCTCAATTTCGTTAACCATCTTATTATCCTCCTTGGTAGGTAAATCAATCTTTTAAGTAATTCAGTATATCTTTTACGCCCACTCCCTTAAGGGAGTTAACGTGAAATATCTTTTTGCATCCGGCTATCTTTAGCCACCGGTCCGCCTGTTCCACATTGGCATTTGGAAGATCGATCTTCGTCACTATCCCGATGCACTCACGGTTTGCCTGACTGGTGACATTGGGCGGAAACAGTGAGTAAGGCTCGTTGGCCGCCACCAGTATTCCCACCACATCCGCTTCGTAGGTGTACAAAGCAAGGGCTTTGCCCAGTCTGTGGCTTTGTGCATATTCACCGGGAGTGTCTATGACGCTTTCATAGCGGTGAATGTCCTGTGTCTTATAGTAGTGGATCTCTTCACCCCGAAGAGCCTGTGTAAGAGTGGTCTTCCCTGCCTGGGAACGACCCATGAGTATGAGTTTCTTCATGTTTTGGTCACTTCGCAGACTGTATATCCCAGCTTGTCTCTTGTGTAGTCCCGCATGGCCTCCATGGCTGCTTCAACTTCACTGACGGAACCCGTGATTATCAAGGATCCGCTGAATCTGTCCACAAATCCAAGGGTGATGCCGCTTGCCTTTAGGGCTACATCCGCCATGATGATGGCCGTTTCCGAAGGAGTTACGGTGGCAACTCCTATGGCTGCCTTGTCGTAATCGATCCTGGGGTCAAGTCCCAGTTTTTCGTACAGGACTTTGTCAGGGCTTGCGATTATATGGGCCAGGGTTATCTGACAGCCCGGTACATATTCCTGGATTATTCGCATCCGATCTTCAAGACCGTTTAATTCCATATCAAATGCCTTTCTTTAACTGCTGTGTATCAATGCAACCGGAAGATCAAAGATCCTGCGGCGGTTCTGCCTGCCAAAGGTCCTTAACCTCCGATGTGACATTTAAGTTTTGAAACGCTTTCCACCCGTTTTTTAAGCATTTGCATGTGCTCATCGGAAAGGGTGGGAATATCTCCCATGGGGTAGGGTCTCTTAAGACCCTCATATTTGCCTTCCCCGAATTTGTGGTAGGGAAGAAGGTGTATTGTATCGACTCCCGGAAGCTTATCCGCAAATCCTGCTATATCCCCTATCTCATCGGCAGTCTCGTTAAAGGTGGGGATCACGGGAACTCTTATCACCAGCCTTGTAAGCCCGGACTCTGCTATCTTTCTCGCATTTTCAAGCATCAATTCGTTTCTTTTGCCCGTGAAGCGCTCATGCTTTGCGGGATCCGTATGCTTGATATCGTAAAGATATGTGTCGATGTAGGGAAGAAGGCTCTCTATGGTCTCATACTTCGCGCAGCCCATACTCTCTATGGCTGTATTAAAGCCTCTGTGCTTGGCCTCTCTTAAGAGGGCAAGAGCGAATTCGGGCTGAAGAAGGGTCTCGCCACCCGAAAGGGTAATGCCTCCGCCGCTTCGCCTGTAATACTGTCTGTCCTTCTCGGCGACTTCCAGGACTTCGGCTACGGTCACGTCCCTGCCCACGGTCTTTTCTTCTCCCAGGACCGTCATAGTCTCTATCTCGTAACTTTGGGATTCGGGATTGCAGCACCACTTACAGCGGAGCACGCAGCCCTTTAAGAACACTATGGTGCGAATCCCCAGGCCGTCATGGATGGAATAGCGCTGTATGTCAAATATCCTTCCCTTTACTTCTGAATCCTTCATTAATACTCCTAACGGTTAAAGGCCTGCTCCGTACGGCGGATTATATCGTCCTGAAGGCTCTTTGAAAGTGTGGTGAACAATGCACTGTACCCTGCCACCCTGACTACAAGATGTCTGTAATTCTCGGGGTGCTTCTGGGCATCGAGAAGGGTTTCTCTCGATACCACATTGAACTGCATGTGCATGCCCTTTCTGTCGAAGAAAGTACGGATCAGATCCACAAATTTATGGAGTCCTTCATCGCCGCTCAAGGCCGAAGGGTGGAATTTCTGATTGAAAAGCGTGCCGTTTGAGGCTATGCCGTGATCCAGCTTCGATACGGAATTGGCGCAGGCGGTGGGACCGTTTACGTCCTTGCCCGCAGAGGGTGACACACCGTCCGCAACCGGCATCCCGGCAAGGCGCCCGTCGGGAGTGGCTCCCGTGGTGGCTCCGAGGGGAACATTGGCGGATACGGGATAAAGTCCCGCCTGGAACCTTCCGCCCCTGGGATTCTTGTATTTAAGCAAGGGCTTTGTATAGGTATAAGCAACATCCCTTGCGAAAAGATCCACTTCGTCAATGTCATTGCCGAATTTGGGAACGTTGTTTAT
>JAEEGT010000076.1 GCA_016280465.1 Lachnospiraceae bacterium | reverse complement strand
TCGTGATGGCCATCGGACTGATACCGACAGCTTCTGCAAGTGCTTTTTTTGTCATATTATTCCTAAGACGGTAGTACTTAAGATTTTTACCTAACATATCAGAGAACTCCTTTCTGTTTATATTCTAACATTTTTGTGAAGAAAGTAAACGGTCTTTGTTTTCTTTTTCAAGATCATTATCGATCTCTAAACAAAAGGCGAGCGGGTGATGGGGTGAGGCGGAAAAAGAAAAAGGTCCGGTTCTCCTCCCGCTTACAAAAATACCCCTCAGAATCACTTCTGAGGGGTATTATTTGTAAGCGGGTGATGGGAATCGAACCCACGTGTCCAGCTTGGAAGGCTGGTGTTCTACCATTGAACTACACCCGCAACAGTGAGTATTCTAACGCACTCACCTGTTTTTGTCAATTACATCTTTAATTCTTCGGAAGCCACTTAATGAGGATCCTCTTGAGGTCGTCGATGACCACCGGCTTAAACAGCGCGTCGTTCATTCCGACCTCCAAAAACTCCGCTTCAACCCCCTTCACCGCATTGGCGGTAAGGGCCACAATGGGAACCGCGCCGGAATTACCCACATTCAATACTCTGATCTTTTTAACCGTCTCCACACCATCCATCTCGGGCATCATGTGATCCATAAAGATAAGATCGTAGGAGTTTCCCGCCTTGATGGCATCAATGATCTCAAAGCCGCTTAACATAGTCTCTGATTCGATACCGAACTTGGCAAGGATAGCCTTGGTAACCTTCAGATTGACCTTGTTGTCATCTACTATGGCAACCTTCACGGCGTTGTTGAAATACAGGTTTTCTTCAGGCTTGCTTGCCCCTTTTTCTTTGGCCTGAACCAGAAAATCCATAAGGGTGAAGAGACTGAAGGGACCCCGCTCAAAGAATACATCCACCAGATTCTCCGGAACTCCCATTCCGTAATCCACCACAGCAAGCCAGGAGGCATTGTTGACCCCTGCTTCTTCCGCTTCTTTTTTCAGCCAGTCGAAGTCCTCAAAAGCACAGATCACGCTGCATCTCTTGCTCTTTGCCGGCGAAAATACTTCGGGAGTCATGCGCTCGCCCACGGTATAGGAACAGTCCAGACTCTTGAGGGTCCGCTCGATGCTCTTTCGTACATAAGGATTCTGCTCGGCGATCACGAAATAATACTCCGATGCCTCACGCTTGTAATCGTCGGGGAAGTCGGAAACATAGTCCTGCTCGATCACAGCGGTAAAGGTGCTTCCGCTGCCGTATTCGCTTTCAAGCTCCACGTGACCGTTCATGAGCTCACAGATACGCTTAACAAGGGCAAGTCCCAGACCTGCGCCCTCACGCTTGCGATTCTTGGCCATATCGATCTGTTCGAACTGCCTGAAAAGCTTGCCGCGGTCCGATTCCTTGATGCCGATACCGGTATCCTTGACTTTGATGGCAAGCATCACCTTGCCGCCATCCCTGGGGGTGGAGCTGATATGCAAAAGAATCTGTCCGTCATCCGTAAACTTGATGGCGTTGCTTAAGAAATTGATGATTATCTGGCGGACTTTGATAACGTCACCCTTCATTACCTTGGGCACTTCGGGAGAAACAAATATGGTGGGAGCTACCTTGTCCTGATTGATCTGGGAGATCATAAGGGACATTACATCCCGGACCAGCTCGTCTATACGGTACTCAGTCACATCAAGGTTCAGTTTCCCGGAATCTGCCTTGGAAAAGTCCAGAATATCGTTAATGAGTGAAAGCAGGTTCTCGCTGGCGGTCCTGATGGTACTGACATATTCCCTGGCATCGCTCTTAAGATCCCTGTCTTCAAGCAGATAGGTCATGCCGAAGATGGCATTCATGGGAGTGCGGATCTCGTGACTTATATTGGCAAGGAAAACGGACTTGGCTTCATTTGCTTCTTCCGCTGCTTTACGGGAACTCTCAGCCTCCTCCAAAGCCTCCTTGATAAGTGCGGGGCTTTGCAGGGAAAGATACATGATAAAGATGGATATGGTGGCTGCGGAATTAAGCACCAGAAGATAAGGGTAGTTAAACTGGATTATGGACAGCACCACCGTAAGTACGGAATAAGTCACCACTGCCAGTCTCGGCATAAAGCCCGTCCGGTTCTTGTGGCGGAAAGTGATCACCAGACAGACAAGCACGTAAAAGGCCGAAACGGCCACATCGATCTCATATAGAACGGTCCTGTGATAGCCGGTCTCGTTGTAAACATAGGCAAGTCCGGTCACGGGGGAAATAATATCGGTCAGAAGTATGATAATACCGGGAATAAGCAAATATCCGTGGGTTGAATGCAGTTTGAACTTATAGTCGGAAGGATAGACCACGCCTATCATGTAGATATAGTAAAGTATCGGCATGAGATGCTGTGTGACCTGATAAAGCATGATGGCCAGAGAATTGGCCCAGATCATTTCCGGGAAATGGGTCAGGAGGATACCCGCACTGAGAAGATCAAAAAAACACGCCAAAATACCATCCAGAACCACCACTCCGAAAATGCTGTTCTGAATGTTTTTGTATTTTGAAGTGTTAAAGTAAAAGAACGCAAGTATGGTAAGCAGTACCAGCGAACTTATGTCATAACTGAGTTTATATTCCATCTGTGACTATCACCTTCCCCCTGTGTGGTAACAGCTCAAGATAAAATCGATATTCTAAATTATACACCCAAAAGCGTCAGTTTTCCACGGAAAATTGCGTAATAGCCCTGTCTGCCTCAGACCATTCCTCCATAAGCTCCATTATCTCTTCCTCGCCCTCGTCAATCTTTGCCTGGATCTCCGATAATTTTCCATAATTCGAGGCATATTCGGGATTTAAGAGCTCGTCCTTCAAAGAGGCGACTCTTTCTTCGGCCTCGGTGATGGAAGCCTCGATCTTTTCAAGCTTTTTCTTAAGCTTTGAAAGCTCCTTACCGGGATTGTTGTTCATGGGTTTGGGTTCGGGCTTTGCTTCCGGTTTGGGAGCCGATTCTTTTACTGTCTTAGCCACAAAGCCTTCGACCCTGTCAAGCTCGCCCCGTTTCTTTTCCTCGTACTCGGAATATCCGAAGGGATAGACCTTCACGCCCTCTCTTGTGAATTCAAGGACTTTGGTGGCAACCCGCTTTACAAAATAACGGTCATGGGAAACAAAGATAAGAGAACCGTCAAATTCCGCCAGCATGCTCTCGAGGGTTTCTTTGCCGATGATATCCATATGGTTTGTGGGCTCATCGAGAATAAGAAAATTGGGGCCGGTCTTGAAAATCTTTGCAAGAGCCAGGCGCACTCTTTCGCCTCCCGAAAGGGAATCCACCTGCTTAAAAACATCCTCGCCGCGGAAAAGAAAGGCTCCCAGATCATTACGGACCTGAGTCTCGGTAAGTCTCGGGAACTCATCCCAATAATCGTTTATCACCTGCTTTTGGGAGCTGTATCTTGCCATCTGCTGGTCAAAGTATCCTATGTCAACATTGACACCGTATCTGTATTCGCCTGAAAGAGGCTTAAGATCTCCCACAATGGTCTTTAAGAATGTGGATTTACCCACACCGTTCTCACCGATTATGCCGATACGCTCGCCCCGCTTCATATCAAGGGCTATGGTCTCAAGTACCTCGGTATACCCTACTCCCAGGTCCTTGATGTACAAAACATCTTTGCCGGTTTCCCTAAGAGGGGTAAAGGATGCCTTGAAGCTTTTGGTATCGAACCGCTCCGGCTTTTCGATCTTCTCCATGTGCTCGATGGCTTTGAGCTTCGATCTTGCGGAGGCAACCTTTGAGGGAGTGTTCTTCCACTGCTCCACCCAGTCCGTCAGGCGCTTGATCTCCTTTTGCTGGGCCTCGTAGTCTTTCTTTTGCTTTTCCCAGGCTAGGCGCTTAAGCTCCATAAATTTGGAGTAATTGCCGGAATACTCTGTCATGCGGCCGTATTCGATCTCGTAGACCGTGTCCGCGATATTGTCAAGAAAGAGCCGGTCATGGGATACGACCACAACGGCCCTGGGGTAATCCTTAAGATAACCCTCCAGCCATTCAACGGTCTCGATGTCCAGATGGTTTGTGGGCTCGTCCAAAAGAAGGATATCAGGCTTTTCCAAAAGAAGCTTCACAAAGGCGATCTTGGTACGCTGGCCCCCGGAAAACTCCGAAAGAGGCTTACGTTTGTCATCGTCGGTGAAGCCGAATTTCTTTAAAACGATCTCATATTCTTTTTCGAAATAATAACCGCCCAGGTAATTGAATTCATCCTGAAGACGGGTGTATTTGGCCACAAGCTCATCGGAATGATCGGTCTCCATGGCGGTGACCATTTCCTCCATCCGCTTCTGCATGGCGATTATGGGCGCAAAAACCTTACGGATCTCCGTCTCCATGGAAAGAGAATCATCCGCAAAGGTCATCTGCTTTAAATAGCCTATGGTGGGGTTGCCGGTCTTGGACATACCCACATTTTCATCGGAATCACGCTTTACAAGATCCAGCTCACCGTTGATCAGTTTAAGAAGGGTGGTCTTGCCGCATCCGTTACGGCCCACCACCGCGATCTTCTGGCGGTTGTTGCGGATCTCAAAGTCGATGTCCTTTAATATTGTTTCGGCGCCGTACATTACGGCGCCGCCTTTGATCTGTAAAAGCATACTCTGTTCCTATTATTGCTCGCTGTTTCTCCTGCTCTCGAATACCATTCCCGAAACCGGAGGCATGTTTAAGATCATCTTGCCGCCCTCGACCGTAACCGGGACTCTCTCGGCAGAATAGCCCTCTCTGGTGGAAAGCATGACCCTGTCAAACTCGGTACCTCTGGGTACCACGATCTCCCAGAGCGGAACACCCGCCGTGCGCTCATTGCCGTCACGATTGATGACCACCACGGTACATTCCGTTGCGGTAAATCTTCCGTAGGCAATAAGAAAAGGTTCGGATACCAGTTTCTTTATGGATCCCGTCTTGATCTCCCGGTTTCTCTTGTGAATGGAGATCATCTCCCTGTGGAAGCCTATAAGTTCTCCGTCTTCCCTGCCCCAGGGGTAGGTACGGCGGTTATCGGGATCCGTAAATCCCGTAAGACCGGCTTCATCACCGTAATAGATGGTGGGAGCTCCCATCCAGGTCATCTGCATCATTACCGCAAGGCGCATGACTGCCTTGTCCACGCCTTCATCGGCGGCTGCGCTGCCCAAGGTGTTGACTCGGCCTACCTTGCCGTTGGTGCGGGTCAGGAATCTTGAATGGTCGTGATTTGAAAGCTGGTTCATGGCAACCAGTGTTGCACTGTTTGAAAATCTGTTTCCCGCATAAAGCATGGTATTGAAGAATGCATCGGCGTTGCCCAGCATATCTCCGCGGAAGTCGTCGCTGTGCTTCTGCATGCCCGTAAGAAACCAGGTCACAGGCTCCATGAAGGCATCGTAGTTCATTACCGAATCCCATTCCTTGCCGTTAAGCCAGGGCTTGGGATCCCCGTAGTGCTCGGCTAAGATAATGGCATTGGGATTGGCTTCCTTGACCGCCTTGCGGAAACGCTTGTAAAACTCGTGGTTGAATTCCGGGGAATGTCCCAGGTCCGCAGCCACGTCAAGTCTCCATCCGTCCACGTTGAAGGGAGGAGACACCCATCGCTGGGCTATCTCTATTACTTTGTCATAAAGATTTCTGGAGGCCTCGTAGTTTAGCTTGGGAAGGGTATCATAGCCCCACCAGCCGTCGTAGCTTCCGTTATAGGGCCAGCCGCCCCAGTCCCTGAAATCAAAATAATCTCTGTAAGGGCTTAAGGAATCAACGTAAGCACCGTTCTGGTAATCTTCGCTGTCCTCGTAGATCCTCTCTCTGTCCAGCCATTTGTTGAAGGAACCGCAGTGATTGAACACACCGTCCAGGATGATACGGATCCCCCGCTCATGAGCCTGTCTCACCAGTTCGCAAAACAGCTCGTCGGAGGCTTTGAGGTTTTCAACCGAGGTGCTCCGGATCTGATATTTCGTGGCACGCTTGTTATCGTAAACGCCCTCGGGAAGGCAGTCTCCGCCGTCTTTGACGATCTTGCCGAAGTGAGGGTCTATATGTTCATAGTCCTGAGTATCATACTTGTGATTTGAAGGAGATACGAAAAGCGGATTAAAGTAAATGGCTTCGATCCCCAGATCCTTAAGGTAATCCAGTTTATCTATAACGCCCTGCAGGTCGCCGCCGTAAAATTCCTTGGTATCGTCGCAGGCGGGAAGCTGGTACCAGTCCTCGATCCTCTGCACATGGCCGCCCACATAATTGTATTCCCCGGTGACCACATCGTTGGACTTGTCTCCGTTATTGAACCTTTCGGTAAAGATCTGATAGATGACCGCACCCTTGGCCCAGTCGGGAGTATGATAACCGGGAATGATGGAAAACGGATTATAGGAGACATTCTCCTTGGAAACACCTACGGAATCGTAGATAACTTCAGCCTTGCCGCTTACGACCCTGAAATGATAAAGAAACTCGGAATCGCTGAGATATGCCGTATATGCATAGTAGTCAAAAGAACGGTCTTCCGAAACCTTGGTCATAAGGTTTTCTTCTTCACCGGTAACAAGATAGACCCTGTCCACGTTGTTTTTGGCCGTACGGAACTTAATGGTAACCTGACCGTAAGGATTGGGTTCTGCAGGCTCCACATAGTTTTCGGTAGTATCGGAATAAAGCGCTCGCTTTAAAAAAGCAGGGCGCATCTGAAACAGATACATCTGACTGTTTTCAATTCTGTTTCCATCCTGTAAAGCCATGGTTCTTTCAAAGACTCCCGTAACAAGAAATCGATTTCATATATTATAACACATTTCAGGTATAACTGCATTACATATAGACAGCGAAACAGCCGGTAGGTACTACCGGCTGTTTGCGAGAAGGTATTTCTTCTTATGGGGTATAGCAAAAAACTATATAATGTATTGGGGGGTTACGCATATTATAATATCAGTGTCACCCCTTTTCGTAAATGCTCACGATTCACAAAATTTACAAAAAAGGCTATTTCTTTTTGGTAAATTTTCACAGTGTTCGTTTGTGCACAATCGCCAAAAACAGGTTGCCGGTTTAGACTTCGAAGAGAGCTTCGAACTCTTCCCTGGTGATCTTTTCTTTTTCCAGAAGAAGTTCAGCGCAGGCATGAAGCACGGAAATATGCTCGGTTATGATCTCTTCGGCTCTTGAATAGCACTCATCGATTATGGCCTTGACTTCTCTGTCAATCTCTCCCATTACGGCTTCAGACATGGTCTTTGAATGGGCAAGGTCACGGCCGATGAACACTTCATCGTCATCGTCCTCGTAGCAGATAACACCGATGTTCTTGGACATTCCGTATCTGGTTACCATACGGCGGGCTTCCTTGGTTGCCTGCTTGATATCGCTGGAAGCACCTGTGGTGATCTCATGGAAGATAATATCCTCCGCAATGCGGCCTCCGAGGGAAACCATTATGTGCTGAAGCATGTGGCTTCTGGTGATGAACATCTCATCCTTGGTGGGAAGGGGCATAGTGTAGCCCGCAGCAAGGCCTGTAGGGATTATGGATACTGAGTAAACTGGTCCCACATCGGGAAGCACATGGAAAAGAATGGCATGTCCCGCCTCGTGGTATGCCGTGATCTTCTTCTCTTTGTCGGAAATGATACGGCTGCGCTTCTCTGTTCCGATGCCGACCTTGACAAAGGATCTCTTGATATCATCCTGGGTGATAAAGGCTCTGTCATTCTTGGCAGCGGTAATGGCGGATTCGTTGAGAAGGTTCTCAAGATCCGCACCGGTGAAGCCTGCGGTGGTCTGAGCTATATCCTTAAGGTTAACGTCCTCGGCAAGAGGCTTGTTCTTTGCGTGAATGGCAAGGATCTCTTCGCGACCTCCAACATCGGGTACGCCTACAACGATCTTACGGTCAAAACGGCCGGGACGAAGGATTGCGGGATCAAGGATATCCACACGGTTGGTGGCTGCCATGACTATGATTCCGGAATTCTCACCGAAACCGTCCATCTCAACCAGCAGCTGGTTAAGGGTCTGTTCTCTTTCATCGTGTCCGCCGCCCATACCGGTTCCTCGGCGTCTGGCAACGGCATCGATCTCATCTATAAATACGATACAGGGTGAGTTTCTCTTGGCTTCGGCAAACAGGTCTCTCACACGGGAAGCACCCACACCTACGAACATTTCAACAAAGTCGGAACCGGAAATACTGAAGAAAGGCACATCCGCCTCGCCTGCTATGGCCTTGGCAAGAAGGGTCTTACCCGTTCCGGGAGGTCCCTCCAGGAGCACGCCCTTGGGGATCCTTGCGCCTACCTTGATAAACTTGCCGGGATCCTTCAAAAACTCGACGATCTCTTCAAGCTCGTTCTTTTCCTCTTTAAGTCCTGCCACATCCTTAAGGGTGATCTTGTTGGAATCGCCCTGATAGATCCTGGCCCTGGACTTTCCGAAGTTCATCATCCGGGAATTCTGTCCGGCACTGGCGTTGCTTTGGGCCGTCATGATGACAAACAGGAACACACCCACTATCAGGACTATAAGAATGGGAAGCACATAAGAAAGAAACCAGCTGTCTCTGGGAATGTCTTCCACAAAGAGTTCCACATCCGTTTCCTCGAGGGTCTTTTCAATATCCTCAAGGTCCGTGACGTACAGGTTCTTTTTCCCGCCGGCTTTAAAGGAGACCTCAACGGTACCGGTCTTATTTCCGGCATTGGGATGAAGAACGATCTCCGAAACCTCACCGTCCTTAATATCCTGGGCCAGCTGGGTCTTGGTGTAGTAGGTCCTGTCCTTCTGAGTAAAAGAAATAAGCACGGCAAAAATGAGAAGTGCCATGATCAATGCAAAATAGATCCGAAAACCCTGCGTTTTCTTGTTCAAATCAGATACCTCTTACTTTCCTTCTTCCCCGGGGAACACAACTTCTCCGATATAGGGAAGATTTCTGTATAACTGGTCATAATCAAGACCGTATCCCACAACAAATACGTCGGGGATGGTAAAGCCTGTGTACTTAACGTCAACGTCGATGACACGGCGGTCGGGCTTGTCCAAAAGTGTGCAAAGGGTAAGGCTCTTGGGCTTACGGTCCTTGAGCATCTCCATAAGGTAACTTAAGGTACGGCCTGAATCCACAATATCCTCAACAACGATAACGTTCTTGCCCTGAAGAGGCTCATCAAGATCCTTGACGATCTTAACGACACCGCTGGACTTTGTATCGCTTCCGTAACTGGAAACGGACATAAAGTCTAAAGAAACCGGGAGGTTGATCCTCTTTGCAAGCTCACACATAAAGAAGCTTCCGCCCTTTAACACGCACACAAGGTGTACGGTCTCACCGGCGAAATCCTTGGTGATCATGTCTCCGATCTCCTGTATTCTCTTATCTACTTCCTGTTCACTCAATAAAACTTTGACTTCGTGCTTTAACATATTTCCTCCTTATAAAAGTCAATTATGAGTACATTTACGGTTTTGTCCGTAACTTTATAAGCTTCGCTTAAGCGGTATCCGGGTATCCACACAATATCGCTGCCCTCCGCCAAAAGGATCATACTGTCTCTATCGTCCCTGTCAACCTTGATATCAATTAAGAAGTCCTTCAGTTTCTTGCTTCCGCCCTCCGAATTGATACAGATCCGGTCTCCGGTGCGCCTGGTCCTTGCCACCAAAGGATTATTAATTTTATCACAGTCCAGACACTTAGTATACTCTTTTCGGATTATATCTCCAAGGCTTGCGGCGGGTACCACCCTGCAGACAAAACGGCCTGCTCCGGGTATCACCGTCTCACCTTCCCGGTCGATGAAGTAAACGACCTCCCTTTCAGGATCGGCTTTTTCTTTGTCACCGTTATTTACGGAAAAAGAAAGCTCAGAATAGCCCCGTCTGACTTCGATGGAATAGGGAAGGTCCACCCGCTTGCCCACAGGCATGTATAAAAGCTCCAGGGCCGATTCGATGTGTCCCGAAGTGATATCACGATTTCCGGGAGCCAGCCTGTCGACTGCTTCTTTGACCAACAGACTTCGGATATACTCATGTTCTTTTAACATAAGCTCGGCGGAAAAAGAAACGGTCTCAGGTCCCACATTTACCGCCACCCTTTTAAAGGCCTCTGCGGCGCAGCTATCGGCAAAATCCGTGATCTTACGGAGCAGTGCTGCTGATTCCGCCATATGCACGGTGGCATCGCCCGACACTTCTTTTTCCAAAACAGGCAGTACATTGTTCCTGATGCGGTTCCTGGTGTATTCCCCCGAAAAGTTGGAGGCGTCCGTGCAGTACTTTATTCCGCGCTCTGACAGGAATTCCTCTATCTCGCTTCGCTTTACGCAAAGCAAGGGACGGATAAGATTGCCCCGCACCGGAGGAATGGAAGATAACCCTCTGGGGCCCGATCCCCGACAGAGATGAAACAGCATGGTCTCGGACAGATCGTTCATATTATGGGCAACGGCGATCTTAGCGCTGTCACCGGCAAGTTCCTCAAAAAACTTATAGCGAAGTTCCCGGCCCGCTTCTTCCGTGCCTTTGCCTGAACTCTCCGCATATCCCTTTACATCCGCATTGTTTAAAAAGAAAGGGATGCCCAGTCTCTCGCAGACCGATCTCACATAGTCCGCTTCGCTTACCGCCTCGGGCCTTAGGCCGTGATTTACGTGAGCAACTTTAAGCTTCAGGTCGTACTTTGACGATAATACGTGCAGAGCTGTCAAAAGGGCCATGGAATCCGCTCCGCCGGAAACTCCGACCACAACGGCATCACCCTTTTGAAGCATTCGGTTTTTCTCTGTGTATTTTTCGATCTTACCGATAAAATCCGCACTCATAACAACTTATTATAACACGAAGGGATTTCCCTTCAGTTAAGCCCCTTAACGGCCTCTTCCATCTCATCGATGGCTTCGCCGAATACCTTCAATGCAGCATCGATGGGAGCCTTTGTGGTAAGGTCCACACCTGCGATCTTAAGAAGACTGACGGGATCCTGGGTACAGCCGCTTGAAAGGAACTTCTTGTACTGTTCAACAGCGGGAGCACCTTCTTTTAAGATACGGTCAGCAACGGCAACTGCAGCAGCAAAGCTGGTAGCATACTGATATACGTAGAAATTGTAGTAGAAATGAGGGATCCTGCACCATTCCCAGCCGATCTCCGCATCGGAAACCATATCGGGACCGAAATACTGCTTGTTAAGATCCAGATATACGTTGTAAAGGGCATCTGCGGTAAGCGGGGTGCCTGCTTCGGCCATTTCACAGGTCTTGCGCTCGAACTCCTCAAACATGGTCTGTCTGAACATGGTACCCTTGAAGCTGTCAAGGAAGTGGTTGATGATGAAGGCCTTTTCTTCCGCACTCTTTGCATGGTCCTTAAGATAGTGATAAAGAAGGACCTCGTTGGTGGTGGAAGCGACCTCGGCAACAAAGATCTTGTAGCCTGCGTCCACTATGGTCTGGGCCTTGTTGGAATACCAGGTGTGCATGGAATGACCCATCTCGTGGACCAGGGTAAATACATCGTTTAAAGTATTGTTGTAGTTAAGGAGCATATAAGGGTGAACATCGTAAACACCGCTTGAATATGCGCCGCCGCGCTTGCCTTCATTCTCCACAACATCGATCCATCTGTTGGCATAGGCTTCTTTTACTACGGAAAGATAGTCCTCGCCCAGAGGAGCAAGTGCTTTTAAGGATATCTCTTTGGCCTCCTCGTAGGGAACCTCCATGTCAAATTCGGGAAGCATAGCCACATATACATCGTACATGTGAAGCTCGTCAACCTTAAGAAGCTTCTTGCGAAGGCTCACATATCTGTGCATCTTGTCCATGTTGTCATGAACGGACTCAAAGAGATTGTCGCAGACAGTAGGAGATACATTGTTTCCGAATACTGCTGCTTCGAAAGCGGAATCAAACTTTCTTGCTTTTGCCGAAAAGATCCTGCTCTTTACTTCGCCGTCGTAGAGGGAAGCCCAGGTGTTCTTAAACTCGCCGTATCTGTTGTAGAAGGCTTCAAAAGCAGCCTTACGAAGGTCTCTGTCCTTGGACATCTGTACGGGAACGAAACGGCCGTTGGAAAGCTGGACCTCTTCGCCCTTGGAATCTTTGACCGAAGGGAACTTAAGATCCGCATTGGAAAGCATGCCGTAAGCCTTCTGGGATGCTCCCTTTACTTCACCTGCGCTTGCAAGGAGGGCTTCCATCTCAGTGCTTAAGGTATGCTCCTTGAAACGTCTCACTTCGCCAAGCATCCTTCTGTATCTCTCAAGTCCGGGAACCTTCTTGTAGAACTCTTCAAGTGTCTCATCGGATAATCCGAGAAGCTCGGGTCTCATGTAAGAGGTCTTTTCGGAAGCGGCAATATGTGCGGACAAAGCACGCTGCTTAAAGCCCTGATACTTGGAATTGCCCGTATCCTGATCCTCTCTCATGTGAGCGTAACCGTATACTCTGTCAAGAAGACGGTCGGTTTCTTCGTCCAGTTTTAAAACCTCAAGAAGGGTCTCTCCGCTTTCGGAAAGTCTTCCTTTGTAGGAACCCACCTTATCGGAAAGCTCGCCCACCTTCTTAAGTTCTTCTTCCCACTTTGCTTCATTGTCGTAAATATCTTCCAGTCTCCAGGTAAGGTCTTTGCTTACCTCGTCACGTTTGGGTAATCTGTTTTGCATAAAATTCTCCTTATTCAGTCTTTGACGTGCCCGAATATCAACGGGTCACCGCATTATCCATTGTATGCCCCGCGGGAAGGTTTTTCAAATAAAAAAAGC
This sequence comes from Lachnospiraceae bacterium, assembly GCA_016280465.1. Taxonomy (GTDB): domain Bacteria; phylum Bacillota; class Clostridia; order Lachnospirales; family Lachnospiraceae; genus UBA1258. The sequence goes on along the minus strand of JAEEGT010000076.1, from coordinate 1,505 downwards.
ATAAAGGATAAACCTTTATGCTGTCTTTATCACCGGATTATTGTTAACATAAATCAGTTGTCCGCACTGAAGATAATTTCGTCCTTGTAAACAAGACCAAGCTTGGACTTGGCCATATCTTCGATGTACTGCTTGGTCTGCATGTACTTGCGATATTCTTCTATTTCCTCGCTTCGTGCGTTCTGCTCCTCGATCTTCTCAAGCAGATACTGCTCCCGCTTCTCATATGCGGCCTTTTTCTCGTTAAGTTCCTTGTTTTTAAAGAACACAACGCAGAGGATCATGGCTACAACAACGGTAACAAGCATCATGCTTCCGAGATTGGCGGGGCGTCTGGAACGCATGGCCACTGTCCTACGGTTCATGACAAACCTCGTTTACATAATTTAGTGTTTGTTTACATAATAATACAGGATTTTTGCCATACAGTCAATCCGATTCGTCAATTTTTGAAAAATTAACGGAATATTAGCAGGATTCGGGCCTTCCGGACCTTACAGATACTTGAAGAGTTCCTTTGCTTCATCCTTTTTTACGGTCTCCTGAACATCAAGAACCTGGACCTTAACATCCTTGTTTCCGAAGGAAATGGTTATGATATCCCCTTCCTTTACCTCGGTGGAAGCCTTGGCTACCTTGTCATTGACGGTGACCCTGCCGTTGTCACAGGCTTCGTTGGCCACGGTGCGGCGCTTGATGAGCCGCGATACTTTAAGATACTTATCCAGTCTCATTTAAATACTCCTCTGATCGCGCAGATGCGCGCTCTTCTGTCTCTTTTAAAGAAAGAGACAAGAAAAGGCCCGTAGCATACGCTACAGGCCTTAATTCTCAAAATCTTACTAAATCCTATCTTCCGTTTACAAGATCCTTTAAAGCCTTGCCTGCGCTGAACTTAGGAGCCTTGGAAGCTTTGATCTTCATCTCAGCACCGGTCTGAGGGTTACGTCCGGTTCTAGCTGCTCTCTTGGTAACTTCGAAAGTACCGAATCCTACGAGCTGAACCTTTCCGCCCTTCTTTAACTCAGCACCAACAACCTCGGTGAAAGCCTTAACTGCCTTTTCAGCATCCTTCTTGGATAATCCTGCCTTGTCAGCGATAGCTGCAACTAATTCTGTCTTGTTCATTACGAACTCCTCCTCTAAATAAATTAGATCTTCTTGTCCGCTCTCCCTTCGGAAAGCGTCTATAATAGTTATAAGAGTTTTTTAGCCCTTTGTCAAGGAAAAGTGGCGATTCTATGCGGTTTTTTCGATTTTTGACAACCGATTTACATAAGTTTTTACTCCGCCACGATGCCGCCCCATTCCACCAGTGAAAATCCCTCTCTCCGGGCGGTTTCTTCGTACTTTGGAGTCCGTAATCCGGCCAGTTCTTCTTCCGTAAAATCTTCTGTCGGTACATAGAGGAACCAGAGCCTGAATATACTGTCGGGTTCGGGACTTACGTGTACGGGCATTTCCCTGTCAATGATACCGGTAAGTTCGGGATACATCACATAGGA
>JAEEGT010000075.1 GCA_016280465.1 Lachnospiraceae bacterium | reverse complement strand
TGAACACGGAGGTCTGGTTGTCGGAAAGCATCTTCTTGTAGCGTCCGGGAAGAAGGGAATGCAGCTCCTTGATATCGATCCTCCAGATCATGCAGTCATGGGCTTCCATCTTGTCAAGGTCGTGCTCGGTGGTGGCAAAATGAAGCGCGATAAGCGGAGACTGTGACCAGTCCAAAAGTCTGGTGGGAAGTCCATGGTGCTGTCCTAAGATCATCTGTCTCCATACGGACTTTTCGATCAGGGGATCCTCAAGAGCTCCGTATTTTGTAAAGTTATTAAGGATACAGGGCTCCAGCTCCTTTTTTAAATCCTTACAGTTTCTTTTTAAGCTGGTATCCAGTTTAAAAGAAACATCGGTCATGCCTCGGTAAAGATATAAGCTTCTGTTACGATCAAGGTCAGGTCTGTACTCCTGCTCCGTTATGAGAGGGAGCACATCCTCTATTGTATCGATTTCTATGGTTTTGATCATTATGATATCCTCGTTCTTTGTTCATTATGCGGGTCGGTTGCGGATCTACTTCCAAAGTTCCGAAATAAAGTACATGAGCGCTCCCCAGGTATAAAGGGAATAAAAGCGTCCGTTTTTGTCTCTTCCGTTTTTAAGTATAGCTCGCGCTTCGGATTCGTCAACAAGTTCGAAGCCGTTAAAGAGCTCCGTTCCCTCCGCTCCCTTCTGATTGAGTACCGACAGATCGTCGATATCCACCACTGCACAGATCAGGGCATTGCATTCATCCGTAAGTCCGGGGGAACTGAACACCAGGGGATTTACCGTAAACACTCTGTCCGTTTCTTTTACCGTAAGGCCGGTCTCTTCGAAGATCTCACGGACTGCAGCCTCTCTTAAAGGATCCAGTGCACTTTGGTCGTTTCTGTCTATAAGACCTGCGGGAGGGCTCAAAAGAAACTGTCCCGTGGGATAACGGTATTCATAATCAAGCAGGAGCCGTGCCCCCTTATCCTTCACATTGAGGATAACAAAACAGGACACCGCATCCGGCAGCATGTTTAAAAACTCTGCATCGCTCTTTACCGCCACAAGATCGTTTATGTCACGTCTGGTGGCATCGTAGTAATGGCGTCCCGCATCGTACTCAAGGTCAAAAAGCCGTACAAATTTGCCGTCAAATTTAAGATTGGCGGATTCTTTGGTAATTATGGGTCGTGTCATATGTAAAGCCTCATTCTCTCTTTAATATTTCTTTGCCGGCGTCAAGAAGCATGTCTTCTTCCTCGCCCCAGCCCGCAAAATCTTTGGGGAGTGTCCTTGTAAACTTCGGTATGGTAACGCCGGTATTTACAAGTCCCTGTAAGAACCGCAAATTCTCAAACCCCTTAAGCTCCTGTAATCCCCCTGAAACCAGTTTAGCGATGTTCAAAGCTCCGTACTCCTGGAAGTGAGCATTGTCATTGGCTCCGTCCTTAAAGTCGGAGTCGGGATACTCTCCCGGTGCGATCCAGAGATAAAGGTCCCTGGCGTCCCCGGGCCCGATCTTTGTCATAAGAGCCGTACTCATGGCGGACAGATCGATGCAGGGAGCATTAACGGCCTTCGCGAAATCCCTCATGGCATCGGCATATTCCTTAAATGCCACCCGGCAGTTACCCTCTTTGTCAAAGACCCTCATGGTAACGGGAGTCACGTAAATACAGGTCATTCCCCGCCCGTCACAGGCATCCTTGTACTTTTGAAGCCAGATATGAAAATCCTCCACGGGAACATAACGCTCTTCCCTTGCCTTGTAGGCATCGTTGTGGGCAAACTGGACAAAGAGATAATCCCCGGGTTCAGCCACCTTCATGATCTCATCAAGGCGCCCCTGCTCGATAAAGGATCTTGAGCTCCTGGCGGCAAAAGCATGGTTTTCTATGTTCAGTTTCGGAAGTTCATAGCACACGCAGTGACTTCCGGGAGCATCGGGTCTTACACTCTGAGTGCACTCCTCCGCCCCTTCGAAAAACTTCCAGAAAACCTGCCCCCAGCCTGCCTGGGGATATTTTGAAGCGGGATAACTCTGTACTGTTGAATCTCCCGCGAGAAAGACTGTTCTTTTTCCCTTCATGGCATCTATACCGCCGCTGCATGCAATACTTCGGGAAGGAGCTGTTTCTTACGGCTCATCACTCCCGGCATGTCGTAGACTCTTTCTTCAAGTTTTGTATACTGCAGATTCTTCTCGGCGGAATGATCCGTGCTGAGAAGGATACTGTGTTCTTTCATAACATCTGTTATCATAAGAACCGCCCAGTCAAGACCGTTCTGCATCCTTACACGGTCAAGAGCCTTGAGATAGATCTCCTTGTAATCCGGAAGATCCTCAAGTGTAGTGACCTCGCACTGACCGATACCGATCTTCACGTTTCTTTCCTTGTAGGTCTTAAAATCGGAGGATACCGCCTCCTCGGGATTACGGTTCTTAAGTCCTTCCATGCTTCCGAACATGGTAAGACCGAACTCTTCTAACTCCATGCCGCAGAACTTTGAAAGTTCCTTTGCCGCCGCAATATCCACCTTTGTGGTGGTGGGGCTTCGAAGTATAAGGGTGTCTGCAACTATTCCGGCAAGAAGCATCTTTGCGGTATTAAGATCCGGTTCGATGCCCTCCGCCATAAATTTCCTGTAGACTATGGTGCAGGTACTTCCCAGGGGCTCCGCATCGATATAGATGGGAAGCTCGGTCTTTACCGCATCAAGTCTGTGATGATCAATGATCTCCGCTATGTTGGCGGTCTCTATGCCGCGGATACTCTGCTTGCTCTCATTGTGATCCATCAGGATGACATTGTTCCTGGGCGCACGTAAAAAGCACCTTCTTGTAACAAATCCGATATATTCGCCGTTCTCGAAGACCGCAAGGCCTCGCTTTTTGGAAGAAGAAAGACGTTTCTTTGCTTCTTCGAACATTTCCTCGGAGTCAACAGGGTCTTCCTGCTCCCTCATGATATCCCCCACCGTGGGGATCTTATCTATGGAACCCTTGACCGCGATCTCTCCCATGGCCCATCCCGTGATATCATCCACGCTCAAAAGCCCGAAAAACTTATCTCCGTCAAAAACGGGAATGACCGAAGGATTCGTGTCCTTATAGGATTTTGCCACGCTGTTCAAAGGCTCCTTAAGGTCTATATGCCCCTCGGAAGTAAGGATCACGTCCTTAACCTTGGGATAGATATCTCTCATGTAAGGCGGTGGAGTGATCCCGAGAGTCGCAAAGACCTTCTTTGTATTGTCAGATAAGTGGCCGCACCTTACGGCTATGTAAGTATTGAAGGGATCTATGGTATTTTTCAGCACCGCATAGGCATAGGCGCTGCAGATACTGTCAAAATCCGGATTTTTATGTCCCGTGATATAGATAGTACTCATATTTACCTCGTATCAAAGACCGGACCCAAGTTCGCGGTCCGCAGTCTGTCTGTTCAAAAGCATAGCCAGTTAAAAGAAAAGCATCCCCACAAGCTGCACCAGTGCCGCAGCCACCCAGGCTATGAAGCACTGCCAAACCACCACGGTAACGGCCCACTTAGCACCCATCTCACGCCTGATGGAAGCAACCGCCGCAACACAGGGTGTATAGAGCAGGGAGAATACCAGGATCGAAGCCGCCGTAAGCGACGAAATGGAACCTGCCACATCTCCGAACAATACTTCCAGGGTGGATACCACACTCTCCTTGGCTAAGAATCCGCTTACCAAAGATACGCAGATCCTCCAGTCTCCCAGTCCCGCAGGCTTCATGATGGGAACAAACAGATTGGAGATCACTGCAAGGATACTGGTCTTTGAATCCACAGCGTAATCAAAGGTGGGTGTAAAGCTCTGCAGTAACCATATAACGATGGTGGCGAGCATGATCACCGTAAAGGCACGCTTCAGGAAATCCTTTGCTTTTTCCCAAAGGAGAAGGGCCACGTTCTTTACTCCCGGCATGCGGTAATTGGGAAGTTCCATGACAAAGGGGACAGCATCACCCTTAAACAAAGTCTTTCTGTAAAGCATGGCGATAAGCACACCCATGAGGATCCCAAACAGATAAAGACCCGTCATGATAAGTCCGCCGTATTTCGGGAAAAAGGCGCTTACAACGAAAGCGTATATGGGAAGCTTTGCGGAGCAGCTCATAAAGGGTGTAAGAAGAATGGTCATCCTACGATCCCGTTCGCTGGGAAGGGTCCTGGTGGACATGACCGCGGGAACGGTACAGCCAAACCCTATGAGCATGG
>JAEEGT010000074.1 GCA_016280465.1 Lachnospiraceae bacterium | reverse complement strand
TATAAGATGGTGACGGCGGCTGCGGGGCTTAATGAAAAGGTCATAAAGACCAACACCCTTATCACTTGTACCGGCAAGTTTGAAGAGACCACCGATACCCATAACTGCTGGATTTATCCGGGACGTCACAATGCTCTGAATCTGTCCAACGCCATCTGTAAATCCTGTAACTATTTCTTTTACACCGTGGGTTACAGACTAAGTCTTGACGATAACGGCATGTACAATTCAAATCTGGGTGTCGAGAAGTTAAACGGATATGCTTCACTTTTCGGACTCAGTGATAAATCCGGCGTGGAGATAGAAGAGTATTCACCCATTCTGACCAGTGCTTATTCCATTCCTTCCGCCATCGGTCAGGGTACCAACAGTTTTACCACCGTCGGTCTTGCAAGATATGTTACCGCTGTGGCAAACAGCGGCACGGTATTTGACCTGACACTTCTTGACAAGCAGACGGACAGTGAGGGAAATACTGTAAGAGAATACAGTGCAAATATCAGAAATACCGTTGAACTTGAGGATAAATACTGGGATGCCATCCATGAAGGCATGCGCAAGATGGTGCAGGATAAGAGCTATTTTCAGAACTTTCCCATTGAGTTTGCGGGAAAGACCGGTACCGCCCAGCAAAGCAAGGTCAATGCGGACCACGGTCTCTTTGTTTGCTATGCGCCTTACAAAAATCCGGAGATCTCAGTGGCTCTTCGTATTGCAAACGGCTATACTTCCGAATATGTTGCGGAGACCGCCAAGGATATCCTTAAATGGTATTTCAACATCGAAGAAAAAGATGATATCGTTACCGGACAGGCAGCGGATATAAATGTTAACAGTGTACACGGAGACTAACATTAGGAGAATACTATGAGTTCACTTGTTGTCATCAAGAGCATTTCCAACGGATTAAAGGTTTTCCTTGACAAGAACGCCGATTTTGAGAGCATCTGCCGGGAACTTTCGGAAAAGATCTCCCAGTCCAAGGGCTTCTTTAAAGGGGCAAAGATCGCGGTTTCTTTTGAAGAAAGGACCATCAGCTTTGAAGAAGAAAAACAGCTTATCGATATCATGGAAGATTCCGGAGACATGACTGTACTTTACAGCATCGGCAAAGACAGTGAATCCGGTGAGAGCGTGGCGCGAGTCGTTAATCGTTCTTTTAACGAAGATTCCGAAGGAAACTGCTTCGGCAGGCTTTATACCGGGTCCCTTAAAAAGGGTGAACGCCTTGAGTCCGAGGCAGGTATCGTGGTAATGGGCGATATTGAACCCGGAGCAACCCTCTTATCCAAGGGAAGCATCGTGGTCCTTGGCGGCATATACGGTTCCGCCATTGTTGAGGCTTCCGACGACGAAAGCAAGTATTTCATTGCCGCATCGGATATTTCCGCAGAGAGGATCCGTATCGGAAAATATCATTACTACACCAAAGAAAAAGCAAAATGGCTCATTAAGCCCAAGATGCAGCCGAAGATCTGCTATTGCAGAGATGGTATTGTTACCGTGGAGCCCGTTTCCTCCGATTCTCTCCGAAGACTTTCGGAAACAGTTTGTGACGAAGATTAAGGATCATTCGAATGCTTAAGAAGTATTCCGTCAAGGATTATGATTTTAAATTAATACTGTTTGTCACTGCATTGAATATCATAGGCATACTGGCAGTGGGTTCTGCGGATGCTTCCTATCAGTCAAAGCAGCTCCTTGGATCCATTCTCGGTTTCTTTATGATGATCGTGGTCTCTTTGTTTGATTATACGGTCATTTCCAAGTTTTACTGGCTCTGGTATGCGGTGGATCTTGCCCTTCTAGGCGCAGTTATCATTGCCGGAAGCTCTTCCAACAATGCGACCCGGTGGTTTGAGATAGCCGGTATCAGATTTCAGCCCTCGGAAACCGCCAAGATTTTATTGATTATTTTTTTCGCACAGTTTATTATGAAATATAAGGACAAGGTCAATACCTTTAAGTTCCTGGTATGCTTTATGACCCTTGCCGCAGTGCCGTTGGTGCTTATTTACGAACAGCCCGATCTTTCCACCACCATCGTGCTTTTTATCATCATAATGGTGATACTCCTTGTAGGGGGCCTCAGTTGGAAGGTTATCCTGTCAGCAGGGCTTGTGGCAATTCCTTCCGCCATTGTATTTTTGAGCATCATCCTTAAGGAAGATCAGAATCTCATAAACTCCTATCAGCGAAAGAGAATACTGTCTTTCTTTTATCCCGAAAGATTTGTGGACGATGCTTATCAGCAGGCAAATTCCGTTATTGCCATAGGTTCCGGTCAGCTTATGGGCAAAGGACTTAACAACAATGTTATCGGTTCTTTGAAAAACGGTAATTTCATCATCGAGCCACAGACCGACTTTATCTTTGCCGTTATCGGCGAGGAAATGGGCTTTATCGGTACCATGGCGGTAATACTTTTACTTGCTTTGATAGTCATCGAGTGTCTCCTGATAGCCAGGAGGGCTTCGGACATGCTGGGGCGCCTGATCTGCGTCGGCATGGCAGTTTTGCTTGGAATTCAGGCATTTTTCAATATCGGTGTTGCGACTTTTCTTTTACCAAACACCGGACTTACGCTTCCCTTTGTCAGTTACGGATTGACATCTTTGGTCAGTTTATACATCGGTTTGGGATTTGTGCTCAATGTACGGCTCAAATCAGGGGGAAACAAAGAGAGAAGGGGTACCTTCTCAAAATTGGAGGGCTTATGAATATTGCTTTGATTGCACACGATGCCAAAAAGAAACTTATGCAGAATTTCTGTATCGCTTATCGCGGTATATTGAGTAAGAACGATCTGTATGCCACCGGCACCACGGGTCGTCTGATAGAAGAGGTCACAAACCTTAATGTTCACAAATATCTTGCGGGTCACCTGGGTGGCGAACAGCAGATTGGTGCACAGATCGAACACAATCAGATCGACCTTGTGATCTTTTTGAGAGATCCGCTCACTCAGAAGACTCATGAACCGGATGTCAGCAATCTGATGCGTCTTTGCGACATGCACAACATACCTCTGGCAACCAACCTTGCCAGTGCTGAACTGTTGATCAAATCCTTGGACCGCGGAGATCTTGAGTGGCGTGAGATGTATAAATAATCTTTTAAAGAAAACGGTATATTGGGGATTGGGGGTCTCTTTATTATCTGTGTCTTTGTGGCTTTCGGGCTGCACAAAGGCTTCTTATCCCGTACCCTTCAATGAATTTGGCGAAGAGATAGAATCTTTACCTCTGGAATTTAACGGAAATTCCAGAGTGGAGGGTTTTGCTTCCGACCTTGCTGCTTTTGTGGATGATTATAAAGACCGTTTTGTCCTTGAACATGGGGAGAGCGGTATCCTGATCGACATGGACAATAAGTCCGTTGTATTTGCGGCTGATGCTTTCAAGCGCATGTATCCTGCCAGTATCACCAAGATCATGACAGCATACGTTGCCCTTAAATACTGCAGTCCCGAGGATCTTATCGTCTGCGGACCGGGAGTGACACAGATTTCGGTTCCCG
>JAEEGT010000073.1 GCA_016280465.1 Lachnospiraceae bacterium | reverse complement strand
GGAAGCATATACCGGATTTGCGCGTGTTTACGACACCTTCATGGAGGAGACTCCCTATGACAAGTGGTGTAAGCGCATAGTTAAGATATTAAAGGACAACGGAATAAAGGATGGCCTTTTGTGCGAACTGGGGGCCGGCACCGGAGAAATGACACGCCGCCTTCGTGACAAGGGCTACGATATGATCGGAGTTGACAATTCCGAAGAAATGCTGGCTGTGGCCCGGGCCAAAGAGGAGAAGGCGGATCCCGGGATTAAAGCTCACGGTAACAGCGACGGGAAGCGCGCTAAGACCGAAAACAGTGAGATCCTGTATCTCTGCCAGGACATGCGGGAGTTTGAACTCTACGGCACGGTCCGGGGCATCGTAAGTGTCTGCGACAGCATCAACTATATCACTGATCCGGGTGACCTTACCGGAGTTTTTAAACTAGTAAACAATTATCTTGATCCCGAAGGATTGTTTATCTTTGATTTCAACACAAAGCACAAGTACCGGGATGTCATTGGTGACACCGTTATCGCGGAAAACCGTGACGATGAAAGCTTTATCTGGGAAAATTCCTACTATCCCGAAGAAAGCATCAACGAATACGATATAACCTTCTTTGTGCGGGAGGGGGAGCTTTTCAGAAAATTTACCGAGACCCACATTCAAAGGGGCTATACCCTGTCCGAGATAAAGAAAAGTCTCGCGGCAGCAGGCCTTGTTTTTGTTAGCGCCGAGGATTCGGACACAGGAGCGGCACCCACATGTGCAAGCGAGCGGATCCTTGTGACTGCCAGAGAATGCGGAAAGGCATAAAAGATATGGAAGATTACATAGTACGTGCGACCGCCGCAGGCGCACAGATCCGTGCTTTTGCGGCATATACAAAAAACCTTACGGAAGAAGCAAGAAAGGCTCATAACACAAGTCCCGTTATCACGGCGGCTCTCGGAAGACTCATGACGGGTGCCGTAATGATGGGCATCATGCAGAAGGGTGATGATGACCTTCTTACCCTTCAGATCAAGTCAGGCGGTCCGGTGGGCGGTATTACGGTTACGGCGGATTCAAAGGGAAGGGTTAAGGGCTATGCCGTAAATCCCGATGTGATGCTGCCTCCAAACTCCAAGCACAAGCTGGATGTGGGCGGTGCCGTGGCTCCGGGATTTTTGACCGTTATAAAGGATATCGGGCTTAAAGACCCTTACGTTGGCGAAGTCATGCTTCAAAGCGGTGAGATAGGAGACGACCTTACCTATTATTTTGCAGCCAGTGAGCAGGTTCCTTCCACGGTGGGCCTCGGGGTCCTTATGAACAAGGATAATACCGTGCGTCAGGCCGGGGGCTTTATAATCCAGCTTATGCCCTTTGCACCCGAAGAGACCATAGAGAAATTGGAAGAGAATCTTAAAAAGGTCAGTGCCGTGACGGATCTTCTTGAAGAAGGAAAAACCCCCGAGGATATCCTGAAGGTGATCCTCGAGGGCTTCGATATAGAGTTTACGGACAAACTGCCCGCCAAATTTTACTGTAACTGTTCCAAGGAACGTTTCTCCAAGGGACTGGTGTCTCTCGGGAAAAAAGAACTTTCGGATATCATAGCCGAGGGCAAGGATATCGAAGTCAACTGCCGTTTCTGCGGCAAACACTACAATTATTCCGTAGAGGAACTTTCGGGACTGTACAGGAAATTATAGAATCTCTGTACCCAGTCCGTGTGCTTGGTGTTGATTATGGCACCAAAGCATACCTTAGTATCTGAACCGTAGCAGCCCTTCAGACCCGGAGCGTCGGACACATCCACCGCAATGGGGATGGAGGGCTGTTTTTCGCCGGTATCGGGGTCGATGGGTTCGTGCCAGATGAGTTTATCTTTGACTGCTTCAAGGGTCTCTTCGTCAAAGTAGTTTCGAAGGTCTCCCAAAACTCCGCTGTCCCAGTAGTTCTTTGAAACATCTTCGGGAGCCAGCATCACATCGGCGGTACGTGCGGCAATGACAGCCATGAGTTTTTGCTGGTTGGCATAGGTCTGCTGGTCGTAATGCTCAAAATCCGCCGTCATGTAAAATCCGTTGTCAAAGAGCACGGTTTCTTTTTTCTGATCTATCTCAAGTACTTCGGAAAAAGCAGTCTCGTTGGGTATTCCCGCGGCATTGATCATTACCGCCTCAAATACGGTGTTCTTTGAAAAAACCACACTCTTTATGATGGAAAAAAGAAAAATACCTCCAAGGATAACCGCTATGGTGTGTATCTTATAATATTCCCAAAAGTAGGACAGCCTGTACTTAAAACCCTTGTTTTTAAGTTTTGCATGCTGTTCCCTTACATCGTCTATTACGGGCATGATCGGGGTCCTTTCTTATAAGTCGTTAAAGGGCAGGGCCGTATTCCCTGCCGCTCCATAAATTATTATTCAAAGCAAACCCTCTGTCAATAAAACCAAATCTGAATTTTTTGTTAAAAGATGAAAAAGTGTTTTTCTTTTGGGTAAAGTCTGCTAATATTACAGAAGAAACATTTCGCGGGCCGGAGCTTGCGGTGAGCAATATATCAGATTTCGGAGGTTTTTTGTAATGAGTGATGCTTATGTTGAATGCATGGTGGCAAGGAGGACTCCCGCCTGGCAGTCATTCGTTAAATATCTTCTTTATTTTCTTTGTGCGGTTGCGGTACTGGCAAGCTTTATAGGCTTTGGAGTCATAGCGCTCATCGTTGCCATCGGTATCGGCGTGGGAGCCTATTTCTTTGGCCTCAACACAGATCTTGAATTCGAATATCTGTATCTGGACAAGGAGATAACCGTTGATAAGATCATGGGCAAGGCAAAGCGCAAGAGAGTTGCGGTATATTCCCTTGACAAGATCGAGATTCTTGCGCCCATCAAGTCCTATCATCTTGACAGCTACAAGAACCGTGAGATGAAGACCCTGGATTACTCCTGCGGTTTCGAGGATCAGCCCGACAAGAGATATGTATTTATCTATGAGGGCGGGACCAAGGTCATCATTCAGCCCACCGAGGAGTTTGTGAAGGTTGTTAAGAATGTAGCTCCCAGAAAAGTATTTACGGATTGACAAGAGCCTGCGGCTGTGATAAATTCTACTCAATTTATCACGAACCCGCAGGTTTGTTTTATATTTAAAAGCACATATCAGGAGGATCATAATGAGTCAGATTATCGGTGAAGGTATTACTTTCGACGACGTGCTCTTGGAGCCCGCTTATTCCGAAGTCATTCCCAATCAGGTGGACGTTACCACATATCTAACAAAGAAGATCAAGTTAAACGTACCTCTTATGAGCGCAGGTATGGACACTGTTACCGAACATCGCATGGCCATTGCAATGGCACGTCAGGGCGGTATCGGTATCATCCACAAGAACATGACCATCGAACAGCAGGCCGAAGAGGTCGACAAAGTTAAACGTTCCGAGAACGGCGTCATTACAGATCCTTTTTCTTTATCTCCCGAACATACCCTGGCGGATGCGGATTCTTTAATGGGTAAGTTCCGTATTTCCGGTGTTCCCATCACCGAAGGCAAAAAACTCGTAGGTATCATCACCAACCGTGATCTTAAATTCGAAACAGATTTTTCCAAGAAGATCAAAGAATCCATGACCAGTGAAGGGCTTGTTACAGCCCATGAAGGAGTCACCCTGGAAGAAGCAAAACACATCCTTGCCAAGGCTCGTAAGGAAAAGCTTCCCATTGTGGACGACGATTTCAATCTCAAGGGTCTCATCACCATCAAAGACATTGAAAAGACATCAAATATCCTTTGGCTGCCAAGGATTCGCAGGGCAGACTTCTCTGCGGTGCCGGCGTAGGCATCACGGCAAACTGCCTTGAGAGAGTAGCGGCTTTGGTGGAAGCCAAGGTTGACGTTATCGTACTTGATTCCGCTCACGGCCATTCAGCCAACGTTATCAAGTGCGTAAAGATGATCAAGGAAGCTTATCCCGATCTTCAGGTCATTGCAGGTAACGTTGCTACCGGTGCTGCCACAAAGGCTCTTATCGAAGCAGGTGCCGATGCCGTTAAGGTAGGTATCGGACCCGGATCCATCTGTACCACCCGTGTTGTTGCGGGTATCGGTGTTCCTCAGGTTACCGCCATCATGGAATGCTACAAGGTTGCCAAGGAATACGGCATCCCCATCATCGCCGACGGCGGTATCAAGTATTCCGGTGAGATCACCAAGGCTATTGCCGCAGGCGGTAATGTCTGCATGATGGGTTCCATGTTTGCAGGCTGTGACGAAGCTCCCGGCGAGTTCGAACTTTATCAGGGCCGTAAATACAAGGTTTACCGCGGAATGGGTTCCATCGCCGCAATGGAGAACGGAAGCAAAGACCGTTACTTCCAGTCCGATGCCAAGAAGCTGGTTCCCGAAGGCGTCGAAGGCCGTGTGGCTTACAAGGGAAGCGTTGAAGACACAGTCTTCCAGCTTATCGGCGGACTCCGTTCCGGTATGGGATACTGCGGATGCAAGAACATCGAAGAACTTAAGGAGAACGGAAGATTCATCAAGATTTCCGCCGCATCCCTTAAGGAAAGCCATCCTCACGATATCCACATCACCAAGGAAGCTCCCAACTACTCCTCCGATGCACTTTAATACGGTAATTCACTCCCGTCCGGATCCTTCGGACGGGAGTTTTGTTTATTTGCTAAAATTTGCATAAATTTGAGAAAAATCGACACCGTATTGCAAAGGTTAATTTAGTTATGTTAATATAAATAGTAAAGTTACATACGAGGTACACAGTGGATTACTTAAACTCTTCTTCCAATGGACTAAGCGCATATACGACCGGTGTCATGCCGGACCTCGTCATAGTTCAGCGAATGGCCGTCAGATACAGCAATGTAGCCGATGTGTATATGTATGCCCTTAACAAGAAGGGTGAAGTTATCTGCGAGATCACCTGTGACAGGAAAGAAAAGGACCGTCTTTTCGACCTTGTGGGCGAAGAGAGGCTGGATGCGCTCTATCATCGCGTATCCGACGATGAACTTGAAGTCCAGGCCATTGAAGATACCCCGATACCCAATATCAAGATCGCCGGCGTGTCCCTTCACGTTGATCACATTCCCGTGGTCACATGGATGCTCATAGCCGTTCTCAATGACGAAGACCTGGTTTCCCTTCCCGGAAGCGCGGTCCCTCAGGAATTTTCTCACAGTACTTCCTTTGAAAATTTCAATTATTGCATAGATGTTGTCAGAGACGTTACCCAGCTTATAGTCTGCTCACGTCTTTCTTTGGCGACAGCCGAGGCTGAGAGCCGCCGCAGCAGATTTTCCGAGGAAGAAGCAAAACTTTCTTTAAAGCGTATCACGGCACTTTCCGAGATAGTATCCCTTCTTGATTCCAATGATGCCATTGAGGCGGTAATGAACGAGATCGTCAAGATCGCCGGGCAGTATTTAAACATTGCCACCGCTTTTGTAAGCCGCGTCAAACAGAATTCCGAAGTAATGGACGTGGTGGCGGAATGGAACAATCAGGGACGTGTTTCCCTGTTCGACCGTACCGTGGATCAGAAGAGATTTTCTTTCCTCTATTCCGACAAGGTACTGGTACATTCCTTTGATACCGATGCAGAGATATCCGAGAAGGAAGCTCTTAATGAGATCGGGATCACCGCCATGTGCGTATTTCCCATACAGATGCGTACAGGCGTTGCCATGTATGCCTGCTTTATGGACAGTGCTCCGGACAAGAAGTGGAGCACCGAGGAGATCAAATTCCTTCACGATTCCATGAAGGTGCTTCAGAGCATTCTTACCAAGCGTATACAGAAAAACTCCCTGGCAAGCTCCTATGCTTCCCTGGAAGCCATTCTTGACAACGTCGGATCCGCTATCTTTGTCCGGGATATCGAGACCAAGACTCCTCTTTTTGCAAACCGTGTTTTAAAGAACACCTTTGCCAAGGAGATTCAGGAAGGAACCCTTGGGGATCTTTTCGACAATGCCATTCCCGTCAACAAATCAAGCGGGATCTACGAAGTTAACCATATAGAGCGGGGCCGTTGGTACGACCTGCACTATACTTACATAAACTGGGTGGACGGCCGTAAGGTTTCTTTGTGCGCCGCCTACGACGTTACCGATAAGAAAAATTATCAGCGCAGGATCGAGCAGCAGGCCTATACCGATTTTCTTACGGGTCTGTACAATCGTATGTGCTGCGAGCGCGATCTTGCCACACATATTGACTATGCCAAGAAAATGGGCCTTACCGGTGCCCTTCTTTATCTGGATCTTGACGATTTCAAGCACATCAACGACGGTCTGGGTCACCAGTACGGCGACGTGCTGCTTAAGGCTATCTCTCACAGTCTGCAGAGGATCGAAGGGATCGAGAATACCTGCTACCGTATGGGCGGCGATGAATTTGTCATCATCGTTCCTCCGGACAGCTACTCAAGGTTCCAGAAGATAATCGAATCCATCACGGAGATCTTCTCCAAACCCTGGTTCCTTAAGGATGCGGATTATTACTGCACCATGAGTATGGGTATTGTGGAATTCCCCGAAAGCGGCGAGAGCGTTCAGGATCTTATCAAGAAAGCCGACATCGCCATGTACGATGCCAAGAAGAGCGGTAAGAACAGAGTCGCACAGTATTCCGACAGTATCGTTACTTCCTCCAACGAGCGTCTCGATATGGAGAAGAACATGCGTGATGCCATTACCGGCGGCTATATTGAGTTCGAGGTTTATTATCAGCCCATCGTGGATATCATGGACGGTAACCGCTGCATAGGTGCCGAAGCTTTGATCCGCTGGAATTCCGCGGAGCTTGGCTTTATCAATCCCAGCGATTTCATTCCCCTTGCGGAGTATCTGGGACTTATCAATCCCATCGGCAACAATGTCTTAAAGGTTGCCTGCGAGACCTGTAAGCACTGGAATGATAACGGCCACCCCAATTACAAGGTCAACGTCAATCTGTCAGTGGTACAGCTCCTTCAGACGGATATTGTGGATATCGTGCGCGACACCATTGAAAGCACCGGCATCAATCCCAAGAACCTCACCCTTGAGGTTACCGAGAGCCTTGCCATCAACGATATGGAGCGCATGAAGAAAATCCTTTACAATATCAAGACTCTTGGTGTTAAAATAGCCTTGGACGATTTCGGAACCGGTTATTCGTCCCTTAACCACATACGAGAGATCCCCTTCGATGTCATCAAGGTGGATCAGAGCTTTGTAAGAGATCTTGCGGAGGATGCTTATTCCCAGTCCTTTATCAAGATGGTGGCGGAACTTGCCGAGACCATCGGCGTCAATGTCTGCGTTGAGGGTATCGAGACCGACAAACAGTTTGCGGTCCTTGGCAACATGAAGGTTAAGATGGTGCAGGGCTTCTATTTTGACAGACCCATGCCCAAAGACAAGTTTGAAGAAAGATTTGTTACAAATTACAAGGATGAGCCCGTCAGAACCGTTAATAACGAGATTTGAGCGTAACGGACTTTTGTGATATACTATTTCCATCGGAGGTTTTGAAATGGGAGACGGAATATTATCTGGTCTTGAGTCCTTTGGGCTCGGCGACCTTGAAGGTATGAGCATATTTGAAGAGAAGAAGGCACCCGAAGCCAAGGCTGCGGCACCCGAGATTTCCGAGAAGGATTTTCTTCTTGATAAATCCATGAGCTGTCCTCACTGTGATGCGGAGTTCAAGGCCCGTGTTGTCAAGGGCGGCAAGGCCAAGCTTGTGGGCACGGATATGGACCTTCGTCCCAGATATCAGGAACTGGATATCGCCAAGTACGATGTCATCATGTGTCCGTTCTGCGGATATACCGCTCTTTCAAGATATTTCCCCACACTGCTTTCCAATCAGGGCAAGCGTATCAGCGAGAAGATCACTCCTGCTTTCAAGCCTAAATTCGAGGATCTGCCCGAGACTTACAGTTACGACGATGCTCTGGAAAGATACAAGATGGCGCTGATCAATGCCATCGTCAAGGTTACAAAAGCAAGTGAGAAAGCGTATATCTGCCTTAAGGCTGCCTGGATCTGCCGCGGCAAGGCCGAAGAGATCGGTGAAGCCCATGCAGACTACGAGAAGACCAAAGCCATGGAAGCCGAGTATATCAAGAACGCTTACGAAGGCTTTGTTTCCGCAGTGTCCACCGAGAGCTTCCCTATGTGCGGCATGGACGAGATGACCGTCAATTACCTGATCGGTGTTCTTGCCTTTAAGACCGGTCACATGGATGTGGCATCCAAGATGATCGCCACCATCTTACAGTCCAACGGAGCCAGCCCCCGTATCAAGGACAAGGCCCGTGACCTTAAGGATGAGGTATTAAAGGCAATAAAGAAGTAAATTATCAAAGATTATCTGTGAAATGTGACGATTGACGTTTGCGTTCAAAACAGATATGCTTTATGAGTAAGGTCTATATGACTGACGGAAGTGGAATTGACCACAGGGAGTATAGATTATTTGAGGCCGACCGTCTGGGCAATCACGCCCGGGGTATGGCCTCTTTCTTTTTATGTGCACTCGCGCGAGTTGAAAATGTTGCTTTCGGCAACCGCGCTCGGCACGGGAATCCCGATGCGGGATTCCAATGAGAAGGAAAACAAGCACGAGCGTTAGAGTACATCAACGATTGAAAGGAGCAAACATGAAAACATTTGAGCTTTCAAAACTTTTAAAGACCAATGCCTATCCCGGCAGAGGTATTGCCATTGGCAGATCCGAGGACGGACGCAAGGCCGTTATTGCCTACTTTATCATGGGCCGCAGCGTAAACTCCCGCAACCGCGTATTTGTTGAGGATGGTGAAGGCATCCGTACCGAAGCCTTCGATCCTTCCAAGATGTCGGATCCCAGTCTTATCATCTATTCCCCCGTCAGAGTATTCGGATCCCACACCATCGTCACAAACGGCGATCAGACCGATACGGTATATGACGGACTCAGAGCCGGCAAGAGCTTTGATGCCGCTTTGAGAGCCCGCACCTTTGAACCCGACGGCCCCAATTACACCCCCAGGATTTCCGGTATCCTTCATTTTGAAGAGGATACCTTCTCCTATGAGATGAACATATTAAAGAGTAACGGAGGAGATCCTTCTTCCTGCAACCGTTACAATTTCTTTTATGATAATCCCAAGATCGGCGAGGGCAGATTCCTCCATACCTACAAGTGCGACGATGATCCCTTACCTTCCTTCGAAGGAGAGCCCGAGATCATCGAGATCAAAGGAAATATCGATGAGTTTACCGAGGACGTCTGGGAAAGCCTCAACTTTGAAAACAAGGTTTCTTTGTTCGTTAGATTTGTGGATCTTGAGACCGGCAAATGGGAAACCAGGATAAAGAACAAGAACGAAAGATAAGGAGCAAAGCATGAACGAGATTCAGTTAAAATACGGATGTAACCCCAATCAGAAGCCTTCCAGGATCTACATGGCAGACGGAAGCGACCTGCCTGTTACCGTTTTGAACGGAAGACCCGGATATATAAATTTCCTCGATGCCTTCAACGGATGGCAGCTGGTAAAAGAACTCAAGGAGGCAACCGGACTTCCCGCAGCCACCAGCTTTAAGCATGTTTCACCAGCAGGTGCCGCAGTGGGTCTTCCCCTTGACAAGACACTTGCAAAGATATACTGGGTGGATGACCTTGGAGAGCTTTCTCCCCTTGCTTCGGCATATGCCAGAGCCAGAGGCACGGACCGCATGTCCTCCTTCGGTGATTTCATCGCCCTTTCAGATGTCTGTGACGTAGATACCGCAAAGCTCATCAAGCGTGAAGTATCCGACGGTGTCATCGCTCCCGGATACACCGATGAAGCCTTTGAACTTCTCAAGCAGAAAAAGAACGGAAATTACAATGTTATTCAGATAGATCCTTCCTATGTGCCCGAAGAGATCGAGCGCAAGCAGGTATTCGGCATCACCTTTGAGCAGGGCAGAAACGAGCTCAAGATGGAGGATTCCCTCTTTGACAACATCGTGTCCAAGAACAAGGAGATCCCTGCGGAAGCTCTTATCGACATGAAGATAGCAATGATCACTCTTAAGTATACCCAGTCCAATTCCGTATGCTACGTTAAGGGCGGTCAGGCCATCGGTATCGGTGCCGGACAGCAGTCCAGGATCCACTGCACCCGTCTTGCGGGACAGAAGGCCGACAACTGGTTCCTTCGTCAGTGCCCCAAGGTACTTAACCTTGATTTCCTTGATACCCTCGGTCGTGCCGACAGAGACAATACCATCGATGTTTATATCGGGGATGAATTTGATGATGTATTAAGAGACGGAGAGTGGCAGAAGAGATTCAAGACCCGCCCCGAAGTCTTCACCGTTGAAGAAAAGAAGGAGGGGCTCAAAAAGAACACGGATGTGACCCTTGGTTCCGATGCTTTCTTCCCCTTCTCAGACAACATCGAAAGAGCTCATAAGAGTGGTGTGAAATATATTGCGGAGCCCGGCGGATCCGTTCGCGACGACGCGGTCATCGAGTGCTGCGATAAATACGGAATGGTGCTTTCCTTCACCGGTATACGCCTGTTCCATCACTAAAGAATAAAAAAAGTCGCCACAACAGTGGCGACTTTTTTACTTTAAAGTTTTCTCTATAAGGTTTATGTATTTCACCACATCCTTGTAGTAGGCGGAGGCATCGAAGGCATCGCCCTTGAAGTGATCCCGCATGAGGCTGTCGGTGGTGTAATCCAGCATCTTTAAGTACATGGCAGAGTCTTTGTTTACATTGATGGGAGCCATGTCTGCTTTGGCAAGAACTGTTGCAACTGAGTCCTTGTAGTTGGCCATGGCTTCTTTGGTGGCGGTAACGGCTTCTTCGACCGTTTCGCCCTTGCAGGTATTAAGAAACATCTCCATGTAGGGGTAGGTCTTAAGAGTCTGCATCTTGGCCGCCTCCATCTGACGACGTATCTCCATGTAGGAGGTCTCAGAAGGATCGATGGCGCTGGAAAGCTCCAAAGCCATATAGCGGGCGCTGTATTCGCAAAGGAAGGAATAAACTCCGATCTTGCTGTCGAAATAGTGAAAAAGAAGGCCCTTGCTGATGCCGGCTTCTTTGACGATATCATCGGTGCTGGCGTGTTTATAGCCGTTTATTGCAAAAATCTTTAAAGCAGCGTTGATCATGCGATCCTGCTTTTCCTGCTTTAAATCGAAAAATTTTGCGTTCATGTATACCCCTTTTTTCGTTACATCGGCAGAAGGTTTGCCTTGGTAACGGTTATTGACCTTTTGAGTCGAAAAAGATAATAGCATAATTCTTTTTGCGGTTCAAGGTTATCTGATGATAAAATTCCGTGATACAAAAATTTCAGTAAAGTGCACAAAGATTTACGGATTTATTGCAAAAGACGACGAATGATAATATAATCATATATACCGCAAGGGGTTGCGGAATGTGTTTGAGAGGAGACTTAAAATGGCTAAGAAAGGCAGTAAATTAAAAGCTCTTTTGCTGATCGGCGCAGCTGCAGCCGGAGCATACTATTACTATAAACAGAAGAATTCCAACATTCCCGCCAACATGGCAGATGATGACGAGGATGAGGATTTTAACGAGGACCTTGATGAAACTCCCAAGTCAGGAAAGCGTTCCTACGTTTCTCTTGATTTTAACACCGTAGAACAGAAGGTTCAGGATGTTGCGGCCAAGGTTGCCGACACCGCAAGCCGTGCGGCTACTTCTCTTGGCAAGATGTACAAGACCGCTGAGGGCAAGGTTGAAGAGTTCTTCGACGACCGCAAGGAAAACCTGAAGGATGCTGTCGATGAAGTCAAGGAAGCTGCCGAAGACTTAAAGGAAGAGTCCAAAGAAGAAAAGAATCCTTACAGCGAATAGACCTGTTTAGTATCTGACGCATAAACAGCCTTCGTATCTTTCGATGCGAGGGCTGTTTCTTTTTACTTTATTTCTTCTGTGTATACGGCGGGTCGGCGGGGTAGCTGCCGCGGAGCTTCTGCATGCCGCGGCCTACGGCATCCCGGGAGTTCTTCCAGTCCGCATCTTTGTTGCGGTAATCAAACTTTTCGATGAGCCAGCTTACGTCTTCAAGGAGTCTCTCCATGTTTGTGTTCATAAGGTTGAACATCTTGGGGAAGAACTCCTTTTTTTCTTTTTCATCAAGGTGAGTTTCCGCATACTCGCAAAGATCCCCAAAGTGATGGAGACAGAAGCCCTTGCCGTTATCGATCTTCTGCCTGAATTCGGACTCAGTGGAATAAAGGTGAAAGAAAGCACCGAGATAGCGCTCATAGTCATCCTTGAAGCGCTTGCAGATATAGCAGGATCCGTCCTTGGCGCGGGTCCATTCCGTCACATTGTTGGAGGCCCCGGCTCCCCCCGAAAGCTTTTCTTTGAAAGAGATCTTCCTGGGAGAATATTTCTTGAACTGTTCCTGCATCTCGGAGATGGTCTTCCGGTAGTGGGTCTTTAATATCCAGGCATTGCCGAGAGTATTGCCGTAGTCGTACATCTTGCGGATGTGCTCACGGCAGAACCCGTATTTATCCGTCATATCTCTTGTATCGGACTGCATATATGAAGCTGCGCTTCCAAGACAGTAATCTAAGAGACTTTGCTCCACATCACGCTCTATATAGCAAAAAGGGCATTCATCATTGGCATCCACTGCCTCGTTAAGGGGGATGGTGTAAAGTTTTTCTTTCATGGGAGTGTCGGCGCTTTGCCGGATCCTTTCTTTTTATCTGTTGGGCTTTCAACCCGCATTACACATTTTATCATAAAACTTAAAAAATGTATTCCCTGCCTGTTGACAGTGGCAGAATGCAGGGATATATTATTTTTGGAACTATATTATACGCCGTATAATATTATACAAAAGAAAGGGAGGAGCAAAATGGTATTTAACACGGGAGCCGCGCTCCTTGATGCCATTGTTCTGGCGGTGGTAAACACCGACCCGGAAGGAACTTACGGTTACAAGATAACCCAGGATGTTCGAACGGTCATAGACCTGTCGGAATCCACCTTGTATCCGGTCCTCAGAAGACTCATGAAGGAGGAATGCCTTGAGGTCTACGACAGGGAGTTTTCCGGCCGGAACCGCAGGTATTACAAGATCACCGAAAAGGGCAGGGCACAGCTGAACATGTATGTGGGAGAATGGTACACATACTCAAAGAAAATCAACAGGATCTTTAAAGGCGAGAGCCTGATCTATGAAACCATGGGGGAGGATGGAACAAAGGATGAATAAAGAAGAATTTTTGCAGGAACTCGGATCGCTTCTTTCGGATATTCCCGAGAAGGATCGTGAGGATGCGATAAAGTATTACAGCGACTATATTGATGATGCGGGTGAGGAAGCCGAGCATGCCATAGCCGAGCTTGGAAGCCCCGAATCGATTGCCAGGATAGTTAAGAGCGAATCTGCCGATGCGCTGGAACCGAAGCCAATCGAAAACCCGCCAATGGAACAGCCGGAATACACTAACGCGCCATCTACGGAACCTCTGCAGGGGGACAAAGCAAAGAAACGCCTGCCTGCATGGGCGATCGTGGTGCTGACGGTGCTTTCTCCCGTGATACTGGCATTGGGGCTTGCGGCGGTGATACTGGTACTTTCGGTTGTGGCCGTTTCACTGGCAGTAGTGTTCGCGGTCACTGCAGTATTTCTTTTGCTTTCGTATGTGGCCGGACTTTCTGTTGCGGCCGGCGGATTCATGATCGCTGAAGGATGTATAGCTGCAGGCTTTGTGACCTTTGGTACAGGGTTGTTCCTGTTTGCGGCTGCTTTGATCGTACTTAT
>JAEEGT010000008.1 GCA_016280465.1 Lachnospiraceae bacterium | reverse complement strand
GTAGAATTTAAAAAAGACAAAAAACCTTTCATGGCGGTAAAGCACGTTTCTTTTTCCGTTAACAAGGGTGAGACCGTGGGCCTGGCGGGAGAGTCCGGGTGTGGAAAATCCACCCTTTCAAGAGCGATACTGGGGATCCAGAAGAAGGGTGTCACCGGCACCATAAAGCATTATTCCAAACGTCCCATGATGGTATTTCAGGACCCCGAAGGATCTTTAAATCCGTCCAAGACCATCGGCTTTATCCTTGAGGAGCCATTAAAGATCAAGGGAGGCATGACCAAAGAGGAGAGAATGGCAAAAATCCGGGAAATGCTTAAACTGGTGGATCTTTCCGAAGACCTTCTGGACCGCTACCCCAATACGCTTTCCGGCGGGCAGTGTCAGAGAGTGTGCATTGCTGCGGCATTGATGCAGGAGCCGGCCCTGCTCATAGCCGATGAACCCGTTTCTGCTTTGGACGTTACGGTTCAAAGCCAGATATTAAAACTTTTTGAAAAGATAAAGAAAGAACTTAAGCTGTCCGTTATCTTCATTTCCCACGATCTTCGTGTAATTTACAGTTTATGCGACAGAGTTATGATAATGAAAGACGGCGAGATAGTGGAACAGGGCGACAAAGACAAGCTGTATTTCAACCCGGAGCACGAATATACAAAACAGCTTATGGAAGCCGCCAAAACAAAATATGTGAAGAATGACTAAAGTTTTCCGCTATAATGCCGATACTCTTATTGCAAGAGAGAAGTAAGTGGTGTATAATCAATAATGTAAACTGATTATGTAAACCCCACATCTCTCCGCAGCAAGGAGGCTGAGATGACTATAAACGGACTTTCCGAATACGGCGGACTTTATAATAATTATAGCGTAAGAGATATACCCAAGGTTGACATAGAAACCGTTAAGCAGCAGGATGCCATCAAGCAGGCGGAGACCATCGCCCCCGAGGTTACTGCTCACGCAGAGCCCCAGGCTCCCGCGGTTCCCGATAACAGAAGCAGGGTTGCGGATCTTGACAATATCTCCTTAAACTTCAACACCGGTGATGATTACTCCTACATCGGCTCCGATTTCGAGATCGGCGGACTTGATATGGAGAAGGCCATCTCCGACATGAAGAAAGACAAAATGCTTGCGGATTACCAGTACTTTGTAGGTTCTTCTTCAAACCTTAACGAAATGTTCTCCGGCAACGACGGCAAGGTATTCGTTAAGTTTTAAGTTTCACATACCGACTGAATATGATATAATCAGACGTCCGAATATCGGGCGTCTTTTTATGCGAAGAACGTTGCGTGTCAGCGAAAGGAATATATATGTTTGAGACTTTTTACCCTTCGGAATGGCTGGAATCCGCTTATGATGTGGATTATGAGGCCATGTACAAAAAGGGCTACAGAAATATCATCTTTGATATAGACAATACCCTTGTTTTTCATGGGGCTCCACAGAACGAGGCATCCTTAAAACTGTTGAACCGTCTTAAGGAGCTGGGTTTTAAGATCCTCTTTCTTTCAAACAATAAAGAGCCCAGAGTCAGATCCTTTGCAGAGCCTGTGGATGCCATGTATATACACAAGGCCGGAAAACCCGGAAAGAAGGGGTATCTTACCGCAGTGGAAATGATGGGCGGTACTTTGGAGAACACTTTCTTTGTGGGAGATCAGCTCTTTACCGATGTGTGGGGAGCAAAGCGATCGGGACTTTACAACATACTGGTGAAACCCTTAAACAGCAGGGAAGAGATACAGATCGTTCTTAAGAGGATACTGGAAAGGATAGTACTGCACAGTTATAAAAAATTTTTGTTGAAAAATGTACAAGAATAATATAAACTAATACAGAATTATTTGTGTCTACTTTTTAGGAGGATTTTTATGATTTCTGCAGGTGATTTCAGAAACGGTGTCACCATCGATGTCGAGGGTACCGTATTCCAGATTATCGAATTCCAGCATGTTAAGCCCGGTAAGGGAGCAGCTTTCGTTAGAACAAAGCTTAAAAACATCGTAAACGGCGGCGTGGTTGAACGTACTTTCAGACCCACCGAGAAATTTCCCCAGGCGCGTATCGACAGAGCAGATATGCAGTATTTGTACAATGACGGCGATCTCTATCATTTTATGAACACCGAAAACTACGAACAGATCGCACTTAACACCGAGACCATCGGTGATGCTCTTAAGTTCGTAAAAGAGAATGAAATGTGTAAGGTTTGCTCCATAGCGGGTAATGTATTTGCTGTTGAGCCTCCTCTTTTCGTAGAACTCGAAGTAACCGAGACTGAGCCCGGCTTCAAGGGTGATACGGCTACAGGTGCTTCCAAGCCCGCTATTGTTGAGACCGGCGCACAGGTTGCGGTTCCCCTCTTTGTTAACCAGGGTGATGTTATCAAGATCGACACCAGAACCGGCGAATACTTATCAAGAGTTTGATCCTCAAGCATATCAATGTCAGGAGACAACAGTCGTTGTCTCCTTTTTTTATTCTTTTTTTCTGTAATTTCTAAAACCATCGAAAGGATACTTCTATGAATTTTTCTCAATTTGAAACCGAAATCACGGATCTTGTGTCCGAAAGACTTAAGGGAGACTGTGAGGTCATTCCCACTGATGTACGAAAGAACAACGATACCATGCTCAAAGGGCTCCGCTTTGTAAAGAAAGACCGAATAATCCAGCCCACCATCTATCTTGAAAATTATTACAGGATGTACGAGGAGGGAGAGGATATGTCTCTCATTGCCGACGTGATCTGCGCCGATTATAAAGGAGCAGTCATCAATGCCGAGCCGGATCTTTCTTTCCTTTGCGATTATTCCATTATGAAGGACCGTATAGTCTGCAAACTTATCAATGCCACGAAAAACAAGGCGCTATTAAAGGAGGTACCCCATGTGCTTTTTCTGGATCTGGCTGTGGTATTTTACTGCAGGATTGAATTGCCGGGTTCGGGAGAGGGCAGCACCCTTATTTATGATCATACATTCAGACAATGGGGCATTTCGGTGGGAGAAATGTACAAAGATGCCTTAAAGAACAACGAACGGCTTCTTGGAGGCAAAGCAACCCCCATAGCGACGGTGCTTGAAGAGATCTGGTCTAAACTCAAAGCGGAGGAGTCAAGGATTCCCTGCGAATTTCCCGAGGAAGCCTTCAGGGTTCCCATGTTCGTGCTCACCAACAGACTGGGGCATAACGGAGCGGCCTGTATGCTTAACAGTGCGCTCTTAAAGGAATTTTCCGACGATCACGGCGGGGATTTCTTTATAATTCCCAGTTCCGTGCACGAATTGATCTTACTCCCCGCAGACAGGAAAGAATCGGCTTCGGAATTAAAGGAGATCGTAAAGACCATTAACAGGACGGAACTTCCCAAGGCGGATATACTCTCGGATGAAGTATATATGTACAACAGGGAAAAGAACGCGGTGGTAATGGCCTAGACAAACGGCGGGCTGCAGGGATATTACCCTTGCGGCCCCCTTCTTTTCGGATTGCATTTGTTACATAACTAATTTAGAATAAAGAAAAGGGGAATTACAAACTTGAGGAGGGTATATGAATCAGGGAATAAGCAAAAAGACCAAGTGGAGTTACTGCGTGGGTGCCACAGGCAGAGACGCAGCCTATGTTCTTGTGAGTATGTTCATACTCACCTACATCCAGTACACAATGAAACTGACAATAGGGCAGTTTTCCGTTATTTCCGCAGCCATGGTGGTATGTATGGTGTGGGATGCGGTCAATGACCTTATGATGAGTGCCATCATAGAAAACTGTCACTTCAAGAGCGGAAAATTCCGTCCCTTTATCCTGGTGGGAGCGTTGCTAAATGCGACGGTCATTGTTTTAATGTTTACGATACGTCCCACGGGCTGGGGATTTGTGGGCTTTTTCTGCGTTACATACCTTTTGTGGGGCATGACCTACACCGTTAACGACATTGCCTATTGGGGCATGCTTCCAAGTCTTTCAAGCGATCCCAAGGAGCGGGATTCACTGGTAACCCTCATGGGTATATTTGTTTGCATTGGCCAGTTTGCAGTGGCGGGTGTGGTTCCCATCGTTATTGCGGGCAATGCCGTCAATGCATTTCGCATCATAGCCCTGATCGTGGCTCTTTTGTTCATAGCATTTCAGCTGCTTACCTATTTCGGAGTTACGGAAAGTGAGAGAGAAGACGGGGGGACACGTGTATCCTTTAAGGATATGTTTAAGATCCTGGCCCGTAACGATCAGCTCATAAGCGTGGGTATCGCCTATATCCTTTTCTGCGTGGGTCAGCAGCTGCTGCTTTTGCTGGCGGTGAATTTCTTTTACTTTGAATTCGGTTATTCCAAGGCCGGTGACCTGATAACTGTATTTACGGTGATGTACGGTCTCGGTACCCTGGCGGCTCAGTTTGTTTACCCAATCCTTTCCAAGAGATTTTCAAGGATAAAGATCCTTTCCGGTGCTATCATCGCACTTGTTACCGGATATTTTCTTTTACTTGCCTTCGGTTACGTGATCCCCATGAATGTACTGATCCTAAACATTACGGGGTTTGTGATCTTTTTCTGCCAGGGACTTTACAATCTTGCTGTCATAGTAATGGTCAACAACACGGTTGAGTACGATGAATACCGCTTCGGCGAGCGTCATGACAGCATCATTTCAGCCATACGTTCTTTTGCCTCAAAGCTTTCCAATGCCCTCAACCAGGGGGCCGCATCCCTTATCCTGATCGTTAGCGGAATCTATGCCGTCAGTCAGGATATCAGCGGTCTTGAAGTGGAGGTGGGTAACGGGACTTTAGCAAGTTCCGAGGCTCTTATCAAAGCGGACGGCTTTATTGCAAAAGTACAGGCTTCGCAAACCTTTATGTTAAGGCTCGGAATGGTTCTTGTACCCCTTGTGGCAATGATCGCCGCATTTCTTATCATCAAAGCAAAATACAAGATTGATGAAAAAGAATACGAACGGATAGTAGGGGAGATCGCAGCCGGAAAAGGGCAATGACCTATTGAAGCGAAGGCTTGTAAATAACGGGTTTTCGGCACGCGTCTGCTTCGGGCG
The DNA here is from genome assembly GCA_016280465.1 of Lachnospiraceae bacterium. Lineage (GTDB taxonomy): Bacteria > Bacillota > Clostridia > Lachnospirales > Lachnospiraceae > UBA1258. Next base: position 2,177 of record JAEEGT010000008.1, on the reverse strand, counting down.
GGCGCGTGCTTTTTGACAGATGCCGATTAATATGATACTATAACAAGGTATGTGCATTAGCATCCGTAGTATAATGGATAGAACGGAGGCCTCCGACGCCTTTGATGCAGGTTCGATTCCTGTCGGATGCATTTGGTGGTAAATATGAAAGACAGAAAGCGCAGAGTAGAAGGACAGATCGTCCGGGGCGAAGCCTCACAACAACTTAAGACTGTATTGGCCGACTACCTGCTTCTTTTTAAGGAGTGGGTGGTGGATTACGGAAAGATCATTCTTCCCGTTCTTTTGCTGGTGTTTGTTGTTGCCACCATCTGGATATCCCTCGGTGCCAGAGGCAAGGTTGAGGCTGCGGCAGTAGAGGCAAACAGTGCCATCGAGGAGACAAAGACCGAAGTTCAGGAACTTTCGGAAGCCCCCTTCAAAGAGGATGCCTATCCCGAGGTCAACGAGCTTGTATACAGATACTACAGGGCTTTGGAGATCGCCGACGTGGAAGAGATAAGCCTTATCCAGAGCGTCCTTACCAATACCCAGCGTATCCGTCTTCGCAAGATGAGCGATTATATCGACAGATATGAGAATATCAAGGTCTATACCAAAGACGGTCCTTATGCAAAAACATACATAACCTATGTTTACAGCGATGTTTTCCTTAAGGGCAGGGAAGAGAGCTTCCCGGGTCTTATGGCATTTTATATCTGTACAGGTGATGCCGGTGAGCTTTTCATCAATACCGGCGAACTTTTGGAGCAGGAAGCCGAGTATCTTAAGAGCGTTGCGGCACAGAGTGATGTGGCAGATCTTAAAAACAGGGTGAGCGTTGCCTACAATAAGGTAATGGAGAACAATGAGGATCTCAGGAGATACTGGGCCGAGGTTTCCGTTGCCATAGACAATTCTGTGGGAGAGCAGCTGGCTTTGGAGGCCAAACTTCAGGCTCAGATCGAGGAAGAAGAAAAGGGTGATACGGATACGGGCTCCGATACCGGCGATACTCAGGATGTCCCTTCCGTACCCGAGGTTATAAGGGTCCGCACCACCGACCATGTTAATGTCCGTAAGTCCGCCAGCGCCAGTGCCGATCGTATCGGCAATGCGGGAGCGGGTACCGTTCTTGAAGTCATCGAAGTCATGAAGAACGGATGGACCAAGGTAAAATACAACGGCGGTGAAGGCTATATCAGCAGCGATTACCTTGAGGAGATCGAAAATGTGGACAAGTACGCTTCCAACGGCACCGTTACCGCCACAGCGACCCTCAATGTACGTGAAAAGCCCAGTACAAGCGCCAATAAGATCGGAGTCCTTGGTGAGGGACAGACGGTGGACCTTATCGAGATGGTGGATGACGGCTGGTGCAAGATCAAGTTCGACGGCCGCATCGGATATGTCAGCGGTGAATATGTAAAATAATATAAGATCATGATGGAAGAGCGCAGGTGGATTCGGCGCTCTTTTTGTGCCTTTTTTGCGGCATTATCGGGATGTATCACACAGTATTGTATACACGTATTATGGTATGATTGTACAACCTGCACAAAATATTAAAAAATATTTTTAACAATTTAATGTAATAAAGTGATTGTGCTTTTTCTTTTATTCGTAATATAATTTCAGCAGAAAAAATAATCGCCGTGTACAAGGAGGATTTTTATGTCATACGTTGATGAGGTTTATGCAAAGGTTGTTGAGAAAAACCCCGCTCAGCCCGAGTTCCATCAGGCAGCCAAGGAGGTTCTTGAATCTCTGAGAGTAGTTATTGAAGCCAACGAAGAGAAGTACCGTAAGGAAGCTTTGCTGGAAAGACTTTTAACTCCCGAGAGACAGATCCTTTTCAGAGTTCCCTGGGTTGATGACAAGGGTCAGGTTCAGGTTAACAACGGCTACAGAGTACAGTTTAACAGTGCCATCGGTCCTTACAAGGGAGGTTTGAGACTTCATCCCAGTGTTAACCTTGGCATAATCAAATTCCTCGGTTTCGAGCAGATCTTCAAGAATTCCCTTACCGGCCTTCCCATCGGCGGCGGCAAGGGTGGTTCCGACTTCGATCCCAAGGGTAAATCCGATCGTGAAGTTATGGCTTTCTGCCAGAGCTTTATCACGGAGCTTTACAAATATATCGGCGCAGACACCGACGTTCCCGCAGGTGACATCGGAACCGGCGCAAGAGAGATCGG
>JAEEGT010000072.1 GCA_016280465.1 Lachnospiraceae bacterium | reverse complement strand
TGTTTCCATCAACCAGTCCACCAAGAGTATCAAGATCCTGATTGAAAACCGTATGCTCGATATTTCCAACACCGCTGCGGCAGGTCTTGACGGCGATTATCTGGCAGGCGTTACGGAGGACGATGTGGACACTGCCGAATTCAATGCCCAGCTTGATATCCTGTCGGTATTTCGTGACAATTGCGAGCTTGAATACATATACGCCATGAGACATGTGGGCGGTCAGAACTATATATATACGGTGGATGCCGATCCCGAAGAACCCGCTGATTTCGGCGACCCGGTAGAATATACCGATGCTCTCGGCATCGCAGGTACCGGTATTTCCGCGGTCGACAATGAACCCTATGAAGATGAGTGGGGAAGGCACTACAGTTCTTACAGTCCCGTATTTGACTCCGCCGGCAACATCGCGGGGATCGTGGGAGTTGACTTCAGCGCAGCATGGTTTGACGAACAGGTTGCCGAGCATGTCCGCAAAGTAACTATCCTTTCCGGTATCATAATCGCCGTCAGCGTATGCGTGGTACTGTTTATATGTTCAAGGCTTAACAAGGGCTTTAAGACCCTCAATGACAAGATGCGCGAAATAGCCGACGGTTCCGGCGATCTTACCAAAGAAGTGAAGATGACCTCCGGCGACGAATTCGAAGTTATAGCCGGCAGCATGAATACCTTCATCGGTCAGGTCCGCGATATCATCACCGAAGTCAAGGAAAGTGTCGAAGGATCCGTTTCTTCTTCCAATGAACTGTCCTCCAGTACGGAGCAGGCCGCCGATACCATGAAACAGCTTTCGGAAGCCATAGCGGGCGTATCGGCAGGTGCTGTCAGACAGGCCGATGATGTATCCAAAGCATCTGCCAATGTATCCATGATACTGTCACATCTTTCAGACATGAGGGATACCGTTGACAAGGCTGAGGAATGCACGGGAAATATGAGCAAAAACTCCAGTACGGTCTCGAAGAGTTTTGATAACCTTATAAATTCCATCCACGAATCCATGCAGGAACTGTCCAGGGTTACCAAAGAAATGAGTGCCGTGGGTGAATCCGTTGATACAGTCATAGAGGCTGCTAATATCATCAACCAGATCGCAAGCCAGACAAACCTGCTTTCCCTAAATGCTTCCATCGAAGCAGCAAGAGCCGGGGATGCGGGACGCGGCTTTGCGGTGGTCGCACAGGAGATCGGCTCTCTTGCAGTGCAGTCCAACGAATCTGCCGCATCCATCAAACAGGTAATGGATGAGCTCAAGGTTCAGACCACCACGGCCATCGACCTTGTAAACAAGCTGAACGCCGTAATGAGCGAACAGGAATCCACCGGTAAAGATTCGAGAGAGTATCTTACCACCCTCTTTGACGATATCGAGAATACCAAAGACAACTTCAACAACATAAGAGACAACGCAGGCGAGATCAGAACTGCCTGTGACACCCTTAACGACACCATCGAAAGTCTTTCCTCGGTATCCGAATCCAACGCCTCCTCAGCGGAAGATACCGCCGGAAGTGTTGCCGAGATCACCGATATCATAAACGATGTCTCCGGCAAGGCCGACAACATAAAGAGACTTTCCAACCACTTAGGCGATATGGTAAGCAGTTACAATACCTGATCCCTCGCAGGGGTAAACAAAAAGAACCCGCTGTCTTACGGCAGCGGGTTTTTTAATATTCCTAGGCGTTAAACTGTGTATCAAGTTTGTCGGAAAGTTCGGCGATTTTTTCCATATCAAGGGATATGTTGTCGATGGCACCGTTCTGTTCCTCAACGGTCCTGACTATGGCATAAATGGCTTCGGTGCTCTCGCCCGTACTTGATACCATGTCGTTCATGTTCTTCTTTATAAGTTCAAACTGATCTTTAACATTGTCGATGATCTTGTATTCTTTGTCCACGTTTTTCTTTGCGGCCTGGGTAGCCTCCGTGATCTTTTCAAAGATCTCAAAAACGTTATTGACCTTGGAAACGCTCTCCGTGGCTGCAGCAGAACCGTCTGCAATCTCCCTGGCCACAAGAACGATCCTTTCCTTCAAAGCATCGAGGATCTGACCGATATTTGTGGCTGCCGCTCCGCTCTCATCGGAAAGTTTGCGGATCTCTTCGGCAACAACCGCAAAACCGCGACCATGCTCCCCGGCTCTTGCTGCCTCGATGGAAGCATTGAGTGAAAGAAGCCCTGTCTGGGAAGCGATGGAATTGATCTCATCGAGGATGGACATTATCCTTCCCATCTCATCAAGAAGGGATTCGGTAGAAGTCTTGGCACCGGAAACCTTCTCTTCCATGCCGGAGATAAACCGGCTTGCCAGTTTGACCGACTCGCTGCCTTCGTCCACCGCATCCATAACGCCCTTAAAGCCGGATTCCATTTCTTTTGCCAGCTGATAGTTTTCATCGATCTCACGGTCCGCACTGTCAACGGAATCAACTACCAAAGATGCTGTATCGGCGGTGTTCTTTACAAGACCGCTCATCTTGTCCGTGGCAGACTCAACATTCTTACTGTCGGTAACGATAACTCCCACAAGATCCCTGCTCTTTACGATGGTGGTATTTAACTGCTGGGAGATATCATTGGCAAGAGCCGCATTTTCTTTGACCGTCTTTAAGGCCTCTTCGGTCTGCTCAACGATCCCCGAACCGCGATTTACGCAGTTATAGATCAAAACAGCGGTTATGACGAAAAGAGCTATCTTTGTAAGACCGCCTCCGAAGCTGCCGGTGCTACCGTCGATGATCCTTGCATCGATAATGAGCATTACAACGGATGCAGCAACAAAGGGTATGGCAAAGAGTCTGATTATCTTTCTGATGAAGTATGTGGCAGCCATGGCAAGAAGCACGAAATTTGCCATAAAAGCCACTCCGTTACCGCCGGAAAGCCATGAAAAGATCAGGGTTCCCAGGGCTGCGGGCATTACAAGGAAAAGACCTTTTTTGACATCGTCGATCTTAAGGATGAAGGCCACAGTAGATATGACGCCACAGGTTAACATAACTGCGGTCTCTATGATGACTGACTGAGAAAAACCGAAATTTGATACCGCAAGACCTATGAGGGCAATGATAGCCACCCAGATAATGATAAAATTAGTCTTGTGAATTGAATTCATACTGTTCTCCCTTTTTACTCTGTTTGCAGGTGATTAAAGCCTGTCCGTTTTTTGGATGAGACGATTATAACATAAGAGCCCCTCATAAAAAAGCAGAATTAAAGGAGCACCCTGTGGGGGTGCATCCTTGATACCCTATATTTAATTCCAGATCTTATCTCCATCCGTATATTCCATTCCGTACCATGGGCCAGGACATCCTCCGTCATATCTGAAATCGGAGTCTGCTCCGGTGCCGATCCTGAATGCCAGGAAACTGAACACGCCGCTGTCGGATATACATCTGTCCCAGGTGCTCTTGTATTTGGTAAGACTCGGATACTCAAGTGTGAGATGTCCGTAATTGACCACTGCATGACCGTTGTTTTTGCTGTATATCTGCGTAACATTGAATTTACGGCCCGTTGTGCCTGTCTGTAAGAAACTTCCCCCGTTTGCCACATAGATCCCGAAAAAATCGGAACCGTTGCTTCTTACGTTAAGTGTTCCGTCAAAGACATATCCGGCTTCAGTGGCTCCCTCACGTCCCGACAGATCCACGCTTCCGTATATCATCATACCCGTACCGCTGCACAGCCCGTCATCGGTCTCATCTCCCGGCACTATACTCAGTCCGTAGGTCCTGAAAGTACTGCCTTCATCACAAAGGATCCCGGTGCCCTTGTAGACACGTATGTTGGTGCTGCCGATCCTTAAATAATTCCGGTTCACCAAAGCAGTAACAACGGGGCACTCAACGCCTATGTTAAGGACACTGTTATAACCGTCGATCTGTCCGTTCTTTGAATTTAAGATACCGATATCTTCACCGTACGGACTCTTCTCGGTACAGACCGAAAGAGCGATCCGGTTTCCGGTCGCAAAGGAGATTATCATGTCCTTAATGATCTTGTCGTTGAATACACCTGTGTTTCCACCGACCCTGTCGATGTTTGATTCGATCCGTCCGCCCTGCAAAGTCCCGTTGTTTACGATCCCCGTGTTCCGATCGCCGTCAAGTCTTACTGTCAGGTTTACTTCTTCGGTAAAACCGTCGTTCTTAAACCCGGTGTTCTTTGAGCCCTTCATGTAGGCGGTCACGGTGGAGTCTTTGATGATACCCTTGTTTAAGACCGCTGTATTCCCTGTAAAGAACGCAGGATCAAAGGCGCCCGGGTTATCAACATAATATAGTGATGAGAGACCGTACATATCTCCTTCTGTCTGGAGTCCCGTTTGTACGGTATATCCTCCGAGCTTGCACTCGATCCCCTGATCCACCGTAAGACCAACACCGTTCGCACTGTAAAGCATGGCTGTACCGTTGGTCACTTCGTGCTTTCCGCTTCCACAGGCACGGTATCCTTCATAGGTCCCGCTGCCCTTACCTGTCAGACACAGGGAAAGAGAACTGTTTTCGGTCACACCCTCGTCCTTAAAGAGGATTGCATCCTTCATAACGGTATCGACTTCGATGTTACTGAAATAGGGATCCTGTAAGACGTTCGCCATGTATAAGTATAGATTCGAGGTATCCGGAAACTTGTAGTATTCGTTGCTGTTTTTTGCGCCTCCTACAAACTTTAAGATCGCATCTTTAACTGTTCCGGTGTTGTAAAGAAGAGAACCGTCCGAAAGAGAACTGCAATAGAACGTAGCTCCGCCGGTGATTATTCCGCTCTTTTCATTTGTCACAAGGACCCCTGTATATTCTTCAAGAGCTCCAAAAGTAAGGTTGCCGCTGACTCCCATCTGGCCAAAGTTTTGGGCAGCGACACCGGATCTTACAAAGATGTTCAGACCTCCCGTCCGGCCGCTTTCGCGGTTTAACAGTCCCAGTCCTCCGTCAAGTTCCATTCTGACATAATAAGTCTCTGTATCGAAGTTTCCATAATTGTCTGCACCTGTCCCGCCAAGAACAAGAAACTGTGCAGGTGCCGTCAGCGTGTTTTTATTTATAAGTCCCGTTCCGGCCTTTACCACAAACAAGGGTGTCCCGTAAGCATCCGGTACAAACCTGTCATTTGTTTTAATGGCAGCCGGATCGTATTTCTCGATGGAACCCTCGTTAAGGAAGGCAACGGAACCTTCTTTTTCCGTTATAAAATAACAGTCTCCCAGATTGGCGGATGCACCGTCATGATTTACCACAAAGGTCTCGCCCTCGCCGTAAAAGACACTGTGATTGATCATCAAATCCTTGTCATTTACGACATAATTTTCGCTCCTGCCCCGGATCGCAACGCCGTTTAGATACGCAAACCCGGTATTATAAAGAAACAGGCCCGATTCAATGCTCACGTCCGCCACCAGGTCCTGATTGATCTGCCTTGACTTATAGCCATCATAAGAAAGCTCTCCGCTGTTTCTTACAGCAGTGCCCGAAAGAACGGTAAGATCAACACCCCTGAGCATCAGGACGCCGTCATTTTCGATTGCAAGCCCATCAGTCTCTATGTGAGTGTCAGTGTAAGTATATGTTTCGTCTCCGAACGAGGCAGTGCCCTTGTTGTGAATATAATTCGATGAATCGGTAACAAGTGTACCGTTTTTGATTATTACGTCGGTATCAAGGGAAAGAACAGAAACAAGTTCTATACGCTCACCCAAAAGATCCAATGTCCAGGTGCCCTTGTACAGTTTACCCGCAAACCCTTCGAAGTCCTCGGAAAAGTTTATGTACTCATCCTTTTCCTCGCCTTTATCATCCGTATAAAAAACACGCACTCTGGGGCCATCTTCTCTTCCGGTGCGTTTCTTGGTCTTTGCAAGTTTATCATCCTCTCCCTTTTGGGGTGCGGTTCCACTGAATTTTTCGCTCTGCCCTGCGCCGACGGATATGGTCCTTTCCACTCCGCCTTCCACCGTCTTTGCTTCCACAAGACCACTGTCCACAGAAAGGTTTGTGACCGT
>JAEEGT010000071.1 GCA_016280465.1 Lachnospiraceae bacterium | reverse complement strand
CAGTTCCCTCCTTAACATGATGGCCTATAAGCTCTACGAGGCGGGCATGACCCTGGAAGAAGAAACCAGTCTCTGGCTTACCACCATCGATATAATCACACCCCTTTCGGAGTATGCGGAAATTCTGGAGATACTGCTCCTATCCATTGATATCAACGGATTTGACCAATCCTACAAGCAGGTCCTCATAGACGCATTTAGAGATGCGAAGATGATAAATTACTAGAAAGGGGGGCAAAAGAATGAAAAAAATAATCTCTGCCGTACTTTCGATCCTTTGTGTCCTGACCCTTTCTTCCTGCGGGAACAATACCGCGGCAGTTACGGACTTTACCATAAACGAAGAAAATGAAAAGACCGGGATGCCGGTCTACGAAGGCCTTAAACTTTACGAAGAAGACAACACAGGCTTTTCCATCCTGTACCCTGAGGAAGACAAGGTTATATACTCCGCTGCGGACGGTGTGGGCATTTATAAAGAGTCCGTGGGACAGCTTCCCTACCTTTTGGTATTAAAGACAGCATCTGATACCATTACTCCCGAAAAGTATTTTAAAGCCTGCGACAAGCAGCTTACCAAGGCTTTTAAGGATGTTTCCTCCACCCAGATCCACAAGACCGATGTTGAAGGAAAGACTCTCTACATGACCCGTTATCAATGCTCCAACGGTAATGATAACAGCGTCATCATTGAGCGGTACATTGAGATCCACGACAAATATTATGTCCAGTACTCTTCTTTTTCCGAAAATGCCGGAGAAATGGATACCGAAACCTACTACGCCATCAAGACCTTCAGTTCCACTGAGGGTGCTTATACCGAAGGGATCGCTACCAGTTTGAGCCCTTACTCCCAGGATGATACAGGATTGTCGATATCGCTTCCGGACCTCTTTAAGGTAAACGAACTTACCATCGGTTACATGGCAACAGGGCACGACACCATCATGCTCACTCTCCTTTGCAGCTCCGACGATTACGGAAATCCCATCAGAGACCGTGACGAATTCCTGCAAAGAGCCACCGGCGACTCCACCTTTATGGCAGGGTATCTTGGAGCCGAATCCGTGACCTTCGGGGCGGGAGCCGTTGCAAACATCAACGGTCACGATTATTATGCTTATCCCATGACCATGGAAACCTACGACGGCTATGTGGCAAGAAAATACTCAGGCAGGATTTACCTTGGAGATTCTCCCAAGGGATGTGTGGTTGCCTGCTATGCCATCAACGATACAAACAGTGACAGGGATGAGATCGCCAAAGTCTGCGAATCCTCCGTAGCCACTTTGAAATATTGAACCGAAAGGGGACAGATATCATGAAAAAGAAACTAATAAGCGCAATCTTAACACTGTGCCTTACCGCTTCACTTTGTGCCTGCGGCGACAATACCGCAGGGGGACTTGGCACACTTTCCCTTGATAATTCCGGCAAAGGTACAAGCACCTCCGCAAGCGTGCCTGACTTAAACGGAAACGGCGGGGACAAGGCACCGAGCATTCCAACCTCGGACACCGGCAACGATACACCGGCTCCCACTCCCGTGCCCACTCCAGAGCCCACACCCGCTCCCACGCCTGCACCCACACCGACTCCTGCCCCTGCTCCTTCACCGAGTACAGGGCTTAATACCACCTACTACAGCGATAAGTATATCGCCGCCACAATTCCTGCAGGCTGGACGGTAAACTGTCAGGCCTACGATGACGGAACCGGAAACTTAAGACTGATCCTTATCATCAATGACCCGGAAGACCCCAACAACGTCATTTTCTTCTGTACGGCTTTAGAACCCTTCTATACCTCCGTAACCGACAGAAACTTTATGGCACCATACCTTGCGGGGATCGGTCCCTACTGTCCCGTTATCGACAGTCTCTCCGCCACTTCCGTGTTTAACCAGTGGGGAAGCATTTATACCTGTCTTTCACTGACAGATACCACAAACCCTTCCATTTCCGCTACTCTCCCCAATTTCAGCCCCGCTCAGGTTTTAAGTGAGCAAAGCTACGGAGAACAGAACGGAATGACCACATCGGAGGCGCTCTTCGCCTGCACCGCACCCAACTCCAACCTGGCTTATGCGGTATATTTCTGCGACTCCCTTGTGAAGATGACCTTCCCCATAACCTATGTAAATTACTACATAAGTTATACAAACTTCCTCATCTCCGCCAATGAAAAAGTATATGAGACCTATCTTCCCATCATGATGGAATGCGCAAAATCCTTTGATTTCAGCGGCTTCAACCAGCAGAATCAGAAATACAAAAACGGCATTTCCTCAGAGACCGGCGAAGAGACAGGCATATCCGCTTTCACGGCTCCTACGATAAGTCTTGATCCTTCAGGTATCAAACTGAATTAAAAACCCCGGGGCAGAGCCTGCCATAATCGATCGGGCCCGCCGGGTTATCATAAAAAGATCCTTCCGCAGGTTTATCCCGTGGAAGGATCTTTAATTTTGCGTATCTTTAAGGATCTATTCAAATCTCCAGGAAAGCACCTCATAGTCGCTTCCGGCATATACAAAGAATACGGAATGATCACCGGTAACTGTACTGTCAAGAGAAACCCTGACTTCCTTGAATTCATCGGAATTAATATCAACAGGTACATATGCCACTGCGGCAGCGCCGGGATAATCGAGGCATACCTTGATGACACCCATTCCTTTGCCGCGGATCTTCATGACTATCTCTTTGGCGCCCTTATCACCGAATGCTGCATTGTATACGCCTGTGTAGCTTCCGTCGTGAAGTCCCGTAAGGATCATGGT
>JAEEGT010000070.1 GCA_016280465.1 Lachnospiraceae bacterium | reverse complement strand
TTGTAAACGATGGTAGGAAGGTCATTACCTGCGGGAGCAGAAATGATAACGTGCTTAGCACCTGCATCGATATGAGCCTGTGCCTTGTCCTTGCTTGTATAGAAACCGGTGCACTCAAGAACAACGTCTACACCAAGCTGTCCCCAAGGAAGGTTCTTAGCATCAGCTTCCTTGTAAATGGTGATCTTCTTTCCGTCTACGGTGATGGAATCTTCACCGAAAGAAACCTTGTCGCAAAGAGCGTAACGACCCTGGGTGCTGTCGTACTTAAGAAGATGAGCGAGCATCTCGGGAGAGGTAAGATCGTTGATTGCAACGATTTCAAATCCTTCTGCTCCAAACATCTGTCTGAATGCAAGACGTCCGATACGTCCGAATCCGTTAATTGCTACTTTTACTGCCATATTATTTCCTCCTAGAAATATAAGATATATTGGTTCTGACAATCCCGAAAAAAGAATTGTCAAAATTTTGTCAGCGCACTTATTTTATAGTATTTACAAACAAAAATCAATACAAATACTTATTAAAATCTTATAAATGTGAGGTTTCACCAAAAAGAAATAAATGTTATAATCCTTTTTGTAACTTATTCAGAAAAACATCCGTGTATTTTTCCCGTCAGGAGGACCAATCATGGCAATACTCGCCGATCAGCACATGCACTCTTCTTTCAGTTTCGATTCCGAAGCACCCCTTAAGGATATGGTGGAATCAGCCATCAGGAAGGGCCTTAACCATATCAACATCACGGAACACAACGATTTCGATTTTCCCGTGAGTGAGGAATTTCCCGAAGGCTGCTGGGATCTTAACGTAGACTCCTATCTTTACGATCTTTTAAGACTTCGCGAAGCCTACAAAGACAAGATCACCATCGGTTTCGGAATGGAGATAGGTCTCAGGGAGGATTCCTTCCGCAAGAACGCCGTTCTTACCAGAAATCACGATTTTGATTTTATCGTGGGCTCCGTTCATCTGGTACGTGACATCGACACCTACGACGACAGATTCTACGAAGGTAGATCCGCCAAAGAAGCTTTTAACGAATATTTTGACACCGTCATCGCAAATATAAAGAAATTCCAGAATTTCGACGTTCTGGGACACCTTGATTATCTAACAAGAAGGGTTCCCGGCGGCGAGAGCGCCTACAATCCCATGGATTACGCCGACAAGATCGATGAGATTCTGGATATCCTTTTGGAAAATGAAAAAGGACTGGAACTAAATACCCAGACTCTTGGCAAGGGGCTTGAATATCCCAACCCCTGGCCACAGGTCCTTAAGCGTTACAAAGAAAAAGGCGGTGAGATCATCACCGTTGGCTCCGATGCCCACAAGCCCGAAGACATTGCCGTTGGTTTTGACAAGGCAGCTACCATCCTTGCGGACTGCGGCTTTAAATACTACACGGTATTCAAGGACAGGACCGCAACCTATTTACGGTTCTGAGCCGGGATCCCTCAACGATCATTTTCTTTTCAAAAAATGCGGGTCACAAGGCCCGCATTTTTCTTAAATATTCAACACTTTCTTTCAATACTTCAACAGTATAATCGATCTCTTCTTCCGTATTCAACTCATTTAATGAAAACCGGATCGACGATGCGGATTCTTTTTCCGTAAGTCCCATAGCCGTAAGCACATGAGAAGGCTTTTGAGATGCATTGTTGCAGGCAGCCCCGGCAGAGGCACAGATCCCTTTACCGTCAAGAAGGATCAAAAGGGAGGTTCCCACGATACCGTCAAAGCGGATATTCAGGGTTCCGGGCACTCTGTTTGTTAATGAACCGTTCACATGAGTATCCGGGATCTCTTCAAGTATCCTTTTTTGAAGTCGGGCTCGAAGTCTTAAGGTTTTTTCGCCAAATATCTCCATGTTATCCCGTTTACGGCGTACGGCGGCTCCAAGCCCCGCTATTCCAACCGTATTCTCCGTACCCGAACGAAGGCCTCTCTCCTGTCCACCGCCGTAAACAGTGGGTTGCAGAGCGGCGCCCCGCCTTACATAAAGAAATCCCGTACCCTTGGGCCCGCCGATCTTATGGGCACTGACGGACAGAAAATCCGCCTTCAGTCTGCTCATGTCCAGAGGGAGCTTTCCAAAGGTGCATACCGCATCCGTATGAAAAAGAATATTGTTTGCCCTTGCAAATTCCCCGATCTCTTCCACGGGCTGCAGTACCCCGGTTTCATTGTTTGCCTGCATTACGGAAACAAGCACGGTATCCGGGCGAACCGCTTCTTTTACCGAATCCGCCGAAACGGCTCCGTCGGGGCCGGGCATAACATATGTCACCTTATACCCCAGGGTCTCAAGGAATCTGCAGCTGTTTAACACCGCATGATGTTCGATGCCGGTGGTGACTATATGACGGCCTCTCGCTCCGCTTGCAAGAGCCCCGCCTATCACCGCAAGATCATCACTTTCCGTACCGCCCGAAGTAAAGATTATCTCACTTTCATAACAATTAAGGGCTGATGCGATCTCAGCCCTTGAATCATTCAGTATTTTTTTTGCTGCGAAACCAAGGCTGTAGTTGCCTGAAGGATTGCCGTAAACATCGGACATGACCCTTTCCATGGCGGCTTTGGCTTCTGCGCAAAGGGGTGTGGTGGCCCCGTTGTCCAAATATACAATCTTTTGCATGATCTTAGTTACGACCCCGACGGGCTGATCTTCTGCCCCGGGAATTACTTATCCTCTGGGATGAGCCTTGGAATAAACCTCTCTGATACGGGAACGACCCATGTTGGCATAGATCTGGGTGGTGGAAATATCCGAGTGTCCCAGCATCTCCTGAACCGCCTTTAGATCAGCTCCGTTCTCCACAAGGTGAGCCGCAAAGGAATGTCTTAAGGTATGAGGAGTGATGTCCGCGTCGATACCTGCCTTCTTGGCGTAGTATTTGATGAGCTTCCAGAAGCCCTGACGTGACATGGGCAGTCCGGAACAGTTAACAAAAAGAACATCCTCTTTGCCGTTCTCCAGCATCGTGTCCCTGACACCGTCAAGATACGCGGACAGAGCACGCTTAGCCTCGTGACCGAAAGGAATGACACGCTCCTTGTTGGCATCCCGGCATACGATGTAGCTCATCTGAATATTCACATCATCAAGTTTAAGGGAAATAAGCTCGGAAACCCTGATGCCCGTAGCATAGAGAAGCTCCAGCATGGCCTTGTCGCGAATATCCTTGGGAGTATCGCCGTTTGGCTGTTCAAGGAGCATTACCACTTCCTTGGTGGTGAGGATCTCCGGGATCTTCTTTTCAACCTTGGGGGCTTTTAATCCTGCCGAAACATCGGAAGCGATCTTGCCCTCTTTGAAAAGAAAATGACTGAAACTCTTAAGACATGCGATGTTTCTCGAAACTGTCGCTGCGGAAAAATTGTTCTCTTTGAGAAACGCGATGTAATCGCTCAAGTTCTCCGGCGACAGTTTGGAAACATCCGATATACCCCGTTCCGCCATGTACGCATTCAGCTTAGCCAAATCACGTTTGTATGACATCTCGGTATTTATAGACATCTTCTTCACGTTATGTAAATAAGAAATGAATTCGTTGATTTCTCGTTCCATAACCCTCTCTCGCGGTTAAAAGTATATTATCGTTAACCCCAAAAACGACTTGCAAGACTTATTATAAAGGCAAATTTAGGGAAAAGCAAATGTTAAATTTGCCCATTTTACGCGGTTTTCCTGCAGTTTGTTCAAAAAATACCAAATGTCGATAATTATGTGAACCGTGGCACTAGATATGGCAAAAAAATTTTTTAAAAAACAACAAAAAATCGACGCTATTGGTTTACATAACGTCGATTTCTTTCTCTTTATTATGACAACTTAGTGAAAATTACTCAAGGACTTTCAGGAAGTCTTCTATCCTCTTAAGACCCTTCTCGATCTGCTCAAGACTGATGGCGTAAGAAAGGCGGATATGGTTGGGGAATCCGAAGTCCGCACAGGGGATCACGGCCACGGCATAGTCGTTAAGGAGCTTGGATGCAAGGTCCGAAGCGCTCTTTAAGGCTTCGCCTTTGTATTTCTTTTTAAGTGCTTCACTCATGTCGACAAAAACATAGAAAGCACCCTGGGGCTTAATGACATCCACATAAGGCATGGACTTGATCTTCTCGTACATGAAGATCCTGCGCTTGTCAAATTCTTTGCACATAGCTTCAACTGTTTCCTGAGGTCCGTTAAGAGCTTCAACGGAAGCATACTGAGCTATGGAGTTGGGATTTGAAGTAGCATGGGACTGCATTGCGGACATAAGCTTCGCGATTTCGGGCGAGGAAGCGGTATATCCGATCCTCCATCCGGTCATGGCGTAAGCCTTGGAAAGTCCGGAACAGGTAATGGTGCGCTTGTAGATCTCGTCATTGAGGGAAGCTATACTTACATGCTTTACTCCGTCGTAAACAAGATTTTCATACATTTCATCGGAAACAACGTAAATATCGCGCTTGACGATAACTTTGGCAAGTTCTTCCAGTTCTTCTTTGGAATAGACCATTCCGGTAGGGTTGCTGGGGGAATTTAACACAAATGCCTTGGTCTTATCGGTGATGGCGTCGTCTAACTGTTTTGCGGTGATCTTGTAACCGTTCTCCTTGGAGCCGGTAATGAACACGGGAACACCATCCGAAAGTTTGACCATCTCGGGATAAGAAAGCCAGTAAGGCGCAGGGATTATAACCTCATCACCGGGATTTAAAAGTGCGTCGAAAACATTGGTAAGACCGTGCTTTCCACCGTTGGAAATAACTATCTGATTGGGCTCGTAGTTAAGATTATTAAAATCCCTGAATTTCTTGCAGATGGCAGCCTTAAGTTCATTGGTACCCGAAGCCGGAGTATACTTGGTAAATCCGGTCTCGATGGCCTTAATGGCAGCGTCGCAGATATTCTTGGGCGTATTGAAATCGGGTTCTCCCGCCCCGAAACCTACCACATCAACTCCGCTGGCGCGAAGTTCCTTGGCTTTGGCAGTGATGGCAAGTGTTGATGAAGGCTTAACGGCTTTAGCCTTTTCCGATAATGTAAGTGACATGATATCCTCCGAAAAGAAAGAAAACTCGAAAAATCAGGGTGCGATTTTCCGAGTTTCATTGTATCGAAGGGTTGCGGTCCTGTCAACGGATAATTGAATAATTGTATACAATTATGCAGGTTGCAGGTATTATCAGGTATTTTTTAGTTATTTTGACCTGTTCCACGACAGGAAAAATACAATATCTGGTATTCCTCCCCAGCCTTATCAAGAAGTCTCCTGCCACCGGCGAAGTTCGAATCATCGAAGTTAACAAAGGGATCGTCCATTATGAGCATGGGCTTCTCTTCCCTGTACATGGCATCTGCCATGGCAAGACGCATACAAAGACCCACCAGATCTTTATAACCGCTGCTGAGTAAAAGTGCCGAATGCTGAAGGCCGTCTTGGAAAACGGTGATCTCCGTATTGGCATCTATCATATAGTCGGAGGCAGGTCCCCCGGTGATCAGGCCGTAATACTTGGCAAAGCCCTCCGTAAGGGGTCCCATATATCTTGCGGTAAGACTCTCCTTGGCTCCGGTAAGATACTTTCTTGTATCCTCCAATACAGAACTAAGCTCACTCTTCTCTTTAATGGAGGCTTCCTTGGAAGCAAGGGTATCAGCAGTTTCCTCAAGGGATTCAAGTCTTTCCATAAAGTCTTCAAGCTGTCGCCTGTCGATATCCAGGTTCTCCTTAAGCTCCTTCAGTTTATTATCAACAGAGGCCTCCATACTCTCAACATCCTCAAGAGTATATTCGGTCTCGTCGTCATCAGCCATGAGTTCGGAAAGATCATGACTGTTTTCAAAGTCCGCTTTTCTGCCGAGAGCATCGTTAAACAGTCTGTAAGCCGTGTTGCATGCATCTATCTTGCGGTTTATGACGGCAAGGCAGGTGGGAAACTCTCCTTCCTCGGGTTTAAGTCCGTAATCAGCGAAAAGGCTCTTTATCACGGTTACGAGTCTGTCGCACTCTTCGGTTCGATCGTTGAGTCGGAAGGTTTCCTGTTTTTTAAGAAGATTTAAATGATCAAAGCAATCCGAATAAAGTTGCTTTAAGTCCGAAGCAGCCGTGTTTTCATTGTATAGGATACCGTTGGCGGTCAATGTATCGGAAGCAAACCTGCCGGCTCCCTCTATCTCTTCGTTGATGCCGTCGATCTCTCCCTTAAGCTTTTCGATCCTTGAAAGGAGCATGTCCCCGTCTCTTCTGACAACGGATGCACGCGCTCCGAACAAAACAAAGAAGACAATTCCCACAAACACAAGGATCCCGCCGGAGATCAACAAAACAGTCTCATTGAAAGCGAGAAAATATGCCAGTATCAAGGCGGCTCCCAGTAAAAGACCGCAGGTACCGAGCCCTGCAAAGATGCCGGTCTTTTTACCCTTTTGTATTGTATTGTCATGCTCAAACTCAAGATCCGAGAGCATGCTTTCCTTGCTCTTAAGCTCACTCTGTCTGGCTCCCGCGGCAATAAGACCGTGGGATGCCGCCTCGGAGGCTTTAAGGGTTCCGGAAGGATCGACAATGCGACCGTTGTATTCATCAAGACGTGCTCTCTCATCAGCGGAAAGTTCAACACCCGCCATGCTGAGGCGAAGTTTTGAAAGTTCTGCCGTCTTTGCGGAAATAACTTCGAAATTATCCGAGTACTGACCGGGACCGGAATAAGAAAGTGTGTTTAACGCTTCCCTGTAGGAATCCTCCTTGGCCTTGTATTCGTCGGATAATATCATATAGGTGTTCCTGTCGGAAAGCCGCTTTTCTCTCCTGGAAGCTGCCTTTTTAAGGGAAGTGAGCCCGGCTTTGATCTCCTGCTTTGATAGGATCTCGGCCCTGGTCTCTTCCATTCTTGCCCGCACCGACTCCGCAGCAGCTTCGGTACCCTCACCGGCACGTAACACTGCCTTAAGTTCGGAAACCTCGTCCTTTAATTTGTATATCTCACCGGTCTTTCTGGTGGCGCTTAAAGAATTGAGTTCGTTCTTGATCTTCTCATCTATGAGAGCGAACCTGTTAAGGTCCATGGCATCGGTGATGTTACCGAGCTTTGCGTTGATATCATCGGTGGTCTTGGAAAAAATATCCGTATCCTGACCTATGAACACAGTCCTTCCGAAGGACTCCGCATTTATCCTGAAAATATCCTCACCGGGCTTGTCGGAAAAGTCATTGCTCACAAGATTGGTGTCCGCGTCCCTTAATTCAAAGGTATCAAGTGCCGGTTTATTTCCGAAGGTACGGGATATGATATATCTCTTACCGGCGGTCTCAAAGGTCATGGTGCCGCCGAAGGTGCCACCCTGCCAGGGATTGTAACGCTTGCGCTCCGATACCAGTTCATCCTTTTTGCCGTCTCCTTCAAGGCCGTAAAGCATGACCTTGATGAAAGCCGCCAGGGTACTCTTGCCCCGGCCGTTATTTGCCTTTATCTCATTGAGACCGGAGGTAAAAGAAAAGTCTTCATCATGAAGTTTTCCGAAATTGGCTATATGACATGATATGATCTTCAATCTACTTCACCTCCGAAAACAGATCGAGCCCCATGCGGACTATCCGGGCCTTACGCTCCTCGGACAGTTCCTCCGCGGCCATTACAGACCTTACGAACTCACCCTTAAGAGTTTCATCCAGCATGAAGGACTGAAGATTGACCTTAAGCGAGGTTTCATCGGAAACACGGGTAAAATAGTAGTCGGATCCGAGATTCTTCTCTATGTAAGCCGTATCCTTCTCACATTCAACGTCAACCTCACCCGTAAGGATCACCTTGACCATATCCTTCGGTGTGGCGGGAATACCGGAAAGGGTGTCCTTAACTTTGGAAAAGATATCGTAAGTATTGTCAAGACCCGTAATATCAACGGGAACGGCAAATATCTTCCGTTTGGCAAAGGGAACAAAGGTATCCCGCACTTCGCCGTTGTCCGTATCTATATCAAGAAGAACAAAGCCATGGTCCCCGGCTTCGTCAAAACCGCGACCTTCAAGGCATCCCGGATAACAGTAAACACTCATGCCGTCCAGTGTCTCACGCTTATATTCATGAACGTGGCCCAGAGCCAGGTAATTTATGCCTTTATTCTTGAAAAGTCGTATATTTATGGCCTCGGCTTTGTCTTTGGAACCGGTCTCCGTTTCCTGTCCGTGAAGCATGACAATATTGATGTCGGAAGGATCCGGCGCAAAATCCTGCTGAAGTCTCAGGGAATTGTTCTCATTTAGTTCGGCTCCGTAGATCTTGACTCCCTTAAGATCGTAAGCCCGCCACTCTTTATCAAAAAGAAAAAGATTATCGGGAAGATCCTCCCATCCGTCAACAAAGCACTCGGAGTCGTGATTACCCTTAAGAAGATAAAAAGCGATCTCGGGATGATCTTCAATGGATTTGATCACGGTATTCCTGGTAAAGGCGGTGACCCTGGCGGTATCAAACATATCACCGCAAATAAGGATCCCGTCAACGCTGTTCTCTGCTCCGTAGGCAACAAGGTCCTTAAAATTCTCCGTAAGTTCCCTTCTGCGCTCCGAGGCAAGATCCCTGGAAAGATTTGTATTCAGCCTTGAATCAAGATGTAAATCCGCACAATGAATGAGTTTCATAAAACCTCCTAGATCCTAATCTCGGTCCATTTACCCTGTTTAAAACGCACAGAGCCGAGAATATATCTTGCGATCTGATCCGCCAGTATACCGAGCCAGATACCGACGATGCCGAGATCGAAAACATAGCCTCCAAGGTAAGACCCGAGAGTCCTTACCACAGTTACGCTCACTATGGATACAACCGCCGTGTAGAGCGTATCTCCCGCTCCCCTGAGGCAGCCGTTGTATATGACCTGGCCGATCTGGATTATGACTATGAACATGATGACTCTGGTAAGATTGGTGCCGATATCGATGGTGTAAGCATCGTCAAAGAAAGCACTCATCAATGCCCTTCCTCCGAAGAAATAGGCTACGGCAAGGCAGACTGCTATGATCCCTCCAAGCATCCGGCAGGTGCGTCCGTACTCTCTGGCAAGCTCTTTGTCCTTTTGGCCAAGGCTCCTGCCTATGAGGGCGACAGCCGTGGCCTGAAACCCGTCGCCGAAGGAAAAAGAAAGGTTCATGATGTTCATGCCCACCTGATGGGTCGCCATTGCGGCAGTGCCCTGGTCCGCAGCCATTATGGCCGTCAGCATGAAACCGATACGCATGAGCAATCGCTCAAAGAATATACCGTAACCCACTTTGATAATGGACCCGATGGATTCCATGGTAGGACGGATCTTATTCTTCACTATATAGGGAAGACTGACAAAGCAGCCTGTATCCATTACAGAAATGACACTCATAAGCCCCGCTGCAGCCCAGCCAAGAACCGTTGCGATGGCGGCACCCTTGATCCCGAGGGCCGGAAAGCCGAGATTTCCACCGATAAGAAGGTAATTGAACAGGATATTTACACCGTTGCTGGTGAGGTTGGTGCGCATGGTGATCTTTGTATTGCCGGCACCGCGCTGGGCCGCATTGATCCCCATCTGGATACAGTTAAAAAGGATTCCCGCCATGACTATCCTGAAATATGTGACGGAAAGAAGGTGCGTATCTTCATTGGAACCGCAGAACCTGATTATGGGATCCGAAAAGCCCACAAATATCCCGCTGATGATCACGGATGTGACCATGATGAACAATATGGCGGAAAGAAGTATACCGTTGGCAGAGTCCTTGCGCTGCTCTCCGCGGCGCCTTGCCACGAGGGCGGAAACAGCAACATTGACCGCCATAAAAGCTGACAGAGCCAGCATCCTGGGCTGGGTGGTGATGCCCACCGCCGCCACCGCAGCAGACCCAAGGGAGCTGACCATATATGAATCAACAAGCCCGGTAAGTGCGGTAAAAAATGACTCTATAACTGCAGGCCAGGCCATATCGACCGTGGTCCTGATCACCTCACTGTTGTATTTACGAAACATCATTCCACCTTTCTTAACATATCCAATGATATACCCCTTTCAAAAAGAAATCAACATAAATACGAAAATTTGTTCTTGTTTTATAAAAGGAAACTGCATATTTTGTAAAAAATATGCATGGAAAAAGAAAAATTTATGGGATATATTGGTTCTATGGGAAAGGGGGTTATCACATGACAGAAAACTATAAAGAATTTGCTTCCCGTATCAAAGAAAAGATCATATTAAAGGAAAGAGCTGTTTCCGACAGAACTCTTGACAAGATTCCTTATACCGCCGTTAACGGCAGGTTCGATGACAAATCCGACGACAAAAACATTAACTGGTGGACCAACGGCTTCTACGGCGGCATGCTCTGGCTTTTGTACCATGAGACGGGCGATGAAAGATACGCCGAAAGAGCCGAAAAGATCGCAGACAAACTGAGCGTTTGCTTTGACCGGTTTTACAATCTGGACCATGACATGGGATTTTTATGGCTTCCCACGGATGTTGCTTCCTACAGGCTTACGGGCAACAAGGACGGCCGCAGAAGGGGGCTTCTGGCCGCCAATATCCTGGCAGGTCGCTTCAATCCCGCAGGTAACTACATCAGAGCCTGGAACGACGGCATCGGCAAAGAGAACGGCCCCACCTCCAATGTGGGCTGGTGCATCATCGACTGTCTCATGAACCTTCCGCTGCTCTATTTTGCATCCGAAGAAACAAAGGATCCCAGATTTAAACATATAGCCGTAAGACATGCCGACATGGCCATCAAAAACTTTCTTCGTGCCGACGGATCCGTTAATCATATCGTGGAGATAAATCCCGAGACCGGCGAATTTGTCCAGAGTTTCGGCGGCCAGGGCTACGGCCTTGGTTCCTCCTGGACCAGAGGACAGTCCTGGGCTCTCTACGGTTTTCTTTTAAGCTATCTTCATACCGGTGAAGAGAGATATCTCGAAGCCTCAAAGAAAGTTGCCGACTATTTTGTATCACAGATCCCCGAATCGGGGCTTATCCCCGTGGATTTCAGGCAGCCCGCGGAGCCTGCCTACGAAGACTCCACAGCCGCGGCAATTTCTTCCTGCGGACTCATAGAGCTGTCCAAAGCGGTTTCGGATCCAAAGCTTAAAGAAAAATACCTGGATGCCGCTTTGAAGATGCTTAAAGCACTTTCCGACAAGCGCTGCGACTATGATCCGGAAACCGATAACCTGTTAAGCCACTGCAGTGCATCCTACCATGCAAACGAACACCACTTCCCCATCATTTACGGAGATTATTTCTTTATGGAAGCCATCTTTAACCTGGCAGGTTCGGATTTCTCTATCTGGAAATAAGGGAGGACAGACCATTGAGATACACACCCACGCACACTGATTTTGAATTAAGTCCCTTCACCGGTCTCACCAGGGATTCCTGGATCGATGCGGGAATCTACATTCTTGAAGGCGCCTTCAACCATATAACGGACATAAGCGCCCCTGTGGTCCTTCCCAGAAAAGAGACCAAGGTAACCTATCCCCATCTCGACGCTTCGCCGGAAAACCTTAAACAGCAGCAGCTGGCGGAAATATTCGAGGGACTTACACGTACTTTCTTTATCGCTTCCGTAATAATCCACGAGCGTCCCGAACTTGTCATTAACGGTATCCTTCTTAAGGACTACTACAAACAGCATATCTTACGTGTTGTGGACCCGAAGGACAGCCTTTTTGTGGGAAGCTACGATTCTCTTTCAAAACTTACCGGTTCCGACGATCCCACCCGCTGCTATCAGCAGACGGTTGAGACCTGTGCACTTGTCATAGGTCTTTGGCTTTGTCACGAAGAGATCTGGGACACATACACCCGGGATGAAAAGGACCTGATCGCTGATTTTCTCCACGGCTTCGGTGAGGCACCCACGGTTCCCCAGAACTGGCGCCTTTTCAACATGCTGGATCTTGCTTTCCTTAACATGAACGGATATAAGATCAACAAGGCCGTCATGCTGGACCATGCCGAGAGTATCCTCTCCTACTATGCGGGAGACGGATGGTACAGAGACGGTCAGTGTTTTGATTACTACTCCTGCTGGGCCTTCAATGTTTACGCTCCCATCTGGAACCTCTGGTACGGCTACGAAAACTGCCCTTATATCGCAAAACAGTTTGAAAAGCACTCAAACAGGCTGATGGAGACCTACCCCTCCTTCTTTGACAGAGACGGCTTTACCAATATGTGGGGAAGATCCTGCATCTACAGGAATGCTTCCACCAGCGCCTTTGACGGAAATCTTTTCTTAAAGAAATCCGAAGTAAATCCCGGGCTTGCAAGAAGGATCGCTTCCGGATCGCTGCTTCAGTTCCTTACCCGTGAAGATTTTCTTTATGACGGCATCCCGACCCTGGGGTTCTACGGTCAGTTTGCACCTTTGGTACAGGGCTACTCCTGCGCGGAATCCCCTTACTGGTTCGGCAAGGCCTTTCTTTGTCTCCATCTTCCCAAAGAGCATCCCTTCTGGAGTGCCAGGGAGGAACACGGGATCTGGGGAAGCCTCGGAAACACCAGGGTAAAAGAAACCGTTCTTGACGGTCCCGCCCTTGCTTTTTCCAACCACGGCGGCAACGGAGAGACCATCCTTCGTACCGGCAAGATCCGCAAGGCAAAGAACGATCTCCACGGCATGTGGAATTACGGAAAGCTCAGCTACAATTCAAAATTCCCCTGGGAATCCACTCCCCTTCTTGATACCGAAGGGTTAAAAACAGGCGATGTTGAAAGCGAACAATACACCATCAAGGACCTGACCACCGGCAATATTCTCCACCCCAACACCGTTTTCTGGAGCAGGAACAAGGATAATGTGCTTTACAGGAGACTGTTCTTTGATTTTGACATGGAAACCGAGAATCACTGGAATCAGGCAATAAATCTTGCTGATTTCACCATGCCTCTCGGTATCCTTAGGGTGGATAAATTAAGACTTTACAGACGACCCGATATGATCACCTTAGGCTCCTACGGCTTTCCCGATGACGGTTCCACCGAGATCATCGAAAAGTACAAAGGAAATGCCAAGGCCATAATCCTTAAGGGCCACGATTCAACAGGCCGCGAGAAACAGCTTGCCATGACGGTCTACGACGGCTTTGACGATCTTAAGATCACAAGGAGTCACGGAACCAATCCGGACTCGGAAAACTCTGTCGTGATCTACGCCACCGCTCTTCGAAAGAACATGTACGACGCCACGGAGCCCTACGTGATGATCTCCCAGGTTATCACCCTTGAGTCCCACAGAGATCTCACCGATGCGGAGCTCTTCCCCATCCACGACATCCTCTACGAGGACGAATACCGTAACGGAGCCTACGGAAGCGTGACATTACGCCTCAAGAACGGTGAGGAGCGGGTGATCAACTATAACAAGATAGAAAAATATATGTCGCTTTGATAAAAAAAGCCCCCGACAGTGTCGGGGGTTTTTGTTTTTATTTCAAGAATCCATTTACGATCTGCTCTTCTGCTTCTTCTTCAGT
>JAEEGT010000069.1 GCA_016280465.1 Lachnospiraceae bacterium | reverse complement strand
TGCTTTTTACTTCCAAGGGGACAGTCCCCTATTTCCTTACCAATGCCCAGCATCCGGACTGGGGGATCCTCCCTGCCGCAAAGAGTGCCGACGGCAGAACCGTTACCGCCCTGACAGAGGGAAATCTCTGCATTGGAAAGGGCATAAGGGACGGGGGAGAGATCAGGTGCATAATGGTCTACGTGGTCCCCGAGGATGTGATAATAAAGATCAGCGGAACCGGTGAAAGATTCCTTGCCATAACCGATGAAAACGGCTGGGTTTACGCAAGTAACAGCTACAACCTGTCCGATACCTACGGAAGGCTCACAAAGGACTATGACAGGGATACTGGCTATGTAAGGACCGGCGGGAAGCTTTTCTATCTTTGCAGGACAGTGACCGGCAGGGGACTGACGGTGGTCACTGTCGATGACATGAGCAGCTACATCAGGGTTATAATGCTGCTGATAGGCGTTATCGTCGCAGTCTTTGCGTGTATCGTGCTCATTACCTACAAAAGCACGGATGCAAGCTCCGAAAAGTACACCGAGGATATCCGAAAGATCGAGACGGCCTTCGAGGCGGTTTCCGGCGGTGATCTGAACGTAAGGCTCCACACGGAGAGCTCCACGGAATTTACCACCATCGGCAATGACTTTAACAACATGTTAAAGAGCCTTCGTGAGCAGATCGAAGAAAACAAGGAGCTGGCCACCAACGTTGCTTTTTCCCAGTTAAAACAGTTAGAGAGCCAGTTAAATCCACACTTCCTGTTCAATACTCTCGATAACATCCGTTTTATGGCAAAGATCGACACCGATGCTGCGGACAAGATGATAGTTTCCCTTTCGGGAATACTTCGGTACACCATCAGGGACACGAGGGAAGAGGTAACTCTCAGGGAAGACCTTAACAACCTGCAGTATTACCTTAATATCCTGCAGATAAGGTTCAACAAGCGGTTCAAATACCGGATCGACGTGGGAGAGGACATCATGGACTGCCTGATACCCAAGCTTCTTTTGCAGCCCCTGCTTGAAAATGCCATCAAATACGGCTTCGGCGGCAGGGAAAAGCTTTCCGTCACCATAAAGGGCTACCAGATCACCGACCGCCTGGTCTTTGTGTGCGAGGACGACGGTGCGGGAATATCGGAGGAGCGCCTTAAAGAGATACGCGAAATGCTGGAAAAAGAAACCAATGACTCGGCCCATTACGGCCTGTACAACATCCACAGGCGCATAAGGCTTATGTATAAGGGCGATTACGGCCTTGACATAGAGGGCAAAGAAGGGGAAGGGACACTTGTCAGGATAGTACTTCCCAAAAAGGTGAAGAAACCGGAGAACTGAGGCAGCCATGTACAGAGTTTTGATAGTTGAAGACGAAGACATAATAAGAAAAGGGATAGCCTATACCATGGACTGGACTTCCATGGACTGCACCATAGCGGGTGAAGCCGCCAACGGCGGAGAGGGCCTTGAAAAGATAAGGGAATTAAAGCCCGATATCGTGCTGGCAGACATCATGATGCCTGTGATGGACGGTATCGAAATGGTGAGAGAAGCCCTTAAGGAAACCTCCTTTAAGACCATAATACTTACAAGCTATGCGGATTTTGACTATGCAAAGCAGGCCATAGACCTTAATGTTTCCGCCTATCTCATGAAGCCCGTTGACAAGGACGAGCTCAAGGCAGCGGTACTTAAGATCAGCGAGGAGATCAAAAAGGAACACCGCTACGAGCAGTTAAGCGAAAAGCAAAAGGAACTGGATAATCCGGATACTCTCTTCCTTAAAGAGGATGCGGACAACGAATATGTGAGATACGTGCTGGATGCCACCAGGGAACATTTTGCGGACAAGATAAGCATCGAGACATTGTCTTCGGAGCTTGGGGTCTCCGCCAGTTACCTGTCCAGGAAATTTAAAGAATCTACCGGAAAGAGCTACCTGGATTTTCTTAACGAATACAGGGTCCGTCGGGCTGCGATGTTGCTCCAGACCGGAAAATACAAGGTTTACGAAGTCTCGGACATGACGGGGTTTACGGACTACAAGCACTTTAATACCGTGTTCAAGCGCTACACCGGCACTGCACCATCGGAATTTATGAACTGAGTGTTCAGAAATTCGGATAAAAAAACAGAAAATTGGGTATAGCCTCTTGCTTTTTTAATTTATCCTTATAGCATCAAATGTTTTTCATGCATTTGGAAAGGAGAAAAATTATGAAAAAGCAATTGGCACTGGTTTTGGCCGGCATTCTTACCATCGGCCTTGTAGGCTGCGGCAAGGAGACAACCTCCACCCCCGCATCCAAAGCATCTACTCCCGCTAAGACCGATACTTCTGCATCGGCAAGTACCGAAGAAAAGAGCGAGATGGACAAGCTCATCGAAGCCGCTAAGGCTGAGGGCGAACTGGTTGTTTACGGCTCCTGCGAAGAAGAATATCTTGCAGCTGCCTGCGAAAACTTCCAGAAGATCTACGGCATCAACGTTCAGTATCAGCGTCTTTCCACAGGTGAAGTTCAGAGCAAGATCGAAGAAGAAAAGGGAAATCCCTCCGGCGACGTTTGGTTCGGCGGCACAACCGATCCTTACAACGTAGCAGCTTCCGAAGGACTTCTTCTTCCTTACGAAGCACAGAACGCAAGCCACCTTTTAAGCCCCATGTATCGTGACAAGGACGGCGCATGGTACGGCATCTACAAGGGAATCTTAGGCTTCATGGTCAACAAGGACGAACTTGCCCGCAAGGGTATCGAAGCTCCCGCTGACTGGAAAGACCTTCTTGATCCCAAGTATAAAGGACTCATCTGGCTTTCAAACTACAATACCGCAGGTACCGCTAAGCTGGTCATCAACACCATGATCCAGAAGTACGGTCACGATGAAGGTATCAAGTACCTTGTTGATGTTGATAAGAACATCGAAGTTTACACCAAGTCCGGTTCCGGCCCTTCCAAGAACGTCGGCACAGGCGAATGTGTAGTAGGTATCGGTTTCCTTCATGACGGTATCAC
>JAEEGT010000068.1 GCA_016280465.1 Lachnospiraceae bacterium | reverse complement strand
TGTCCTGGAGGCCGGAGACTGTGTTGACAGGATCATCTGTGCCGGGGGAGACGGTACCCTTGACGAAGTGGTGAAGGGCATGTACCTTCGTGACAAAAAGATCCCCATCGGATACATTCCCGCGGGAAGTACCAACGATTTTGCTTCTTCCCTGGGTATCCCCACCAAAGAGACGGATGCTGCGAAGATCGCCATATCCGACAAGCTCTTTGACTGCGATCTGGGAGGCTTTAACGAGAAGACCTTTGTATATGTGGCAGCCTTCGGAGCTTTTACGGAAGTATCCTATGCAACGCCCCAGGATGTAAAGAATGCTCTCGGGTATGCGGCCTATGTGCTGGAGGCTTTGAAGCGCCTTGGTGATATCAAGAGCTATCACATGAAGGTCACGGCGGGGGAGACCTTTATCGAGGATGACTTTATCTTCGGTATGATCACCAATTCCAGTTCCGTAGGCGGAATAAAGAACATTACCGGGCCCAGTGTTGATCTTGGTGACGGGCTTTTCGAGGTGACACTTATCAAGGAGCCAAAAACTCCCGCAGACATGAGCGCCATCATAGCGGGGCTTTCCAACAGAGAGTATTCTCACGACAGTATATATTCCATCAAAGCCGACAGGATCACCTTTGAGTCAAGGCATTCGGTTCCCTGGACTCTGGACGGAGAGTTCGGCGGCAATGAAAAGCATGTTACCGTTATAAATCATAAAAGGGAATTCAAGATAGCCGTAAAAGCAGATAAAAAGTAAAAAAGACCCCATAAAAAGGGAGGATGCCGGGTAAGTTTTCTTACCCGGCATTATTATGAAAAAGTTTTAGTATTTAGCAACTCTTGTAAGCTGTCTTCGTTTTCTATGGTAACACTATAAATCATAAACATGAAAAAATGATGTTATGTCAATTAACGTTTCGAAAACAATATATGAACAAATTATGAACGAGACGGTCAAACAATAGACCGTCTCGCCAGAATAATCGGATTATTAAAAAGAAATTAATAGATAATTAACAACATTTAAGAAAAATATTCTTTCAAATCTCTACACGAATTCTACCGTTACAGTTTCCATAACCTGAGGCTCAAGAGGTCTGTCGGAATAATCTGTTGCGGTCTCCGCAATCTTGTTAACGACTTCCATACCTTCGATGACTTTACCGAATGCGGCATAGGAACCGTCTAAGTGAGGACTGGTCTTGTGCATGATAAAGAACTGGCTTCCCGCAGAGTCGGGCATGGCGCTTCTGGCCATGGAGATAACGCCTTCGGTGTGCTTAAGATCGTTCTTTACACCGTTAAGGGCAAATTCACCCTTGATGGAGTAACCGGGGCCGCCCATTCCGGTGCCTTCGGGGTCGCCGCCCTGGATCATAAAGCCCTTGATGACTCTGTGAAAGATAAGGCCGTCGTAGAATTTCTTTTCCACAAGATCCACGAAGTTCTGAACGGTGATGGGTGCGATATCGGGATAAAGTTCAAGTTTAATGATTCCGCCGTCCGCCATTTTGACGGTGACGATGGTTTTTTTGTCTGCCATAATGCCTCCTGAAAAGTGACTTTATTAGGAAAAATCTTGTTTTTTCCGCCTGTTCTGTTTTATGATAAAGTAGTTTCGGGAGAATGTAAATGAAAAGAATATATTTTTTCCTTGAAAACAGGGTCAGCCTATACAGGCGTCTATCCATGGTATTTAAGTTTCTGAAGCACGGAGTGCCGACACGATTCTTAAAGTGTTCCGAAGCGGGATCGATCTGCACAAGACCGGATACCCTTCTTTGTACCGACAGTCCCGGGGCTTACCGCGCCCTCAGGGCCAACGGGAATGATGCACTTATCTGTATCGATCAGACCGGAGCCATGGATCTTTTTCCCGAGGGAAAGTATTTCGTTATGGATGCGGCCAATGCGGAATTTGACTATTTCGAGCGGATCCACAGAAGATTTCACAACATTCCCTGGGAGATACTCCGCACAAAAAACCTGGTGCTTCGGGAGAGCATCGAGGATGATGTGGAGGATTTTGTAAGGATCTATTCGGAACCCGGCATGACGGATTATACGGAAGAGCTGTACAAAGATCCGGGAGAAGAACGAAACTATATTAAGGAATACAGAGAGAAGGTCTACGCCGTCCAGGGTTTCGGCATCTGGACAGTGCTCCATAAAAAGACGGGAAGAGTCATAGGAAGAGCCGGACTGAGCGCAAGAGCAGGTTTTGAAGGGGTGGAAGTAGGCTTTGTGATCGAGAAGGCCATGCAGAACAAAGGCTATGCCACGGAGGCTGTCTCCGCCGTTACAAAGCTTGCGGGAAAGCTTGAGTTTGACAGGGTTTTTGCCCTTGTGATACCGGAAAACCTTCCCTCCGTGAGAGTCCTTGAAAAGTGCGGGTATCACCCCGAAAGCAGGACCTGTCTTGAAAATAAGGAGTATGATGTGTTCACATATTGCCCCTTGAGTCTTAGTATGTTAAAATACTAACGGGGAGTCGGTAAGCGGGTAGGCAGAAACCTTATCGTGTACAGAAAGTGAGTTAGCAGTGAGGAGAAAGAACATACTTATAGTCGATGATGACAAGGACATGCTTAAAGTACTCCGTATGTTTTTGGCCGACGATTATCAGGTCACCATCGTAGACTCCGGGAAACTTGCCCTCGAGTATATTGTCAAACATACGCCGGATCTTATCCTTTTGGATTATATGATGCCCCTCTTTGACGGGCCTCACGTCCTTGAGATCATCCGCAAGAGAGAAGAATCCAAGAACGTCCCCGTAATATTCCTTACTTCCGTTACGGACAGGGACAAGATCATGCATTGTCTGCAGTTAAAGCCCCAGGGATATCTGATCAAACCCACCTCCAGGGAAGATCTTTTAAAGCGTGTCAGAGAGGTTTTTGAAAAATAATAACCGCAATATCGGCGGTCTTTGAGAGGGTTCCGCGAGGAACTCTCTTTTTGCAGCAAGGTATAAAACAGGAGAATATCATGATCAATCAGATGTACAAAGAAATGCTCTCGAAGAAATCCGTTATCAGGAATCTTTCGGAATTTGCCACCGCAAGGGGCAAGGAAATAGGCTA
>JAEEGT010000067.1 GCA_016280465.1 Lachnospiraceae bacterium | reverse complement strand
CACTGCGGCAGAAAGCTTGATATCCACTGCGGCGGTGTTGACAATATCTTCCCTCACCACACCAATGAGATCGCCCAGAGCGAGGCCTTTTTGGGCGAGCCCTGGTGCAAATACTGGTTCCATGTTAATCATTTGAACGACCGTAACGGCAAGATGAGCAAGTCTAAGGGAGCCATCCTTACAGTATCCGTACTGGAAGAGAACGGTTTCGATCCCCTTGCCTACAGACTCTTCTGCCTGCAGAGCCACTACCGTAAGCCCCTGGAATTCTCTTTCGATGCCTTAAAGAACACGGAAGTGGCATACGAGAAATTGAAGAATTCCACCCTGAAGATCCTTGCGGAAAGCGGCGACGGCAATGTTGACAAGACAGTATTCGAGGATTACAAAAACAGATTTACCGAGGCCCTCTGCAACGACTTCAATACTTCCTCAGCCCTCACCGTTCTCTATGACGTACTGAAGGCAGATACCAACAATGCCACCAAGGCGGCCCTCATCAAGGATTTTGATACGGTACTCTGCCTGGATCTTACCAAAGAAAAAGAAAAGGCTTCGGTGGATCCAGAACTCGAGAAATTTATTCTTGAAAGAATAGAGGCCCGCAAGGAAGCCAAGAAGAACAAAGACTTCGCTGCTGCAGATGCAATTCGTGATGAACTGGCAGCGAAGGGTGTGACTATTAAGGATACCAGAGAAGGAACTCTTTGGAGCATCGACTGAATAAACCAAAAAGGCCGACTGGCAGACAAATAAAAAGCATGTATAAAGCATTTTTCGCAGGACCTTCCGCAGCGTCGGTGCTTGGCGAGGTATTTTCGAGCCTAGCATCCGCTACTGCGAGGACGAGAGCGAGAGCGTGTCCGAGAAAAATGGCTTTATACATGCTTGTTTTATTTATTTGTCTTACAGTCCCGACTCTTCCAATACCTTCTTTAGGGTGGCTGCGGAGGCCTGCAGTGCTTCAAGTTCCTTGTCGGACAGTTCGATGGGTGCATAGCCTTCCACGCCGGTGCGTCCCACGATGGCAGGCATACTAAGCGCCACTCCGTCGATGCCGTATTCACCGTGTTTTATGGTGGACACGGGAAGAATGGACTTTTCGTCACGCATGATGGCTTCACAGATCCTGCGGACCGACATGGCGATACCGTAGTAGGTAGCGCCCTTTTTCTCTATTATTCTGTAGGCACTGTTCTTAACATTCTCGGCGATCTCATACATGGCCTTGTCATGTTCGAAGTGCCCTCTCATCTCGCAGAAATTGTTGATGGGTACGCCGGATACGTTGGCGCTGCTCCAGGCCGCTATCTCGCTGTCACCGTGCTCACCGATGATAAATGCATGAATGGAGCGGGAATCCACCGCCAGGTGCTCTCCCAGCAGGAACTTAAAGCGTGCGGTATCAAGCACCGTACCGGAACCGAATACCCTGTTTTCGGGAAAGCCCGACAGTTTCTGTGCCGCAAAGGTCAGCACATCCACGGGATTTGCCACGATCAGAAGGATCCCGTCCTTATTGTACTTTGCGATCTCGGGGATCATGGACTTAAAGATGCCCACGTTCTTTTTCACAAGATCCAGTCTTGTCTCTCCGGGCTTTTGTCCCGCGCCGGCTGTGACCACTATTATAGCCGCATCCGCCGTGTCGGAATAATCCCCGGCATAGATCTTCATGGGTCGGGCAAAAGGAAGTCCGTGACTGATGTCCAGCGCTTCACCCTCAGCCTTGTCTTTGTTCACATCCACAAGCACCATTTCGGAAAACAGTCCGCTCTCCATAAGGGCAAAAGCAGATGCAGCACCCACGAAACCGCATCCCACAACCGCGATCTTACGTTCATTAACAGCCATATCGTAACCTCCCTTTCAGCCTTTCGGCAATGAATTTAGTTTATGTTGTACTTAACCTTCTTTTCCTCGGAGAGTTTAGCTCCCGGGAACTGAAGTCTTGCTTCTTCCATAAGTTCAGTATAATCCTTATAATACGTCCGGTAAAGTCTCGTTGCACCTGACAAAAGAATGGTGCCGTCATCTTCAAAGAAGCATTCTCCGCCATCGATGCGGGCGCAGAGTCCGTAGCCCTCCTGTTTGAGAATATACATGTATCCGCTGTCGGATACGGCCATAAAGCCCTTTGAACCGAATACCGGACGGTCAATCTTATAGAGACAGTCTACGGAACCGATGTATTCCTTTTTCTCAAGGTCGCGGATCCTTAACTTGTAATCATCACCCTGCAGGATAAGGCAATCATCCTTCGGGCTAAAGTAAAGTCCGCACTGAAGCCTGGCATTAAAGGGGATCTCATCAAGGATCGCTCCCGTCACTGCATCAACGATACGAAGGTTTCCGTCGCTGCAGCTCATGGCAACGGTCTTTCCGTCGTGACTTACCGCCGCAAAATACTGTGAGTACACATCTGAGGTTTCCCTCAAAAGGTCGCTTTCAAAAATCTTAACCTCACCCGTAGCCACATCCACGGTGGAAAGGTTTACACCCGTAGCCGCTATGAACAGGGTCTTTCCGTCCTCGCTTATGAGCGCATTACCAATGCCCGAGGATGTGCTTCCTTTAAAAATCGCCTGCCCCGCCGACACATCTATGGCAGTAAAGTTTCTGCTGTCCCAAAGCACGGCATATCTGCCGTTTTCGGATAAATAGCCGTCAAACATCCGCTTTTCGATACCAAGATCCGTATAAGGGACCGTTTTCACCGTCCTGTTCTCATAGTCGGCGATATACATTGTCTCGTAGGAAAAGAGAACGGCTTCTTTGTCCGTAAATCCGCTTAAAATGGGATATCCGCTGTCGATCTCAAAATCAAGTACCTGCTTTCCGTCCCTGTCACAAAGGGAATAACCTTCGCTTCCCCGTTTCAAAAGATAGAAATTGCCGCCGTTGTGATTCTGGGCGATCGAAGGATAAAAGTTATATTTCCCAACCTCCTCCATGTCTTTGGCAACATTGTATTTCATGATATAAACGGAAGAAGAACGCATGGCACCCACCGCTATCTTGCCGTTCATGATATTTATGCGCCGGATGATCTTGTCAGTATCTATGATATTGTCGGAATAGAACCTTCCCTCATGAAAGTCCACGGTATCTATCTTGCCGTTCTCATAGGCCACGAAACCGATCTGATTGTCGCTGCGTAAGAATAAAGAAACACAGTCACCGCCCAGAGTGAGTTTCGCCACCAAAGCTCCGGTGTATTCGTCATAAGTAAAGGCTTCGGCCTCCACCGTAACTATGATCTCGGATCTTGTTTCTTCATCCGACTCATAAGCATGGGCCTTTATCGCGGAAGCAAAGGTAACCACGGAACGGACCGAAATGGGGATCTCTTTGGTCCACAGGATCTTTCCGGTCTTCAGATCCACAAGATCGAGACAGATACGGTCAAGCCCGTTACTTACAAAATCAGCATTGCAGGAAAGCACGGCTGCCTTGCCCGTACCTGTATAACAAAGATCCATTATGTACTCTTCCGTCACTTTGGCAGTGACAAAAGAACCCTCGCCAAAAGAAAACGCTGTAAGGAAATTCTGATCCGAGTCTTTGAGGCTGCAGGAACTCAGTAAATATCCTTCATCACTGCTTAGTAAGGGATTGCCGGAAAAGCTTAAGTCCGAAGAAAGCTCTGCCTTTGATTTTTCCTCTCCGGTCTTTGAATCTGCCACAATAAGTGTGTTTCCCGTCAAGATATACAGCTCATGCTTTGTGTTTGAGACCTCGACCGCATGGATATAGCCTTCCGGACTGTATTCAAAAACTATGTTTCCGGAAAGATCGTATTTGGTCAACGAACGGTCCTTCACGGTATACAGGCTTTCATCGTCGGCTATGGCATCGGTGATGCTCTCAAGATAGTTGTTTTCTTTGATCTTGGGAGTAACCTTCAATACAAGCTCCCAGGTATCCGTATCCCACAGATAGGTATTGTACCCGGAATCCCTGGTGACCAGGTATTTACTCCCGGCACTCAGTTTCTGGCTGTATACGGTAAAATCGTGGTCCAGTACCTTGTCAAAGGACATGGCGGAACCCGTGTCGTAAGCATGAAGTGCCTCGCTGAGAGCATATTCCGCCTCGGGTACGTAAGGCCTGTCGTTACCTTCTGAAGGAAGTCCCGCCATGGCAACAAGGACCGCATCTTCTCTTTCACCGGCCTTAAGGAGGGACAGGGACTCTTCCGCAAAGAATCGTGACTGGTTCTCCTGCTTGAGTCTGAATTCCTTTAATATCTCATCCGCAAGCTGGGTTTTCTCTTCCGCAAGCTGGGTCTTTTCGTCTGCGAGCTGGGACTTTTCGTCCGCAAGCTGTGCTTTTTCCGCAGCAAGTCTGCTCATTCGGTCCGCAACATTCGCATTATAGATACCGAAAGCGGCTCCTGCCAGGGCTATTACCAGGGCTGCTGCCGACACCAAAGAGATGGTACGCCTGATGATGCGTTCCCTGTGGCGCTGTCTCAGATCATCGTAAGTACAGCCTATTATGGGCGCTACCAGACGAAGGATCTCTGTCTTGAATTTCTTATTACGTTCTTTGGCCGTGGCACCGCGAACATCCGCTGCCAACGGCTCCACCGGATCACCCTTTTCGTCCGTTCTGAGGCTCTCGGGAAAGCTTTCGTCAGGTTCTCCCTCTATCAGGACAGCCAGAACATGGTCTCTTCCGTGAAGGGATATAAAGGTCTCTATCTCTTTTTTGACCCACTCGGATTCAGGTGTTCTGGGAGAACAGATAACGATAATGAATTCCGAGCTCTCCAATGCTTCATTGATGTTTTCGCTTAAGTTGCTGCCTATGGGGAGCTCTTCCTGATCCCTGAATACACGGTTTATCTTTTTTATCCCCAGGCGCTTCTTTACAGAAGCGGGGATCTTGTAGGTTTCTAGGCCCGTATGGACTTTTTTGGCGATTTCCATATCCAGTGGAGCATGCCTGTAACTTATAAATGCGTTATATTTCACGTTCTTTATTCCGTTTCTTCGGGTCTTTCATAGGATTTGAAAAAGACATCCCGATTTATCACATAAATATCGGACTCGTCATCCACCCGCACCGCAAGGAAATCCCCCGGCACACCAAGGTAATACTTGTATCTGTCCCACTTGGTAAAGATCTTTACCCTGTGGGTAAGCTCCTTGGCATATACTCCGTTCTTTGCTATGGAAAGGCAGCTCTTTGCGTAACTGAGGAGTGCGATACGATCTCCCTTTTCGATATCAATTACCGCAGGTGGATATTCTCCCGGG
The DNA here is from genome assembly GCA_016280465.1 of Lachnospiraceae bacterium. Lineage (GTDB taxonomy): Bacteria > Bacillota > Clostridia > Lachnospirales > Lachnospiraceae > UBA1258. The sequence continues at coordinate 150 of JAEEGT010000067.1, read as the reverse complement.
AAAACATAAGGATCCTGAAGTTCTTTGTAGGAACGCCTGAATCGCTCTCCCGTGCAGGGATATACCTCTCCCTCAACGCCGATGATGATGCGCATGTCCTCTTCGATCTTAACATCCACGTCACCCTCTAAGGTACGCACGGTAATCTTT
>JAEEGT010000066.1 GCA_016280465.1 Lachnospiraceae bacterium | reverse complement strand
TAAGGGTGCCAAGATGAACAGAATGTTTTTGGTCATCGTTCGGTGACGCGCTGTTGATAAATCCCGTATTATCCTGTCCCGAAACCTCGACGAGCAGTTCATAGCCTTCAATGTATCCGTCATTGCAAAAGCCCGTGACATTGTTGCCGAAGATATTAAAATACAGCCCGCTGTCACTCTTTGTAAGCCCGATGATCCCTTTGTTTTCCAAAAGAAGGATATCCGAGATCTCCTTACGCCCTTCGCCCTCATCATAGGTTATGCCTTCGACGGGAACGATATATGAAGGATCGGTGGTAAATTCGGCAAATTCGAAATTAAGTATGGACCCTTCTTCTATATCAAAGGCAGTGATGCCCTTGCCGCATGCCAGTACAAGTGCTTCTCCGGTAAAGTTATTTTCCGTTTCGGTCTTTGCGGACAGGACCTTGTATTCTTCTCCGGTTCCGAAAGCATAGGCATGAATGCCGTAATCCCTGATCTTACCGAAATTATCGATAAATACGCAGCCGGTGTTTGGTCTGTCAAACACTATACCGAAGGTAACGCTGCTGAGTGAATCATCGGAAAACCAGTCATTCAGCTTTTCCACCTTCATGCCGCCGTATATGTTGATACAGCTGTTGCGATAGAGTCCCTTGCCGTTAAAGGTCCCAAGGTTTTCGATAAGATCCGTATCAAGAAGGCTTGCGGAGCAGATATGCACATCTGCAGTCACGATGCCGGTAACTTCATTTTGGATAAGGGAACCGTGAAAGCCTTCCGTGACCGCATTGAGCCTTACTTCTCCCATAAGGGTTCCGCTGTTTTCAACAGCCGTTCCGCCCTTGCAGTTGATCTTTACATATCCGAATATACCTTCGTTAAGGAGGCCCACACCCCCTTCTTCATCGATAGAGATCCATTCAAATTCGTTGGTAAATTCCCTGATGGCCTTATTATGGAATCCCACACCCCGCTTAAGGTTGATCTTGCCCTGAGCGTGCCATTCACCGCTGTTTTCCACCGCGGTCCCGTCGTAAACAAGGAATGATACGGGAACAGTGCTTCCGGGGAACAGCCCTTCGTGGTCGCTGCTCTTTGCTTTTTTCACGGTGCCGTGGTTCTTTATGGCGATCTCGCCGTCGTGGTCTATGGTAAAATGACAGTCTATGAGGGAAAGTTCCTTGTCGGTGCCGTTAAGGACAAATACACCGCCCATTCCTTCAAAATCTACTCCGAAAAGAGTGAGGTTTCCGCTGTTTTCCACAAAGGTTTCCGCCGTACCGTTTATATCTGCGGCATAAAGCACGGCAGTTCCTTCGTTCTCAAGGATCACGCCGCCGTCCGTTGTATAGGAAACATGCTCATCCCCCGAATCTCTTGAGGAGTAAAGGGTATTCCTGTTTGCGATCCCGACCCCGCTCTTAACGGAGAGATCAAGGTACCCAAGAGTAAGGGTCCCGGTATTGTCTATGCCGGTACCGTCCTTAACATACAAAGAAAATGCTCCGGTGCCGTTCTCAAGGCTTCCCAGCCTCAATTCGCTTTCGTTTGATATATAAGCATCCTTTGAGGTGCAGATCTTTCCGTTTACTATGGCTCCCTTGGAGGAGATCTTCATGACTTTGGAAAGCTCTATCTCCTGCCCCCGAAGGTCCAGGGTCCAGGGATCTTCAGAAAACATGAGGAAATGCATGTCCTCAACGAAGGAATATTCCTCGGTCTCGAATTTGCCGTTGCTCCTTTCAAAAGTTACGTCAACTTTAACAGAGCCTTCAAGACTTTCGGCAGATACAGTGCCGCCGACTTCGGGCATACTGATCTCTTCGTATATGACATAGGAGTCATCAACAGATCTGTCGGATCTTGCGCAGCCTAAGAAAAGGGTCAGAAGAACAAGAAAACATCCCTGTGTAATTTTACTTTTTACCAGTCCTTTACCCATAAGAAAACCTTTCTTTATGTAAACCTACCCGATAGTATTATATAGAATAAATTCAATTATGTAAACCTCAAATTTAAAAAAAGAAAGGCCGTGACTTTTCGTCACAGCCTTTTGAGATCAAAAAGGTTATTATTTTATTGCCGATCCCCGGATTATTTGTTAAAGGTGATCCTGATACTGCCGCTGTGGGTATGAACATCAAGGGTCTTGCTTCCGCTCCTGCTTCCGTTCAGATTGTTTGAACCGGAAGTGGTGGAAGAAACGATGGAATAATCGCTTTCTTTACCGTCGATGTCACCGTGGATGGAACCGCTGGTGGCACGAAGGTCGATGGTATCGGCCTTGATATCGTCAATGGAGATACCGCCCGAACTGTTGGAGGACTTTATGGACGAAGCTGCCACTTTTTCAAGTTTTATGCTGCCGGAAGTGGTCTTTGTCTCAACGAAATCCTCAGCTTCGACATCGGAAAGCCTGATACCGCCGGAGGAATTTTCCGCCGAAAGATCGGCACACTCAACATTATTTGCCTTAAGAGATCCGGAAGTATTTCCAAGGGTTACGCTTCCCGAAACATCCAGGTCTTCTGCGGATATGGATCCGGAATTATTGTGTGCGTCAAGATTTCCGCTTGCGTTGATGTTAACGAGTTTGATGGATCCGGAAGTCGCCTTCGCAAAGAAATCTTTGCACTCGGCATTTTCAGCCTTAACGGAGCCGGAAGATGACTTTAAAGTGATGTTTTCTTTAGTCTTGACACCCTCAAGTCTTACGGAGCCGCTGGTGCACTTTGCCTCAAGTTCGCCGTCAAAGTCCTTGGGAAGGGTTATAACGGTGGTGGTATCCTGATAGTTAAATCCGAAATTGATATCAAAATTGAAGTTTTCTTTTTCTCTTTCAAAGGTGAGCTTACCGCCCTCTTCCGAAAACTTCATGGGATCCTCATGTCTTTCATCGTACCAGTACTCGATGACGGGAGTGCTCACATTACCGGTCTGAATTTTAATACCTTCATAGGATTCGGTTCCGGACAGGGATGTGATCATTCCGGAACAGGTGTAAGTCCTTCCCACATATCTGCCGGATGTTTTCTTGCCGTTAAGTTTGGCCCAGTTTCCTCTGAGACTCGCAAGTCCCAGAGTAATGAGCAAAAGTCCTGCGATCAGGATCAAAATAGCTATTATCGTACTTTTCTTCATGTCAGCCTCCGATTATATAAATTTCTTTTTGATCGAAATGATTATGTCTTTGAAAAAGCCTGCGGCAACCTTGGAAAAAGCAACTATAGGCTTCCAAAGCAGAATGGTGATCCCCGCCAGAGCAAGTGCTCCGCCCAGTGAAACCACAAATCCCGGGAAGGATATATATCCGAAAAGCACCGTAAAGGATGTAAGGAAACATGCCACCGCCGAGATTCCCAGGGCCAGCACTATGATAAACAGTGTTCCCACAAGGATCCAGAATACCAAAAAGAACACAAAGAGCAAAATCGCAAAGGTAAGTACCAGAGGGAACCATACAGGGAACCCAAGGACCGCCAGCAATATCCAGATCCATTCTTTGCCTTCTGACTTAGCCTTGTCGCGGCTCTTCTTAACCTTTTCCTTGACCAGTGTGGGTACCGACTTATCAAGCACCGCTTCGTGTACGATGTCGGTGATGCTGTCCATGGAATTGACTGCATCCTCTTCGCTCATGCCGTCTTCCATACGGTCACAGATCATCTCGTCGTAATATTCGATCATATTGTCAATATTGCTGATGCTCTGTTTCTCAAGGGCATCCCGCAATGCATTTAAATATTCCTGTTTATTCATGACTCTCTCCCCGCTCCTCTACTATAAACTTGTAAACCTTGACTATCTCTGCCCACTCATTTAAGAGTTCCGTTATACGATTTCGCCCCGTAGGGGTGATCCTGTAGTACTTTCTGAGCCTGCCGTTATGCTCCTGAGAGAAAACCTCAAGCATGTTGGTCTGTTCCAGTCTCTTTAAGATGGGGTAAAGAGTTGATTCGGAAATCTCTATGAATTCGCTGATATCTTTGACCAGCTGATATCCGTAGGATTCGCCCCTCTCAAGAACCGCCAGCACACAGGCATCGAGAATACCTCGTCTGAACTGAGAATCCATATTGTTCCTCCTTGTTTATGTTCCCTCTATCCGTTTGATTCGAAATCTCCGTGGTGCCGGAAGTTCCGGTCCTTCGGATCTGCATTCTTTCCGGAACTTCCTGACCCCTGCCCCGTAGGAGCTTTGGTGGAAATGCCGGTTTAAAAGATATTTCATGTACATGCGGGGAGGATACTTCGCGACGTGTAATACCTCTCCTCACGTCATACTATACGTTACATAGTATAATGTGTCAAGGGGTATTTTTTTTTTTTTTAATCCATAAATATGGTTTATTCGATGGTTGCGGAAGCCGAAAGCAATTTTGTCCGTCGAAGTCGCTCACTAACCTCTCTTGATCAGCCCAAACGCTTCCTCTCTCGCGAACTCGCGTGTTTGGACACGCTCAAACAACGCTCGATCGTAAGCGGGCTGATCCACGCTCGCTAAGTGTGCTCCTAAGGACGTTCAAAATTGTTTCGGCCTTCCGCCATCGAATTAGACTCATACATACAAATATAGGGCAAAAAATAAAAATCATCCCCTTTAACAGTTTTTTTATTCCGAGGGGCCGGAAGGGCAGAAGAATTTCGAACGACTTAGCGACCACACTTAACAAGCGCAGGTTTGCCTATGACGACTCGAGTGTTGTTTGAGCATGTCAAAGACATGCGAGTTCACGAGAGTCGGATTGTTCAGGCAAATCAAGCGAGTTTAGTGAGGGAGCGTCAAAGTGAGAAATTGCTTCTGACTTCCGGCCGCTGGAATTACCATACTTCGTAAGGGTGATAATAATCCTTCCGGCGCTATAAGTGCATAAAAAAATCCCCGCTCAAGCGGGGATTCGGCAATAATTTTATTTTGAACGTGTAAAATCGTGATCCACGGCGATACGTACAAAGCACATCTTATCGCGCTTCCAAACCGCCTCCTGTACGATATCCATGATCTCCTCTTCGCTCTTCTTGCAATCGTAGGGGACGAGAACATCGAAGACAAGATTGGTATGGGTGGGTCCCGGAACCACTCTGAAATCGTGAATGGATGTGCCCGGCAGTTCTTCCGCCACAGCTTCTTTTACCATCTCTTTAAGTGCATCGGTCCTGGGATTTCCCACCTCAACGGGATCCATATGAATGACGGCATGACAGTGAAGCTCATCCATCAGTCTGTATTCAAGAAGGTCTATCTCATCGTGAAGCACGTAGATATCACCGTCTCCGGGGACTTCTGCGTGAAGGGATATCATAAGCCGCCCCGGACCGTAGTCATGAACTATAAGATCGTGCATTCCGATGACCTTGGGAGAACTTTTGACTATATCCTCAACCGCCTTTATAAACTCAGGGTCCGGCGCATTGCCAAGGAGCGGTGACACAGTCTCTTTGGCGGACTTAGCGCCCACAAAAAGAATGAACACGCCCACGATAACTCCGGCAAACCCATCCAGATTAAGATCAAAGAAATGGGATATCAAAAGACACACAAGTACCGTGAAGGTAGCAAGGGTATCACTCAAAGAATCCACGGAGGTTGCAAGCAGGGGCTGTGAATCGATCCTTTTACCGATCTTTCGGTTATAAAGAAACATATAGATCTTTACAAGCACCGATAATACAAGGACTATGACCACCGCGGCGGAAAATTCCGTTTCTTCAGGGTGAAGGATGCGTCCGAAGGATTCTATCACCAGATTTCCGCCCATCACCACGATAATGGCAGAAACAATAAGCCCCGCCAGATATTCGATCCTTCCGTGACCGAAGGGATGCTCAAGATCCGGCGCGTGATTGGAAAGTTTGAACCCGATAACGGAAACCAGGCTGGAAGCCGCATCTGACAGGTTGTTCAGGGCATCGGCCACGATGGAAATGGCACCGCTCAAAAATCCCACGGTTATTTTCCCAATAAAAAGAACGAGGTTTAAGAAGATGCCGTAAGCACCGCATAAAACCCCGTAGCGGGCCCTGGAACCGGGCCCTTTGTCTTTTATGAAAATTCTGATCAATAATGAAAGCATTTCTTTACAAGAACACCCGCTTATAAGAATCTGTAGATCTCGTCTATAGGGCGCTTGGGAACGCAGGTGTTTCCTCCGTCATCAAGATAATACTTTAAATCCCCGTTAAATTCAACAGGTCGTGCTTCTTTCAAAGGATATCCGAAGGCGATCATGCTGTGAAGCAGCATATCTTCGGGTATCTTTAAATATGACATGAGTTTGGGTCTGTCAATGGCACCCATGATGCAGCTTCCGACCCCGCAGGCCCAGGCTGCAAACTGCATGTTCCCGATGGCAAGACCGGCTTCAGTATCACTGGCAGGTCCCACGGATGTATCCTGTACCACCGCAATAAACATGACGGGTATCTCGGATGGTCCGGGAGTTCCCTGTTCGGGAGGAAGATACGCCGCCCACTTGACAAAATTGTTGACCACCATAACATCTTCCGGTTTGTTGACCACCACGTACTTGATGCCCTGACGGTTACCGCCGCTGGAATACAGCTGCCCTGCGGTAAGTATCGCCCTCAATGCATCACCGGGAATGGGATCCTGTTTGAATTTCCGATATGTTCTCTTGGTCTCAAGAAATCTGATCAAATCATTGTCAAAACCCATAACTAAATTACGCCTCGATCCGAATAGCATATACGGGCGAAACCGCATATACCGCTTTTTTACGGCTTTAGAAAAGTTTGAACTCTCCGGGACCCACTTCAACGTACTTTCCGTCCACATCAAGGCAAACGGTAATTGCCGAAGGATTGTATGCTCCGGAATTGTCCGCAAGGAACTGCATCTTCTTTGCCGCATCCATATAATCAATGATCTCTATGTTTGTAGCATACCAT
>JAEEGT010000065.1 GCA_016280465.1 Lachnospiraceae bacterium | reverse complement strand
GATCTTTGCAAGGTAAGCCTCTCCCACCTGTTTGATAAAGGTGTCGATGGCTTCGTCTTTAACTATGCTGACGGTACATCCGCCAAAGCCTGCGCCGGTCATTCTCGAACCGATGACGCCCTTGACCTTTAAAGCCTCGGCAACAAGAGTATCAAGCTCGATACCGGTCACCTCGTAATCTTCACGAAGGGAAGTATCTGAATCGATCATGAGCTTACCGAAGGTGTCGATGTCGTTCTTTTTAAGAGCCGTAACCGCATTGACGGTACGACAGTTCTCGTAAACCGCGTGTTTTGCGCGCTTTTCAAGAATGGGATCGTTGATGGCACTGCGGACCGATTCGAACTCCTCCTCGGTAAGATCGCCCAGTGTATCAACCTTCTTTACCGTCTGTATCCTGCGAAGAGCTTCCTCGCACTGGCTGCGGCGCTCGTTGTATTTGGAATCTCCCAGACCGCGCTTCTTGTTGGAGCAAGCAATAACAAGCTTGCTGCCGGAAAGCTTGACGGGGGTATATTCATACTCAAGGGTATTGGTGTCAAGGAAGATAGCGCAGTCCTTCTTGCCCATGGCTATGGCAAACTGATCCATGATACCGCAGTTCACACCGTTGAACTTGTTCTCGGAGAACTGTCCGATGAGGGCAAGATCCTGGTTTGAAACATTGAATCCGTAAAGGGACTTTAAAATATATCCGGTAAGTACTTCCAGGGATGCGGAAGAAGAAAGACCCGAGCTGTTGGGGATATTTCCGTTGATAACAACATCGAAACCGTGAGGAAGAGTCATTCCTTTTTCTTTGAAGGCCCAGATAACGCCCGCGGGATAATTTGCCCAGGCAAGTGAGGGATCGGGCTTAAGTTCTTTGTTCAGGTCCACCTCGATGACACCTTCTTTTTCAAAGTTCATGGAGTAGAAACGAACTGTCTTGTCCCCTCTGGCCCTTACTGCTGCATAGGTGCCGATGGTAAGTGCACAGGGAAATACGTGGCCTCCGTTGTAATCGGTATGCTCACCTATAAGATTTACGCGTCCGGGAGCGAAAAAAGTACGGATCTCTCCTTCGGGACCGAAAACCTTCTTAAACTCTTTGATAATGGTTTCTTTCATGGCAATCCTCCGAATCGTATGCCGGTACAATGGTTTTAATGGCGCATTGACACATTTTTGAAATCGGTGTCAAAACTGTACCGATTAATAAGATATACGAAAAATCAAACACTTGCAAGCATTTCTATGGCAATCCGGGAAGTTTCTTTGTAATCGATATCCTCAAGGCTGTCCTTCAGATGACCGTACAGTACCGCCAGTCTGTCGGGATACCTGTATTGTCCCAGATCCACGATGACTTCGTGGGCCTTGTCATAATCAAAATCCTCGGCAGCATAGAATACGGTCTTCAGATCCTCACGTACCTTCTTGCGATCCATATCCACCTTGTCAAGGATAACCTCTTCCTTGCGGGCGAATTCCCGAAGATCCCCGATGACCATATCGATCTCACGGTTCAGTTCCCCGATCTTCTCGTGGATCTTGTCCATGTCACGTTTGTGACCCATACGTTCGAGTTCAAGGGCCTTGTCGCTTAAGGCACCTGCACCTATGGTCTTGGCTCCGGACTTAAGGGAGTGGACCTCTATGGTAAACCGGCCGATGTCCTCGCTATCCGCCAGTCTGTTTAGCAATACTTTCTTCTCACCGATGGAAGCGGCAAAGTCTTTGAGGATGGCGGAATACATCTTGCCGTCACCATTGGTATAGGAAAGGCCGACTGCAGGCTCTATGATCCTGAATTTCCTGAATTCGGAGAAATCGACCTGAGTGGTCTCCACAACCGCTGCCTTGGTGATCTTGTCGGAAGGCAGCCATTTGATCAGGCACCGTTCCAGATCCGAAGCCTGTACCGGTTTGGGAAGGAAATCGCTCATTCCCGCAGCCATAAACAGTTCCTCGGCGCCCTCCACCGCATTGGCGGAAAGAGCTATAATGGGTATCTCTTTGTAATAACTATCCTCATAGGAGCGGATTATCCTTGTGGCCTCCGCACCGTCGGTTCCCGGCATCATGTGATCCATGAACACCAGGTCGTAATGAGTCTTGGTTATCAGTTTTATTCCTTCGTCGGCGGAATTGGCGGTATCCACCGCAACCCCCATGGGGCGGAGCAATCCTGCCGTTACGCGAAGGTTTATATCGTTGTCATCCACCACAAGGATCCTGGCTCCCACGATCTTGATGGATTCTCTGGCCGCTATGCCATCCGTAACGCTCATGGGCGACTCGCCGTTAAAGGCATCAACGATGCCTTTGTACCAGAAAGGACGACGGATAAAGTTGCCTCCGGCATAATCTATGATCTGGCGGATGTAGTCCACCGCAACTATGGGACTTAACCCCAGTTCCCCGATCTCGCTCACGTCCTTGACCTGAAGGAACTTATCGTAATCAAGAAGAAAATGGGTGAATTCCTCCTGCTCGCTTTCGACAAACAGCTCACCCAGGTTGCTAAGTACCTTGTGCTTTATGGAAAGGCTGTCAAGGCAGTTACAAAGGATCTTTTCTTCCGCCTTGTCCTGAAGATATATAGCCACATTCTTGGATTCGGGATTGAACACCTTGGCGGCGGGATCTTCTTCAAGAACAGGGAAAGTAAGGGAAAAGAACATCTTTGTGCCTTTCCCGACTTCGGATTCCACCTTTAATTCGCTGCCCTGGAGTTCCACCAGTTTCTTGGCAATGGTAAGACCTATGCCGAGACCGCCTTCGCCCCGGGAAAAAGAAGAATCTTCCTGTTCGTAAGCCTGGAACAGTTTGTCCATGAGTTCCTTGGAAATGCCCTTTCCCGTATCCTCAACGGAAAAGTCCAGTCTGACCTTGGTGCCCAGATGCTCACAGCCCACCACGAATTTAATGCTGCCCTGTTTGGTAAACTTATCCGCATTGGAAAGAAGATGTACCAGTATCTGCTGGATTCTGGTAGCATCGCCCAAAAGAAGTCTGGGGATCGTAGGATCGATGATGGTGTAGAATTTGACATCCTTGTCACCGATATTGATGCGTGCAATGGAAATAATCTCGCTTAACAGCGCATTTATCTCGAAAGGATTGAAATTGATCTTGATGTTTCCCGACACCATACCCTCATAGTCGAGGATGTTGTTGATGGTCATCAGCAGATTCTTGGTGGCGGTCTGCATGGAATTAAGATATTCCCTCTCCTGAGGGTCTTTGGATTGCTTTAAAAGCAGGTCGGACAGACCGACGATGGCATTCATGGGCGTGCGGATCTCATGGCTCATATTGGCCAGGTATAAAGTTCGCTTATCCGGCGTGTATCCGCCTTTGTTCCGATCACTCTTCATGGCATTACCCCGCATGAATAAATACTGCCCTTATTGTATGTCATTTGGTGGGATTTTTCAACCTTTGTGCCCTGTTCAGGACTCTGTCCCGATATTCTGCAGCTTCCTTCGAAGTGACTTTTTTAAGGCCGTCAAAAAGCAAAAACTCCCCCGCCTTCCCGGTCTTTGACAGTTCTTTATAGTCAAAGGACTCCATTATCCCCTTAAGATATACCTGTGCGATATGATCCACACACACCCTGCAATCATAAAGATCCCTTAAGATCGAGGCAGGAGTTATATCCGTGATGTCAGGTTCCTTTTGTATCTCCCTGAGAAAAATGTGGATAAGGGAAGCTGCGGATCTGCGATCGATCTCTTCGGCCGCATAATACAGGTTTTCCGATGGAATCAGTCCCGCAAGCTCTTTAGGATCCTTATCAAACAGCAGTCTTACAAAGGCTTCCCTTGTTATACAGTCTTTGTTATCAGATCCGGAATTCATGCTTCAGTCACCAAGGGGCGTGATCTTAAGCACTTCACAGTCACAGCCCTCAAGACCGGAAACGGTAAAGATGCCTTCGGTCTGTTTTTCTTCCGCGCCTGTCCAAAGATCCTTAACAAGGAAGGAGGTTGCCTTGGCCAGTGCATCTTTGTTTGAAAGTTTTCCACCGAGGAAGGAAAGTATCCTTGGGATATCCACCGAAAGGGCGGATCCCTTTCTTTCTTTGGAGAGATTTATAAAGGAAAGGGCCACGCTGCCGTCCGCAAGAGGCTTTGCCAGCACATCCACGCGGTCGTTGTCCCGAAGATATACGGTATCCGGAGCCTGTTCTTCTGCCGTTGAATATATGCGCTTGGCCTGGATCCCAAGAGGGTCCTGATTAAGAGCTATGATATCTTTGTTGGCGATTATGTTGTAAAGACCGTCACCCTTTTGGACTCTGCGAAGATCCAGCCCCAGCATTAGAGGCGAATTCATCATGCACCACATGGTCATATGGGTCTTTGACATGGTTTCGGTGATGCCGCCCATGCCGATGACCATCATATCGGGATCGTTCCAGCCCTTGTCAAGTCCGGCAAATTCATCCATGATAACGGCTTTGTTGTACTGGCTGGTAATGCTTGTGGTGTAATCGCTCTCCCATTCCGTATGACCGATATTTCCCGGTGCCCCCACCTGGAAACTGATATCGTTAAGGATCCGCCAGGAATCGGCAATCTTCAAAGCCCAGTTATGAGGCTGTGTCTTTCCCCACTCGCAGGTGGAAAGCAGGATATCGTTGCCGGGAGCAGCCTCCTCAAAGCCCTTCTTTAAAGCACTGTAGGAGTACAGGGTATTCTCCTGACGCCTGTGGTTCATAAGCCTTACGGTGTTTACCCCTTCTTTGAGCCTGATGGGGATCTTCGGGGATTCCGCATAGGTTTCTTTGTCCCCGGTCTCGGGAAGCAGGTCGTCATAAAAGAACTCAAGATCCTCACCGTGACCGAGAGCAACCTGAAGCCAGGCTCCCACGCCGGGCTC
>JAEEGT010000064.1 GCA_016280465.1 Lachnospiraceae bacterium | reverse complement strand
CACTGGCGGCGGGCCTGGCCATTATCCTTTTAAACGGTTCCGACAGCGGTGTCTTTGCCCTTTACATCACTTTTCTTTTTCTTTTTGTATACTCTTCGAAGGATGAAAAGAAACTGGCGGTCTTTTCGGAGATGCTCCTTATTTTTTCCGTGATAAATACAGCGATAGCCGCAATTAACAGGTTGAGACCCACGCTCTTTTCTTTCCACGGATTTCTGGGAGATATCCTTATGGAAATACCCGTTGCGGTCTTTGTGCTTGCATTGGCGATTGCTCTGTTTATCTATGCAAAGAGGTCACTTAAAAAGGGATCCGATATCAACCCGGGATTTAAAAGGTATGCCGGCTCCCTATCCGTTGCGGTAACGTTTTTGGCGGCAGCAGTGCTTATCATCCTGATAATGGTAAACACAAGGCTCGGGGGCACTCTTCCCCTTATCGGCCGGAATCCTTTCTTTATCTTTGACGGAGCCTGGGGGACAAAGCGCAGCATAGACTGGACCGTGGGATTAAGAAACTGGTGGTATGCCGATACTTTGCACAAGATCCTGGGAGTGGGACCGGATTGTTTCTGGTTCCATGCGGCGGAAAACGAAGAACTCTCTCTTGCGATATGGAGGGCGTTTGGGGAATCAAGACTTACCAACGCTCACTGCGAGATCCTTACGATCCTTGTAAATACGGGCATTGTCGGGGTTGCGGCATTCCTGTTCCTTGTGATATCGTTTTTCAGGGTTTTTGCCCCGAAACTTAAAGAGAACCCCAAATACCTTATGTTTGTGCTTCCCATGGTAATGTATCTTTCAAATAACATGATAAGCTTTCAGCAGCTGATGAACACTCCTTTGCTTTTTGCTTTAATGGGAACAGGGGCTTCGGCACTTGTAAAGGAGCGTTGACAAACACCCCCCGTGGGAATACAATTTTAAGCACTACGAAAGATTATCGGAGGACTTATGGCAGACAAGAAAATGGTAGAGGCGATCACCTCTATGGACGAGGATTTCGCGCAGTGGTATACGGACATCGTTAAGAAAGCCGACCTGTGCGATTACACCAGCGTTAAGGGATGTATGGTATTTAAGCCTGCGGGCTATGCCATCTGGGAACTTATCCAGAGACAGCTTGATGACAGATTCAAGGCAACGGGCGTTGAGAACGTTTATCTTCCCATGTTCATCCCCGAAAGCTTATTGGAAAAAGAAAAAGATCACGTGGAAGGTTTTGCACCGGAAGTAGCCTGGGTTACCCAGGGCGGTCTTCAGCCCCTTCAGGAGAAGATGTGCGTACGTCCCACTTCCGAAACACTTTTCTGCGATTTTTATAAGAACGAAGTTCACTCCTACAGAGACCTTCCCAAGGTTTACAACCAGTGGTGCTCCGTAGTTCGCTGGGAAAAGGAAACAAGACCTTTCCTTCGTTCCAGAGAATTCCTGTGGCAGGAAGGACACACCATCCATGCTACCGCCGAGGAGGCCGAAGAGCGTACGATCCAGATGCTGAACGTTTATGCGGACTTCTGCGAGCAGGTACTTGCGATCCCCGTAGTCAAGGGCCGCAAGACGGACAAAGAAAAATTTGCGGGAGCCGAAGCCACCTATACCATCGAAGCCCTCATGCACGACGGTAAGGCCCTTCAGTCCGGAACCAGCCACAATTTCGGTGACGGATTTGCTCATGCATTTGACATTCAGTTCACAGACAAGGACAACACCTTAAAATATCCTCATCAGACTTCCTGGGGATGCACCACCAGACTTATCGGTGCCATCATCATGGTACACGGCGATGATTCGGGACTTAAGCTCCCCCCTCTCGTTGCACCTACCCAGGTCGTTATCGTTCCCATCAAACAGAAGGCTGAGGGAGTTCTTGACAAAGCCTACGAACTTCGCGATGAACTCAAGAAGAAGGGCTTCAGAGTCAAAGTGGATGACACCGACAAGAGTCCCGGCTTCAAGTTTGCGGAGACCGAGATGCGCGGCGTTCCTTTCCGCGTAGAGGTTGGCCCCAAGGATATCGAAGAAGGCAAGTGCATCATCGCACGCCGCGACAACGGAGAGAAGTTTGAATGTGCTCTTGCGGATCTTGGTGCAAAGATCGAGGAACTCATTCCCGTTGTTCAGAAGGATATGTTCGAGGCAGCCAAGGCCCGTCGCGATTCCCAGACTTACGAAGCAAAGAACTGGGATGAGTTCAAGGGCATCTTCGACAAGACCACAGGCTTTGTAAAGGCTATGTGGTGCGGCAATGTAGAGTGCGAGAACAAGATCAAAGAAGAACTGGCTGTAACCAGCCGCTGCATGCCTTTCAAGCAGGAACATCTCGCCGACACCTGTGTCTGCTGCGGCAAGCCTGCACAGAAGATGGTTTACTGGGGGAGAGCTTACTAATCGTTCCAAGGAGGGACCCGCTTGCGGGCGGATTCCTTGGAACCACGTGCGAACCCATCGGCGCAGCCGATTTTTATGGTGAGCACTTCACGTCGGCTGGGCATAACAGTCCGGCGGACTGTTATGGGGAGCGTTTTGACTTGCCGGGCAAGTCAGCGACCCGGGAAATGAAGTAATAACAAATAGGAGGTTCATAAATGAACGTACTCGTTATCAACTGCGGCAGTTCGTCGCTTAAGTATCAGTTTATCAATTCAGACACCGAAGAGGTCATGGCAAAGGGCCTTTGCGAAAGAATCGGTATCGACGGAAGCCAGATCACCTATCAGAAGGCCGGCTGCGACAAGGACATCACCGTATCTCCCATGCCCGATCATACCAAGGCAGTTCAGCTTGTTATCGACAAGCTCACAGACCCCGTTAACGGTGTGGTCAAATCCCTTAAGGAGATCGATGCCGTAGGCCACAGGATCGTTCACGGCGGAGAAAAGTTTGCTTCTTCCGTAGTTATCAACGATGAGGTCATCAAAGCCATCGAGGAATGCAACGATCTTGCTCCCCTTCACAATCCCGCAAACCTTATCGGTATCCACGCCTGCGAAAAGCTTATGCCCGGCGTACCCATGGTAGCGGTATTTGATACGGCTTTCCATCAGACCATGCCTCCCAAGGCTTATCTCTACGGCCTTCCTTATGAAT
>JAEEGT010000063.1 GCA_016280465.1 Lachnospiraceae bacterium | reverse complement strand
GTTAAGGGCCGGGTGGCCGTCAGCGGAGGCGCCAAGAACGGTACCCTCATAGCCGGTGAACATCTGGTGGACGGAGACTATGTGGAAGTGGCCAAAGAAAGCGCTTTGACCCTCTGTGCCGACAGCAACAAATATTTAAGAGCCGATCCCGAGACAAGCTTCAAGATCGAGACCGGTAATATCCTTACGGGCAAGGGCGTGCGGATCGTCATGGATTCCGGTTCCACCCTGAGCACTCTTGATGAAAAGTTAAAAGAAGGGGAATTCTGGCAGGTAGACACTCCCACATCCACCATGGCTGTGCGGGGTACCAGTTTCAGAGTTACGGTATATAAAAGCGGGACGCAGAAATCCTATACTCTACTTGAGGTGGAGAAAGGCTCGGTCAAAGTAAGTCTTGCAGGCAGTGACGGTAAATCCACCGGAGAAGAAGAAATCTTCGAAGTCGGTGAGAGCGCTGTCATCAGAAAGAGTGAAAAGAAGGATGCTTCCTTCATAAAGAGCCGGACAGGCGATATAAAGTGGGACCTGGATTATGATGCACTTCCGGAAGAAAGCGTGGAGCGTCTTGTGACCATTCTTGAGGATGCGGGTGAGCAGCTGGAGCCTCAGCCCGAACCTGAACCCGAACCTGTACCGCAGAATACGGATGAGGGACCTCATGTCCACTCTGCCGGAGACTGGGAAGTAACGACGGCCAAGACCTGTACATCAAACGGCACCAGAGTAAGGCGGTGTACGGGATGCGGCGAGATACTTGAGAGTGAGATTATTCCTGCGGGACACGAGTTCGAAACTACATATTCTTATCCAAACGGCTGCACGGAAAACGGTACGGAAACCCTTACCTGCAGGCTGTGTGGAGAGACTCATTTGGAGCCTGCTTATCCGAGGGCCCATGAACTGGATTTCAATCAGAGCCGTGAAGGCACCGGCGGTAGTTTGGAAGTTTTATGTACCGTATGCGGGCAGTATGTAAGTGTTGCGGCACCCTCCCCGAACCCGCCTTCGATTGACGATCCGGATGATCCGGCTTCACAGTCAGACGGTTCCGGTCAGGATGACAATCAGTCGACAAACAATAATGCACCAAGCGGATATGATCCGGGCGGTGGTTGATCCGGAGTGCTGCTAACAAGCAGTAGGAATATGGTATTAATATAAATTTTCATATAGGAAGGGGTAAAAAATGAAAGCAGCAGCATTGCTGGCAACAGTGAAAGGCAAGATCATAGCCGCAGCGGTAGCGGTTACCGTGGTTGGCGGAGCCACCGCCGGTGTGATCGTAGCCAACAACATGGGGTATCGCACCATTGCGGTTGAAGAGGTATCCGGTACCGTCGTGGCCAAGAGCGAAACAAGAGACGGGCAGATCATGGAAGGTGAGCAACTTTACGGAGGAGATTACGTACAGGTTGCTACCAAGTCGGGACTTACCATGTGTACCGACAACACCAAGTATCTCTACGCCGATGAGGACACAAGTTTCAAACTCGAGGCGGGAGACAGAAAGGATAAGGGCGATATCCGTATCCTTATGGACGCAGGTTCGACCCTTCATAAGATTGAAAAGAAACTGGGTAAAGGTGAGAACTATCAGGTAGATACTCCCAACTCCACCATGTCGGTGCGCGGAACCACTTTCCGTGTAACGGTATACAAAGGCAAGGACGGTCTTTCCTACACGCTGACCGAAGTTACCGACGGTGAAGTAGTGGTAGCCTTAAAGACCGAGGACGGCACCTATACCGGTGTGGAAGAATCCTTCGGCCCCGGCGAGAGCGCCCTCATGAGAGGTAATGATGTGTTCTCGGAGTTCGTGCCCGGTAATTCCGCCGGAGACACCTGGGTACTTGATTACAATAAACTGCCCGAAGACAGTGTGGACAGACTGATCGCGCTTCTTAAGAATTCAGAGCACGACCATGTGGCAGGAGAGTGGATAGTTACTCTTGAACCTGCATGTGAAACTACAGGTACAAGAGTTAAACAGTGTCTTATCTGCGACAAGATAATGGAGACTGAAGTGCTTGAAGCCTTGGGTCACAAGCTCGGTGACTGGGAAGTAACGTTAGAACCCGCATGTGAAACCAAAGGAGAAAAAGCAATTAAGTGTACAGTCTGCGGATCCGTGCTTGAAACCGAAGAGATTAAGGCAACAGGTCACGCCGATGCGGAATGGGTAGTGGTTGAAGAACCCGGATGTGAGACTCAGGGTAAGCGCGCCAAGGCATGCCCGATTTGCGGTAAAGAATTTAAAACAGAAAAGATTAAAGCCACCGGACATAAATACGGCGACTGGATTGAAACTACCGCACCCACATGTACCGCTAAGGGCGAAAGAAAACAGGTTTGCTCGGTATGCGGCAAAGAAAATGTTCAGTCTGTAGCGGCAAACGGACACAACTGGGAAGAACTTTCCAGAGAAACTCCCACATGTGATCCCGATGAGCCTGAAGCATATTCCCACCAGAAATGTAGGACCTGCGGGGCTACACAGGATGTTCAACTTGCAAGACCTGCACATAACTTCCAAGTTACCGATTATATAAATGTTTGTGGTTATTGGAGAGATCCTGATTGCTTACATTCAGGAATGCATGCGACACAGTGTACTGTATGTCAGCAATTAAACAATTTTGTTGAAGAACCTGCTTTAGGACATGACTGGTATGTTGATTATGAGGAACAGGATCAGGGAGATCCTAGCATTACAATGTATCATTGGGAATGTCGTCGATGCGACGAAAGCACTGTGAATACGACCGGCCAAGCGCCTGCTTCAGATTATCAGGGTTCATAATACCGACAGTATAAGGATATAGCGGAGAAAACATGAGATAACCCGATGGATAAAACCATCGGGTTATTTTTCTCTACGATTATTTGTAGAATAAACGACTTTCCGGGAACTCAACGACTGTAAATCCCTCGTTTATCAATTTCTTTTGGAAAAGTGTATATATATCTTTGGAGATTATGTAATTGCAGTCATCTTCGGGCGGATCATTGGGATGAACACCACAGTACTTAATCTTAGTCTTACCTTGCAAATATTCGTTAATATCGTATTCGTAGGGAGAAATGCCGCTTTCCAGGAAGTGGTATATCATCATCTCCGATGTGTATGTGGTGCGCTTTGAAAGATATTCGTCATTCAGAACATAATCACAGGCTTCTCCTATGGTATGGGCAAACATAAGGGGACATGGATGATCCTTTGAATACTTCGTGAAATAGTATTTGGAAAACATACCGGCTTGAACAAAAAACACTGCGGAAAGCAATGCGGCGGCAATAATGCCGCATATCTTTGCGGGTGCGGATTTGAAAATCGATATTAATGTATAGACGGCTGTTACCATAAGGAGTGTCATTGCGACAAAAACAAAGTTTACGCGGTATACTTCCGAATACACACAGGAAAAGAATGCACAGGAAGAAATGAGCCAGGCTGCCATGGGAAAGAAGGGAGAAGCCTGCTTTTTCTTTGCGCTTTTGATGATTCGGATAAGAGCACTGATAAAACCGATGGCACAGAGCGGAATTGCGGCATAGGTAAGAGGCGGATAGCCTTTGACAACTTCATGAACCCAGTTGCTTCCGATGAACATATTGCGGAAGAACCTTGCAAATAACTCCCATGTAGGATGATTGATTTGGTAATTCCTGTAAAATTTGATCCTAGTTATGGTAAAAAACAGGAATTTCGTCTGAGGAAGTCTGAAGGTGTTGACTATATGGAAATAAATAAATGGAGCGGCGAAGGGCAACAGGCAGATACCTGCAATGAGCCATTTTTTTATCCTGAATTGACGTATGATTATCATATAGACAGCAGCGATGATAAGAAACAGAGGAAGAATTACATGTGAAAGGGCATAGGTGTAGAGCATAAGCCCGCCTGAGATTCCTGCCAGAACATAGTATTTTGTGGAGAAAGTTTTCATGCCCATGATGAAGAAGTAAAGAAATACCGTTGAGACACCCAACATCAGGCTGCAGTCCAAACCAAAGCGACTTTGCATGATGAAATAGGGAGCAAAAACTATAATGAGGCCGGTGAGTTCAGGGTAGAAGGTTCTTCTGCCGAACATTTCACCGGCAATTTTCATGCCGAAAATAAGGGTCAGAGCAGAAAAGAGGGTCATAGGGAGACGGATGAACCACACACTGTAGACTCCGCCGAAGAGTTTGATAAGAAGGGCGGCTATGTATGCAAGCATAATACTCTGGCCGTCACCTTTGCTTTGAAGATATATGGGCCAGGCATCGCGGTATCTGTC
>JAEEGT010000062.1 GCA_016280465.1 Lachnospiraceae bacterium | reverse complement strand
TACCAGAATCACCAAGGAAATCCAGGACGGAACCTTCTTTGAGAACGAAGCTTTGCTTGAAGCCGTTGAAAACTGCAAGAAGAACGACAGCGCACTCCACATGTACGGACTTCTTTCCGACGGCGGCGTTCATTCTCACATCACCCACCTTTACGGACTTTTGGAACTTGCCAAGAGAAACGGCCTTAAGAAGGTTTATGTTCATGCTTTCCTTGACGGACGTGACACACCTCCTTCAAGCGGTATCGAATATGCAAAGCAGCTTGAAGACAAGATGAAAGAACTGGGCGTAGGAGAGATCGCCGTTGTTTCCGGCCGTTACTACGCAATGGACAGAGATAACAACTACGACAGAGTTGAGATTGCCTACAACGCTCTTACAAAGGGTGAGGGTCTTAAGGCTGATTCCGCAGTTGCTGCGATCCAGGAAAGCTATGACAGAGGCGAGACCGATGAGTTCGTTAAGCCTACCGTTGTTATGAAGAACGGTGCACCCGTTGCCACCATCAAGGACGGAGATTCCATTATCTTCTTTAACTTCCGTCCCGACCGTGCAAGAGAGATCACCCGTGCTTTCTGCGATGATGATTTCAAGGGCTTTGCAAGAAAGCGTCTTGATGTTAAATATGTTTGCTTCACGGATTACGATCCCACCATCCCCAACAAATCCGTTGCATTCCACAAGATATCCCTTACCAATACCTTTGGTGAATGGCTTGCGGCTAACGGCATGAAGCAGGCACGTATCGCCGAGACCGAGAAGTATGCACACGTTACCTTCTTCTTTAACGGCGGCGTGGAAGAGCCCAACAAGGACGAGGACCGTATTCTTGTTAACTCTCCCAAGTATGTTCCCACCTATGACAAGAAGCCCCGTATGAGCGCTTATACCGTCTGCGACAAGTTAAGTGAAGCAATCGCGAAAAAGAACGAAGACGGCAGCGCATACTACGATGTTATCATCTGTAACTTCGCTAACCCCGACATGGTTGGTCATACCGGTGTCCTTGATGCGGCTGTTGAAGCCATCGAAGTCATTGACAAGTGCGTAGGCGAGATCGTTGAACTTATCAAGGAGCACAACGGAGCCCTCTTTATCTGTGCCGATCACGGTAATGCAGAGCAGCTTGTGGATTATGAGACAGGAGAGCCTTTCACCGCTCATACCACCAATCCCGTACCTTTTATCCTTGTAAATTGCGGCGATGTAAAGCTTCGTGAAGGCGGATGCCTTGCTGATATCGTTCCCACCCTTATCGAGATCATGGGTAAGGAACAGCCCAAGGAGATGACAGGTAAGAGTCTTATTCTTAAATAAGGGTCCCGTAAGTGTTTATTACTGAAAGAACAGATTACCCCACACCTTTTGGTGTGGGGTTTTTGTATGAGTAAAAGCGTTTTATGGCATAAGCGCCGGGGTTACGGTCACAGGACATAACTCGTGAATCAAAATTCACATCCGCTATCGACATTCGCCCTGTATGGTCTTATAATTGATATGGGTTACAGATAATAATGCTTGGGGAGGTTATTTATGGGTTCAACATCACCTGAAGGCACGGATAAGCAAAGATCCAAGGGCCTTCTTTCTTTCAGCCGGAAGATAGCACTGGCGCTTCCGGGTCCCGCGTCTGTCATCGGACCGATCATCATCCACAATACACTGATGAAATTTTATACGGATATCATAGGGCTGGATGCCAAATTCTATGGCTGGATCTACCTGCTCTACAGTATCTGGAATGCCATAAACGACCCGCTCCTTGGGGCTTATATCGACAAAAAGCCCTTCAATAAGAAACGGGGCAAGTATGTATACCTTATGAAGGTAACGGCACCCACTATGCTTGTGTCCATTTTCTTTATGCTGTTATCCTCGCCTTCCTGGAACGACTGGGTGATCTTCTGGGTATTGCTGGGCGAGCTGTTTATATTCGATACGGCTTATACGGTCTATTCCGTGGCCTATCAGTCCTATTTCCTGCTGGCTGCACCGGATAAAGAAGAAAGAGTCGATGTTGAGGTCATCAGGACCTACATCGGTAATGTTCTCGGAGCCATCACCACCATCATTCCCACACTTTTGCTTGTGGGAGGCGGTAAGCGCGCCTATATAATCCCGGTTTTCTCGGTGGTCATCCTTGTCAATGCCGTTATGTATTTTGTTGCTTTGCACGGCCTTAAGGACTATGCGAAGCTCTATGAGACCGCAACTCCGCCGGAACATAAGAATGTTTCCGATATCTGGAAGGATGTTAAAAGGATCGTCTTTTCAAGGCCTTTTATCACATATCTTTTGTTCTATATAATTGCCAGGGGAGCGATAGGATATTATTTCACGCCCTTCCTTTATTTCATGGATCATGTGGTTAAAGCTGACGGTGTAATGGCTACCCTTGCGGATGTTATCCCGGGGCTTATAATGCTTGCATTGCTTCCTTTTGCCGGTAAGCTTATCAAAAAGTACGGAAGCAAATTCATAACCCTGCTTTCTTTTATTCCTGCAGTTTTAGGTTTTGTAAGCCTTTTGTTCATAACTGAAGGTTGGCAGGCCATCATAAGCTATACCTTTATCGTTTTTGCGCTCAATGTTATCCAGACAGCCGGTGTTGTACTAAACGGAGAACTCATAGACTATGATGAGATGCAGTCCGGTACCCGTAAAACAGGGCTTTACGGAGGACTTTTCGCCCTGCTTACCACGTCCCTCACCGCACTTCAGGCCACCATTTTTTCAAATATCATCAGCCGCTACGGTTATGACGGACTGGCGGAGGTTCAGAGCGAGTCAGCCGTATGGGGTATCAGAGTGGGAGCGGGTCTTGTTCCCATTATCATGTGTATCATCGGCTTTATTCCCATGCTTTTCTTCCCCATAGGGCGGAAACTGGAGCGGGAGATATCGGACTTTAATGTCAAAGCAAGAGGAAATGAGGTGTCAGAGGATGGCAGGTAAGGTCATAAGGGTTTCGGGGAAGCGCTTTATTGATGATAAGGGTCGTGATTTCGTGCCTTACGGCATTAATATGGTCTGTAAAGACAGAACCGTCGGCTGTATAGGCAATTATACGGAGGAAGAATTCAAGTTTTTAAAAGAAAACGGTTTTAACCTGGTCCGTCTGGGGCTTCAGTGGTGTATGGCAGAACCGGTACCGGGCGTATATTCGGAGGATTATTTTTCAAAGATCGACCGGATAATCTCACTTGCGGCGGCTCATGAAATACCCGTGTTCCTTGATATGCATCAGGACCTTTACGGAGCAAAATTCGAGGACGGGGCACCTGAGTGGGCCACTGTCGATGAAGGGGCGGAGCATGTCAGGACCGAACTCTGGAGCGAATCCTATCTTGTAAGTCCGGCGGTTCAGCTTTCTTTTGACAATTTCTGGAAAGATGCGCCCGCAGCGGACGGAGTGGGTGTAAGGACCCGTTTTGTGAGCCTGTGGAAATTTATAGCGGCGCGGTATTGTGATAACCCTTATGTCATCGGTTACGATGTATTTAATGAACCCTTCCCCGGTACCGTTGGTGGCGAGGTGGCACTTATCCTCAATGAATTCATGCAGGGCGGAGTGGAGCTTTCAAACCTTGAAGACCAGAGTACCATCATGAATATCGTCGGAAAGATCATGCCAATTACAGCTTCTTTTGAAACGGGTATCCTTAATCCTTTCTACGACGAGGTTGGCACTGCCATCAGAAGTGTCGACAAGGATACCATACTGATACTCGAAAGCAATTACTTTGCCAATGCGGGGATCCCAAGCGAAGTGCAGCCGGCCTGTTATCCCGACGGCAGACAGATCGAAAACCAGGCCTGGGCACCCCACGGCTATGATATCCTGGTGGACACTTCGGATTATGAGACCGGAGGCACCGAAAGAGTCGATTTTATCTTCGGAAGCCTTTTGGAAAAAGCAGATTCTCTTGATATTCCCTGCTTTTTCGGTGAGTGGGGCTGTTATCCCAATGCAAGTACCGGGCAAAAAGAACAGGCAAGACATCTCCTTGAACTCTTTAAGAGAGCGGGAGTAGGGCAGACCTATTACGATCACTCCCATATCCATGACGGAGGCATACTGGAAGTGCTTAAGCGGTGATTTTCTTTTTCGTGAAAGTTTTACTTGAAAAACCCGTAACGCTATGATAGTATAAAACTTGCTTTGAGTTTAGGAGGCTATTATATGGCAGCATTAAGAGTAGTTTTGACAATTATTTTTATATTGGTTTCATTGGCACTTTTGATCGTGGTATTGATGCAGGAAGGTAAGTCCGCGGGGCTCGGAGCCATCAGCGGAGCAGCAGAGACCTACTGGGGCAAGGCCAAGGGGCGCAGCATGGAAGGCGTGCTCATGAAAGTCACACAGGGACTTGCGGCAGCGTTCATAATCCTTGCGGCGGTGCTTAACATTCAGTTTTAATCAGAACCCTTTTGAAACCACTCTTAACAGAGTGGTTTTTTATTCTATTAGTTATGGACGATAAGAAGAACAAGCGTAAAAACTTAATACTGGAGCTCTTTAAGGATTCTCTGTATGTTCCCATGCGAAGAAAGGAACTTTCTGTTTTTATGCAGGTTTCCGACGGGGACAGGGATGATTTCGATCAGTGCCTGGACGAACTTATCAGTGAGGGTAAGATCGAGGTCTCAAAGCGCGGCAAGCTTCAGTTTTCCGACGGCAAGTCCTCAAAGAAACAGGAGAAAACCCTGGAGGGTACCTATATAGGCAACCAGAGAGGCTTCGGTTTTGTTACGGTTGAAGGTATCGACGAGGATTTCTTTGTACCCGAGGGTATGAGCCTCAATGCTTTTCATGGTGACAAGGTTGAGATCATCGTAAGCTCCGGTTATGTGTCCAAAGACAGGCGCAAAGAGGCCAAGGTGGTTCGAATCATCGAGCGATGTACCGATACCTTTGTAGGAACTTTCGAGGCCTGCAAGAATTTTGGTTTCGTTATCTGCGATAATACAAAGATAGACAGGGACATATTCATTCCCAAGGAGAAATGCGGTTCTGCCGTGACAGGCAGCAAGGTTTTGGTAAATATCACCGATTACGGCGATGCAAGGAGAAACCCCGAGGGTGAGATCGTGCGCGTCATCGGACATATGGACGATCCGGGAGTTGACATCCTTTCCATATCACTTGCTTTCGGTATACCCGATACTTTTCCCGAGAAGGTCTTAAATCAGGCGGAGCGGGCTCTTAAACCCGTAAGCGATAAGGACTGTGAAGGCCGCGCGGATCTTCGCGACACCCTTATGGTTACCATCGACGGCGAGGATTCCAAAGACCTGGACGATGCGGTAAGTCTTGAAATTGAGGACGATTTGTTCGTTCTCGGTGTTCATATAGCGGATGTGTCCAATTATGTTCAGGAGAACTCCGCAATCGACAGGGAAGCGCTTAAGCGAGGCACCAGTGTGTATCTGGCGGACAGGGTCATTCCCATGCTTCCCCATGCCCTTTCAAACGGTATCTGCTCCCTTAATGAGGGAGAGGACCGTCTTGCTTTGTCCTGTATCATGAAATTCGATGAGAAGGGTTCCATGAAGGACTATAAGATCACGGAATCCGTTATAAAGACAAGACACCGCATGACCTACACCCAGGTCAAAAAGATCATTGAAGATAATGACCCGGAGATGCAGGAACAGTTTTCGGATGTAACTCCCATGCTTCTTAAGATGCAGGAGCTTTCACTGATTCTTCGTGAAAGAAGGGTTAAGCGGGGCGCCATCGATTTTGATTTCCCCGAGACCAAGATCCTGCTTGATAAGGACGGCGAGCCAATAGAGATTAAGCCCTACGAAAGAAACGAGGCCACCAGACTCATCGAAAGCTTCATGCTTGCAGCCAACGAAACCGTGGCAGAGCATTATTACTGGCAGGGCGTTCCTTTTCTTTATCGAATTCATGGTGAGCCCGAAGAAGAAAAGATAAAGAAGCTTCAGACCTTTATCCGCAATTTCGGATATAACATCAAGGGCACAGGCAGCGAGATCCATCCCAAGGAATTCCAGAAACTCCTTGCGAAGATCGAAGGGACCGATGAAGAAGCCCTTTTGTCAAGGCTGATCCTTCGTTCCATGCAGCAGGCCAAGTATTCACCCGAATGCGAGGGCCATTTCGGCCTTGCCTGCGATTATTACACCCATTTCACATCCCCCATCCGAAGATATCCGGATCTTCAGATTCACAGGATTATCAAGGACGATTTGCGGGGCAGGCTTACGGAAGAAAAGAAAGCACATTATGCTGCAATCCTTACGGAAGTTGCCGGTGCATCAAGCCGTCTCGAGCGTCGTGCCGACGAGTGTGAGCGTGAAACCGTTAAACTTAAAAAAGCACGTTACATGCAGAAGCATATAGGCGACATATACGAGGGCGTTATCAGCGGTGTTACCAACTGGGGCATATATGTGGAACTTGAAAACACGGTTGAGGGTCTTGTCCATGTTTCTTCTTTGACGGGAGATTACTATGTTTACAATGAGCAGAAGTATGAACTTTCGGGGGAAAGAACGGGCATTACCTACAGGCTTGGCGAGAAAATCAAAGTCTGCGTAAGAGCCGTGGATATTTCCCAGCGGACCGTGGACTTTATAATAGCCGATTTCGACGCGGGAAGCCCCGTACATGACTTTTACAAAAAGGGTCGCAACGAATTCTAGATACTCATAGTTTATTTGAATGATATAAGATTTGTGTTATTATATTAATATCAGTTATTCGGTGGTATGATTATGGCAAAAGAAGAACCGATAAAGTTAATAGCGAACAACAAGAAAGCATACCAC